>JAPLLU010000056.1 GCA_026387385.1 Candidatus Omnitrophota bacterium
TTTACCTTTATGCAAATCCCCGGGATGCTCAGGCATCCTTCCTCTAGAATCTGGTGACCCTCTTTCTTTACGATTTTAGGATTTATCAATTTGTAAAGACCGGAACCTATATCTGCCACAATCATTCTTTCATTAATGCCGACCTGCGGGGCAGCTAAACCTATTCCGGAAGAAGCATACATCAGCCTTGCCATCTCACTTAAGATATTACGGTGGACTTCTGTTACCTGATTAACGGCTTTTGCCTTTTTTCTTAATACGGGGTCGCCAAATAATCTAATTTTTAATGCGGTTTCTTTCATCGACTTTTATTATTTTTGGTCTTAGTGCCTTGGTCTCTTTGTCATTTACTAACATGTATGATACAATAATTATTTTATCGCCAACACAGGCTCCGCGCGCCGAAGGGCCGTTTAAACAAATTACGCCGGAACCTGCCTTGCCTTTAATAGCATAAGTCTCAAGACGCAAACCATTATTAATATTAAAAACCTCGACTTTTTCTCCCGGCAATATATCTGCTTTTTCCATGATTTTTGCATCAATAGTTATGCTGCCCTCATAATAAAGATTTGTCTCGACAACATGCGCCCTGTGTATCTTTGATTTTAAAATAGTCCTAAACATAGCCAATTCTCCTATCTATCTTAATGTTAATGCCTTTAGAACCTCTTCTCCAAATTCACTTGCCGCAGCCGGGCCGGAGGCAGTGATAATATTACCGTCTTTTTCTACCGGCCTACCCGTATAGTTTGCCCCTTTAGCCTTTAATTGTTCTGCTTCCGATGGCCAGACAGTGGCGCGTTTTCCTTTTAGGATGCCTGCATTAGCTAATGTGACTGGAGCAATACAAATGGCGGCTACAATCCGGTCAGCACCAAGCGCCTGCTCGGCCAAAGCGTGGCTAACTGCGTCATTCCAATACTGACTTGCGCCCATACCACCCACAAATATTACCGCATCAAAATCTCTAGCATTGATATCGCTAAGTAGAATATCCGGTTTCACTTTTGCTCCCAACATACCCTCTGCCTGAGCAAGAGTTATTGAAGCCACCTTCACCTCAATGCCTGCATTTTCTAATATTTCTTTGGGCAGAAGAAGCTCTTCATCTCTAAAGCCGTTCTGGGCAATAATCATAACTACCCTCTTCATATTAACCACCCCCTCTTGGGCATAACCTGCAGCCTGCAGCCTGCAGCAAAAGAATAACAACATTGGCAGAATAAAAAACTTTCTCACCCTGTCAGCCCCTTATCAATTTATATGCCTGGCGGGCAATCATCAATTCTTCATCAGTCGGTATGACCAAGACCTTAGGTTCTTTCTTTAAGTGAGAAAATAAGCCCTGGCAGATTTTCTCTCTGACTCTTTTTTGATGCTCCCCTATGCCGGCAGTAAAAACCAATACATCGCAACCGGACATAATTGTTGTATACGCTCCGATATATTTCTTTATGCGGTAAATAAAAATATCTATTGCTAATTTTGCCCTTTTATCCTGCATTTTGGCTCTACTTTCTAGTACCCTCATATCATTGCTTATACCGGAAATTCCCATAAGACCGCTGGATTTATTCAAAATATTATCGATCTGGGCAATATTCAGTTTCTCTTTACGCATAATAAATGTGACCAAGGCCGGGTCGATATCACCCGAACGTGTTCCCATTATCAGGCCTTCCAAAGGAGTAAGGCCCATACTGGTATCAATTGATAAACCTTTGTCTATAGCGGTGATACTACAGCCGTTACCTAGATGACAGGTAATTATTTTTAATTTATTAAACGGCTTTTTTAAGATTCTACTAGCTTCATGCGCTACGTATTCATGACTGGTGCCGTGAAAACCATATTTTCTTATTCCGAATCTTTTATAATATTTATAAGGCAGCCCGTAGATATAAGCGTAATCGGGCAATGTCTGGTGAAACGCAGTATCAAACACTGCCACCTGTTTTATGCCCGGCAATAACTTTTTGCATGCTAAGATTCCGGCCAAGTTTGCGGGATTATGCAAAGGAGCTAATGGACAACACTGTTTTATCTTCTGAATCACGGATTCATTTATTAATACAGGCCTCTGAAATCTCTCGGCGCCATGCACAACGCGATGCCCCACTACCGTAACATGATTTATCCTGCGTAAAATAGCCTCTAAGCCCGTATAATGGCTTCGGATTCTCGAACCCTTTTCTCCGATCTGTTCAATTAAACCTTTTGATACCAGATGTTCTTTAGGCATATCAAAAAGTTTGTATTTTATGGAGGAACTACCGCTATTTATGACTAGCACTTTCATATTATTGCGCCCTAATTGCCGTCACTGCCACGCAGTCTACGATATCTTCTACCGAACAACCTCGCGATAAATCGCTACAGGGCTTATTCAGACCAACCAGTATAGGCCCGATGGCTCTTGCCTTAGCTAATCTGTGCACTAGTTTATAACCGATATTACCCGCTTCTAGATTAGGAAAAATCAAAACATTTGCCTTGCCTGCTAAGATGTCGCTTGAATTTTTAATCTGCGCTACCTCAGGGACAATCGCTGCATCTACCTGTAATTCTCCGTCAATCAAAAGGCTTGGGTCCATCTCTTTTGCCAAAGCCAGGGCTTCAAGGATTCTATCGATAGCCTTGCCTTTAGCTGACCCTTTAGTAGAATAGCTTAATAATGCTACCCTGGGAGTGATGCCAAATTTCCTGGCTAATTCAGCATTTGAGATAGCAATACACGCTAACTGCCGCGTATTTGGATCAGGTACTACCCCGCAATCAGCAAAAATAAACGTTCCTTCTTCGCCATATGGACAGTCAGGCACATACATAATGAAACAACTTGAGGCGATATTTATTCTCTCATCCACACCCAAACACTGTATTGCCGCCCTTGCTACGTCCGGCGTAGCATGACTTGCACCAGCCACAAATCCATCCACTTCACCAAGATTAGTCATAATCGCCGCGCAATACAAGGGGTCTTCCAGTATCTGCCTTGCTTCATCCAACTCTATACCTTTGGTTTTTCGTAAGCGCAAGTATTCTTGAGCGTATTCTTCCTGTTTACGCTTATCAAGCATCCCCTTACCGAATAACAATGGCTTAGCTATGCCTTCTTTCTCTATAATCTTTGCTGCCTCCCTCACCCGATTATCATCAATCTCAGGCAACGCGATTGTCTTAGGATTAGCCCTGGCCTGCTCCCTGACTTTATTAATAATATTCACTCTACATCCTCCTTAAAAGCTTATCTAGATCCACATACTGCTGGATCATCTGCTCCACTATCTCGATCTTACCTATATCTTTAGGCCTGATCTTTATGTTTAAGTCGTGAATCATAGATACGACTGTGTAGGTATCTAATTTAGCTAACAATATAGGGATAGATTCTTCTTTAGCCTGATTTATCATCTCCTGACTTAGCATCATATCTCCGGTCAAAACTATACCGGAAATCCTGCAGTTCTGTTTGTGAAAATCCAGCGCAAGTTTGATTATATCTTCCCGGTCTCCGGGAGTAATAATCAGGCTCTGGTCTACTATATATCTTTCCGCGTCTTTTGACTGCATTGCGCCTACTACAATTTTAGCAACATAATTATCCAAAGCCGTATCACCGTATCCAGGCAATACCTTAAAATTAGTCTCTTCTGATATCTGTCTGATGGTCGGATAAGAAAGCATGGGTTTATAAGGTATAACGCCTAAGACATCGACGCCCTTTAAGCGCAAGCCCTGCCTCACCAGCTCATTTATCTTGCTGAACTTCTCAGGCATAACCTTATTGATAATCACGCCTGCAAGCTTAACGCCTTCTCTGTCAAAGAGGGCCTTGTTTAAAATAATCTCATCTATCGGCCTGCCGATGCCTCCGGAGGAAACCAGAATTACCTTAGAACCGAGAGTCTTTGCTACCTTCGCATTAGAATGGTCAAATACAGAACCGACTCCCGCATGCCCCGTACCTTCGATTACAACCAAATTCTTTCTTTGGGAGATGCGCCTAAAAGACGCCTGTATCTGTCTTGTTATGGCTTGAGCCTTGGGCCTACGTATATAATCCTCTGTAAAACCCTTCTCTACGGCCACAGGGCTCATGTCCTTCAGTTTGCCCTTGATGCCGCATAATTTCATAGACTCCTCAATCAACAAGGAATCTTCGTCTATCTTAAGGCCATCCTCCTCAAGATATCTCTGTCCTACTGGCTTAATAAACCCGATCTGCCTGAATATTTTCTTAAAGTTAAAAATCAGGCCTAATGCTACCGTGGTTTTGCCGTCATTTTGCTTGGTGGCCGCAATGAATATTTTTTTCATTTAATGACTTCTTCTATCTTCCTCTTCAACTCATTCTTACTCAACGCGCCAACTACCTGTTCTATAACTTTACCATTTTTAAAAAACATTAATGTGGGAATAGACATTATGCCGTAATTAGTTGCTATTTTATGGGTTTCATCGACATTTATTTTTCCGATTTTTATTTTCTTGTCATATTCCCGGGCCAGTTCTTCAATAATAGGCGCGATTAACCTGCAAGGCCCGCACCAGGGTGCCCAAAAATCCAACAATACCGGCAGGCTTGATTCTAAAACTTCATTCTTAAAGTTATTGTCCGTTATGTGTAATAAAGGCATGTTTTTAAAGGATTAATATAATCAAATTAATTCAATAACGGGAGAATAAAGATAATGCACATGAAGTCGTCTCAATGGGCATAAAATATTAAATTATCATAAATAAATTTTATTTGCAAGACATTTTAGGCAGGCAGGGACTGTAATTTTTACTCAATCTCAAAGGAAATAACTATATTAAAAGAGAGCTCGGGATAATCCAATTCTTTAGGAAATTCGGGGAAAGGCGAAGCATCTTTTATGCTTCTTAATGCTATCTCTTGCAGGTATGAATTAAGAGAGGATTTTTCTTGCACAAGACGGACGTCTTTTAATGAACCATCGGAAGAAATAATAAAAGAAAGGTATACTTCCCCTACGTCCGTACGGGCATAATTATGATAGGCAGCACGTTTAATCTTTTCCCGTACGATTTGGTAATAACTTATGTACGAAGGATTATTAATATTATTGACATCCACTGGCGGTAAGGTGATTTTCTTTTTGATTGAAATAATATCTGGCTTTACTAATACCGGCTTGTCAAAAACAGAGTTCTGCGTAATAATCTCAGTGCTTTTTTTAAAGATGTTTTCTTTATCGATATAAGGTGGCGCGGCTATTTTTCTTAAGGCCATTCTTGAAGGTGCTTTCAAGGCTGCCTCTCCCTTAGGAAGTGAAGGCATAGGGTATTCTTCTGTCTTGGGGTTATCCTTTATATAGCGGACCTCTAACTTCTGTTCTCTTTTATTCGATGGAAAAATGGTAAAATGGGGATTTTGAAATAAAATAACGGCGTGAGTGATTAACGAAACTAAAAATGCAATTTGAAATAATTTATCGGAGAGCATATCGTCATTAAGTTAACATAATTACTTACGATTTACAAGTTAGAAATCTATTTTCATGCCAGCATAGGCTGAGAATTTAGGGGTTTGATACCCGGTTATCTCCTCGTATTTCTCATTAATTATATTTTCTAACCTTCCAAAGATGTTTAAGTTTTCTTTCAACTGATAATTTAAAGAAATATTAGCCAATATGTAAGGCTTAAGCAACTGGACCCCTTCCATATCAGAATATCTATGCCCAAAATATGCCAGATCAAAATAGCTGGTTAATTTACCTACCCCTGACTTGACCTTAAGCACTATTTTATCAGACGGCCTCCTAGCGAGCTCTTTATGACTATCATTATTTTCTGTATCTAGCCAAGTGTAACTTAAGCCTAAGCTTAACTGTTTATTCAATAAATAGCTGAATTCTGATTCCAAGCCTCTGATTCTCGCCTTACCGATATTTATATAACCATCGGTGTAGGAAAAATCAATTAAGTTCTTGAGCTGGCTTTGAAAATAAGTAAAATTAACCCTAAGATTATCAAAAATTTCCTTTTCAATGCCTGCTTCATAGCTGGCTGATTCTTCCGGCCTTAGACTGCTGTTTCCTATCGGCCCGTATGCA
>JAPLLU010000050.1 GCA_026387385.1 Candidatus Omnitrophota bacterium
TTAGGATAAATATCATGCCTATCGTGCGCGAGGTTGATGGCCTGGCTTTGAGTTCGCGAAATGTTTATCTAAATGAAGATGAGAGGAAAGACGCCGTTGTTTTGTATCAGGCGTTAGAATTAGCTCAGAATTTAGTCAGAAAAGTAAGCGCTAGCCCTTTGGAAATAATCGCAACGATGCGTCAGTTAATAAATAAAAAAAAGTCAGCTAAGGTGCAATATATCTCTATTGTGGATGCTAAAGAGTTAAAGCCAATTAAAAGAATAAAGGGAGCAGTGTTAATTGCTCTTGCGGTTTGGATAGGCAAGACTAGGCTAATAGATAATATTGTAGTAAAAAAATAGTAGGCTTAGGTTAAGATTTAGGTTGAGAACTGCTTAACCTCGACCTAAACCTCAACCTTTTATAATTATGTCTAAACTATTAAAGATCGGTATAGTCGGCTGCGGCGCTATAGGTTCTTCTTTAGCCAAAGTGATCATATCTGATTTTTCCCGTAAGGCGCAGTTAGTCAGTCTCTACGATGTTGATATAGAGAAAACCTACGGCTTAGCCAATAAATTGGACAATAAAAAGTTAGTGGCGCTGAATTTAGATGATTTAATAAATAAAGTAGACTTAGTTATAGAGGCGACTAAAGTGGATTCTGTTTTTGATATCGCAAAAAAAGCAATTTCTTCATTAAAGGATATTATGATCATGTCTGCAGGAGGGGCAATTAAGCACTATAGCGAATTGGCAGCATTAGCAGAAGAGAAAAATGTGCGGGTATTTATACCTTCCGGTGCAATATCCGGCATAGACGGCTTAAAGGCATCGGCATGTAGTAAAATACATAAGGTCACCTTGACCACAAAAAAGCCGCCTAAAGCTTTTTTGGGCGTTCCTTATGTTCTGAAAAGAAAAATACGCCTGGATAATATAAATGAAGAAACTGTGCTCTTTGAAGGCGATTGCCTCACTGCGATAAGGGCTTTTCCTCAAAATGTCAATGTCGCAGCGACCTTAAGTATGGCCGGCATTGGTCCGGAGTTAACTATAGTACGTATTGTAGCTTCTCCCAAAATAGATAAGAATATACACGAGATAGAGATAGAATCAGATGCGGGTAAAATATTTAGCCGGACTGAAAATCTGATCCATCCCGAAAATCCCAAGACGAGTTATCTGGCTGTTTTGTCAGCAGTGGCAACACTGAAACAGATTTTGAATCCGGTAAAAATCGGAACGTAATTAAATAAAACGAAAGGGGGTGAAGTAGAAAATGGCACAAAAAGTAATGAAAGTAGGCATAAAGCGGCAGAAAGGTTGTCTCTATTATGTTGACAAGAAAGGCGATGTCTCTTGCGCAAAGATGGCTAGAGGCAGCAAAAAAGGAGGCAGCCCTAAAAAAGTCGCAAAATGCGGCATCAAGAGAAAAGAAGGATACCTTTATTTCATTGATAAGCAAGGGGATGTCTCTTGCGCAAAGATGAAAAGAGGCGGTTCGAAGAAGAAGAAAAAAAGATAACAGGAATAAAATAAAAAATATCTGCCCTCTAACTATTGTCACTCTAAATATTCTTTTGTTAGAGGGCAGATATTTTAAAGAACGCAATTAAAGGGCGCTATATATACAATATTTTGCAACATAGCGCTCTCCCATCTTAAAACTTCTAGAATTTATCAAGAGCAATCCGGGAATATGCGCAAATTATCAAAACCCATAATTTTTTTGCTTTTGTTTTCAGTTTCTTTAATAATTTACTCCAATATTTTAAGCGGAGATTTTATTTGGGATGATAAAGTATTAATCCTTAATAACGAATATATAAAAAATATAAAATATGCTCCGCTATTTTTTACAACGGATTCATTCCGTTCTTCCGCTGATAGTTTGGGAAACAGGTACACATTGTATCGTCCGATTAATCTTGTGTCGCTTGCAATAGATTATCGTATATGGGGGTTCAGTCCGTTCGGATACCATCTGACAAATATTTTAATTCATGCCCTTAACGCATTCCTTATTTTTTATTTTATCTACGGATTATTTTCCAGTTACCCGCTTGCCATATTGACGTGTTTTTTGTTTTGCGTCCATCCTTTGCATACTGAAGCCGTCAGCTGGATTACTGCCCGCGCAGAATTATTGGTCAGTTTATTCACCTTAATAAGTTTAATATCTTATATCGGTTACGCAAGGACCGGAAAGGGCATAAAATATCTTATTTCGTTGTTTAGTTTTATATTGGCCCTGCTATCGAGGGAAGCAGGGTTCTTGATATTTTTCCCTCTATCTATAATCGTTATAGGATTGGCTTCGAAAATACCTAGGAAAACGATAATCCTGAATTCCTTCTGTTTCATAGGTATCCTTGCCATTTATACGATATTAAGATTAAATCTCATCGTGCCAATGCAACTTTATCCTGCCGCAAGTAAATTCCCTTTTTGGCATGACGTCCTGAATTTTCTGCTGGTTTTAACGGAGTATATCAAGTTGCTTATCTTCCCTCATTCCTTGCACATCTTAAGGTCTATAAAACCTATCGTATCCTATCATCCTGTTTATATTATCCTTCCGGTATCACTGTTAATCTTTCTAACTGTCGCTTTAATCGCTTCGATAAGACAAAAAAAATACATATTTCTTTTTGGTGCCGGATGGTTTCTTCTCGCGCTGCTTTATGTCGGAAGAATCATGTATTATAGAGATGCAAATTCCGTTTCCGCGGAAGAACATTGGATATATCTTGCTTCCGCTGGTTTTTTTGTTATTTTGGCCAAGTTTATCTTAAGCTTCAAGAAACCGGCCATAGTTAAAATATTAAGTGCTGCAATCATCGCTTTTTACGCTAGCACTACCTTCATAAATAATAATCACTGGAAAGAAGAAATCGGGTTTTACCGCTATAATCTAAAATTCATCGATCAGCCTATAAGTATAATGCCCCGTATAGAGTTTGCGTCGGTATTATATCAGCATTCCCTTTACAGTGAAGCCATAGACCAGATAGATTTAATATTATCGGCTGACCCGCAAAGCTGGATAGCCTATGTCCAACTGGGAGATACTTTTAAGGCAATGAGGAGATTTTCCGAAGCAAAAGAAGCGTATGAGAAAGCCCTCCGGATAGATTATTTTTGTTGGCAGGCATACAGGAGGTTGAAAGTGCTTGCAGGATTGACAGGCGAGCAGTTTTGCGAAGGGATCGACCCGGGGTTATCTCCTGATGAATATAAAGTAGTTTTTCTTATTAGGATGGGGCATTTCGGTAAGGCGCTGGAGGCTCTGCAGGATATATTGTCTGTTTCTCAGGGGCCTGAATTTTATACGCTCTCCGGCATAACATTCTTCAAAATGGGAATGTACGATAGGGCAATCGAAGCATTCAATGCCGCGCTTAGCATAGATAAAGATTACCTCCCTGCATTGAATAGCCTCGCCATGGTTTATAAAAATTTTAATCTTCCTAAAGAAAGCATATCGCATAATAAAAAACATTAATAGTAGCATGAAAAAAAATGGAACAGAATAATATAATTATCCACAAGGCACAAGAGCACAATCTGAAAAATATAAGCCTTAAACTTCCCCGCAATAAACTAATTGTTATTACCGGTCTCTCAGGTTCCGGTAAGTCGAGCCTTGCCTTTGATACAATTTATGCAGAAGGCCAGCGTAGGTATGTGGAAAGCCTGTCCAGTTATGCCCGTCAGTTTCTTGAGCAGTTGCAAAAACCTAATGTTGAATATATCGAAGGATTATCTCCGGCTATAGCTATAGAACAAAGAAAAGCAGGCGGAAATCCGCGTTCTACCGTAGCAACCCAAACAGAAATTTATGATTATTTGAGGCTGCTGTTTGCGCGTATAGGCAGAGTATCTTGCTATCAGTGCGGTGAGGTTATAGAGAAACAGAGTGCGCAGGAAATAGTAGATAAGGTATTGGCCATGCCTAAAGATACTAATATTCAAATCTTGGCTCCGATAGTAAGAGGCAGAAAGGGTGAATATAAAGACGTATTCGCTCAGATACAAAAAGCAGGATTTGTACGGGCGAGGGTGGATGGTAAGATTTATGAACTTCCGGTAAAGATCGAGCTCCAGAAATATAAGATACATAATATTGAAGTGGTGGTTGACAGAATAACGGTGAAACCCCAAATAAAACAAAGGGTTACGGATTCCATTGAGACTGCACTTAAAGTAGGAAAGGGCATTGTCATCGTCAATACTCAATACTCAATACTCAATACTCAAAATAAATCCGTCGACCGTCGACCGTCGACCGTCGACCGCATATTCAGCGAGCAGTACGCTTGTAATAAATGCGGCATTAGTTACTCTGAAGTTGAGCCAAGAATTTTTTCTTTTAATTCTCCCTATGGGGCATGCCCTGATTGTAATGGCCTGGGCACAAAACTTGAATTTGACCCGGATCTGGTTATTGCTGACAAAAATAAATCAATAAACGAAGGAGCGATTGAGCCCTGGAAGAGAGGCGGGCGCGGCTATATATTATATTATCGCTGGCTGATTAGAGAACTATCACACCTTATGGGGTTTAGTTTGGATGCGTCATTTAAGAAATTAAGAAAAGATACGCAGAAAGCCATACTTTATGGAACAGAAGAACTTATAGGCTCAAAACCTTTTGAAGGAGTGATTCCTCATTTGGAAAGGCTTTTTCATCAAACAGAAAGCGATTATCTGAAAGAAGAGATTTCCAGGTTTATGTCCAGCCTGCCTTGCCCGGCCTGCTTGGGAGCAAGACTTAAAAAAGAAAGTTTAAGTGTTACTATCGGCGGAAAGAATATTACTCAGGTAACTCAGATGTCTATAAAAGAGGCTGAGGGTTTCTTTAGGTTCCTGGGATTAACCGAAAAACAGAGAGTAATTGCCAGGCAAGTCTTAAAAGAGATACTTCAGAAACTTAAGTTTTGTATAGATGTGGGCTTAGAGTATCTTACTTTAGATAGAAAAAGCTCTACTCTATCCGGAGGCGAGGCGCAAAGAATCCGCTTGGCTACTCAGGTGGGTTCAGGGCTTGTAGGCGTATTGTACATACTAGATGAACCCAGTATTGGCTTGCACCAGAAGGATAATATAAAGTTGATATCCACATTGAAGGCCTTGAGAGACCTAGGGAACACCTTAATCGTAGTAGAGCACGATGAATCTACCATCAGAACAGCCGATTTTATCGTAGATTTAGGTCCGGGAGCAGGACGTCACGGAGGAGAGGTTATTTTTTCTGGCACAAAAGAAGCCTTACTAAAACACCCTGATTCTCTTACAGCAAAATATTTAAGGAGAGAACTTAAAATTGATATTCCGGTAAAAAGAAGGCATTGGAAAGAAAGAAAATGCCTGGAGATCAAAGGAGCCAGAGAGCATAACCTGAAAAACATAGATGTAAAATTTCCTTTAGGTGTTTTTATCTGTATTGCGGGAGTATCCGGTTCAGGTAAATCTACCTTAATTGATGAGATATTGTATCGCAGCCTCTCCCAGGTATTATATAAAACTAAAGAGAAACCAGGCCTACATGATGAGATTGCTGGTATAGAGCTTATCGATAAAGTCATCGTGGTAGATCAATCTCCGATAGGCAGGACTCCACGCTCTAATCCGGTCACGTATACCGGGGTTTTTAATCATATCAGAGATCTATTCAGCAGGCTTCCCGAAGCGCGTATGTACGGATATAAACCGGGAAGGTTTTCTTTTAATGTTAAAGGCGGGCGTTGCGAGGCCTGCTTAGGGGACGGTATTAAGAAGATTGAGATGCATTTTTTGCCAGATGTTTACGTAAAATGCGATATATGCAAGGGCAGGCGTTTTAATGAAGCAACCCTGCAAGTAAAATATAAGGGTAAATCTATTGCTGATGTTTTGGAGATGACGGTTGAGGAGGCTCGTGATTTGTTCAGAAGTATCCCTAAAATACAAAATATACTTACTTGTTTATATGATGTAGGTTTAGGTTATATTGAACTGGGGCAATCTGCCACTACCTTATCCGGAGGGGAGGCGCAGCGCGTCAAACTTTCTTCAGAGTTAAGCAGGCGCTCAACGGGAAAAACTATTTATATCTTAGATGAACCAACCACGGGCTTGCATTTTGCGGATGTGGAAAAACTCCTTTTGGTCCTTCAGAAGTTGGTGGATAAGGGGAATACGGTTATTGTAGTTGAGCATAATTTAGAAGTAATAAAATGCAGCGACTATATTATTGATTTGGGTCCCCAAGGAGGAGACAGGGGAGGGAATATTGTGGCAAGCGGAAGTCCGGAGGAACTAGTTAAGATAAAAAAATCTTATACAGGGCAGTTCTTAAAGAAGGTATTGAATGCTTAAATAAGGTATGCTATATTACCAATAGAATGTTTAAAATCCAAACTCCAAACTCTAGATGTTTTTTCATATTGATAATAGCCTGTAGCTTGTGGCTTGTGGCTTGCAGCTTTACTTGTTTTGCCCAGGAAGCATCTAAAGAGGAAGAGTCGCTTTTTGTGGCAAAAAAAGCTTTTAGTGACGGGTTTTATGAAGTGAGCCTTGGGTTACTTGAACGTTTTTTAAAAAATTATCCTGAATCCTCTAAGTCGGCAGAAGCAAATTTATTCATTGGGCAGTGCTATTTTCACCAGAATAGATTCCTGGATGCCTTAAAAAAATTCGAAGAACTCTTAGCAAGCCCCGCCTCAAAAGATATCAAGGATGCTGTTTTATATTGGATTGCTGAGGTGCATTTCAGAGGAAATAATTTTACTCGAGCCAGTAACTATTATAAGATGATAATAGATGAATTCCCAACATCTAGATATTGCTTGCATGCCTATTATTCTATGGGGTGGTGTCTATTCCAGGAGCGCTTGTTTGGGGAGGCTTTAAAATACTTTAAAATAGTAGAAGAAAAATTCCCTAAAGAGTCCGAGCTAAAAGATACCTCAGTCAAGATTGTCGAGTGTCTGTACAATTTGAAAGACTACGCTGGTATTAAGGAAAGGGTAAGGTCCTACCTTGAATCATATCCTAAGGATGCCAAAGAAATCCCTTATCTGTATTTTTATATGGCCGAAGCAGATTATTACTTGGGTAATTTCCAGGAGGCAACTGACGCATATTCTAAAGTACTCTCAAGCTCAAGCGACGAAAAAGTACAGGCATTGTCGCGCCTGGGAATGGGCTGGGCATATATTAAATTAAAGCGTTACCAGGAGGCCGATGATATACTCTCAGGCATAAACAGCGACATTTTGGAAAAAAACAGCCGGGATATCCTATCATTGGGTAAGGCGATAGTAAATTTTGAGACCAAGAGGTACACTGAGGCAAAAAACTTATATAATGAATTAGTAAATACAACTTCCGACCCGTTAATCTTAATCCAGGCATATCTTGGTAAAGCGGACGTACTCTATAATCTTAACGAATATAAAGATGCGATAAGTGTATATAAAGAGGCGTTGGAAAAATTGTCACCTGGCTCGATACCTCAGGAAAACGCTGATAAATTGCATTACGGTCTTGCATGGGCTTTTTTAAAAGAAGGAGAGTTTAAAAACGCAATAGATGAGTTTCAAAAAATAGCCAAGAACACTGAAGACAAAACTGTCAAAGTCGCAACTCTTTGTCAGATCGGGGATGCTTATCAAGATTCAGCAAATTATAAGAAGGCCGAAGAGGTTTATGACGGCATATTAAGAGACTACCCGGATAGTTTTTATAATGATTATGTCCA
The DNA here is from genome assembly GCA_026387385.1 of Candidatus Omnitrophota bacterium. Taxonomy (GTDB): domain Bacteria; phylum Omnitrophota; class Gorgyraeia; order Gygaellales; family Profunditerraquicolaceae; genus JAPLLU01. The sequence goes on from JAPLLU010000050.1 coordinate 7,730, forward strand.
GTATCAACTGGGTTTGGCCCAGCTTAAAGCCAGTAACTATGATGGTGCAATCGCGGCATTTTTAAGCCTTAAAAATAATTTTCCTGATTCTAAGCTTGTAGATGATGCTTCTTATGCTACGGGCTTAACTTACTTTCAAAAAGAAGATTACAATTCAAGCAGAGAAATTTTTGAGAAGTTCCAGGAGCAGTTTAAAGATAGCAATTTAAGACCTCAAGGGTTGTATCTTTTGGGCACCAGTTTATATAACTTAAGTAAGTTTTCCGAAGCGATAGAGGTATTTAAGGATATTATAAGATTATACGGCCAAGATATAGAGCTCATCCAGAAGGCCGAATACGAAATAGCCGACTGTTATTATCGGATGGGAAATGAGAAAGAGGCAATGACCAGGTTGAATGCATTGCGTTCTAAATATCCGGATTCTAGCTTAACCGTAGAAGTAATGTGGTGGCTGGGCGAGTATTATTACAGACACAACGACCTAGATTTAGCACGCAGGTACATTTCTTCCCTTATACAAGATTTTCCTAAAAATAATTTGATACCCGATGCCTATTATTTTTTAGGCCTGACTTACCTTGAAGAGTCTAAATATCAGGAGGCGATAATTAATTTTAAAAAAGTAATGGAATTAGGAAGATCAGACCTTGCGGGTCAGGCGGCAATTACAATAGCAGACATTTACGCAAAAGAAGACAATATTGACTTAGCCCTCTCAACTTATAAAGAGGTAATCAGGGAGTATGAAAATTTGGTTAATTTAGTTTATCCTAAACTTGCTGATTTAAATGCCAAGATAGGCAATTATGATGAAGCAATAGATTATTACCGCAAGAGCCTTGAGGTAGTCCCGGTTATACAAATAGCAGATATACAGTTTAAAATAGCCGAAGTTATGCAGATGCAGCAGAAAATAGAAGGGGCAATCGAGGAATATTTAAAGGTCACTTATCTTTACTCGGAAAACAATGATTTAGCAGTAAAATCTCTTTTGAGAGTAGCTGCGATATATGAAGATAAGGAGGATTTTAAAGAAGCGGTTAATATCTATAAAAGAATTAAGTCTATGGCTGTTCCTGAAGCAAAATATGCCCAGGAAAGGATTGATTGGATAGCGGTAAATGTTAAATAACGTCTCAAGTTTTAGG
>JAPLLU010000012.1 GCA_026387385.1 Candidatus Omnitrophota bacterium
AAACAAGGCAATTCTGATAAATTGCAGGAATTATTGGGCAAAATTTTAAGTTCAAAAATAAAAGATGACCGGATATATTCCTTTTTGGCAGTTAATTATAAAACAAGAGGAGACCTTGAATCTGCTGAAAGATTTTTTAATGAAGCAGAGACATTAAGATTAAATTATTATTGTCCGCAAACATACTATAATTATCGCAGATTAAGGGATTCACTCGCTAAGAAAAATATACGCCTGGTTTGCGTTCAGTACCCGATGCGCAAAATAGAACCCTTAAAAAAACTTTTTGGTTCTCCCGAGATGGTTATTTTTGTGGATAATGAAAAGGCCTTTAAGGAAGCCTTGGGACATTCAAAATATGAAGATTATTTTGAGGATTACTTCGCCGGAGATTTTGGCCGCTCTACCGCTAGGGGCGATGAGCTATTAGCCCAGAATATCGCAGAGGTTATTTTAAAGGAGCTTTTTTAACAACAAACAGGTTATGGATATTACGCATCGGTAATACCGCGCTAAGTTTTAGGAGAAAGTCAGGATGAAAAATTTAACTTATAAAAAATCTGGTGTGGATATCAAGAAAGCAAGTAGTTTTAAAAGCAAAATAAAACCTTTGCTCAGGAAATCTTTCAGGAAAGAGGTTTCAGGAAAGAGGTTTTAAGAGATATCGGCAGTTTCGGAAGTTTTTTCAGGTTACCTAAAGAAAAATATAAAGATCCGATATTAGTCTCCTCTTCTGACGGCGTGGGGACAAAACTAAAGATAGCCATACTGGTTAATAAACATGATACGGTTGGAATTGACGCAGTGGCAATGAATGTAAATGATATTTTATGCACTGGTGCCGAACCCTTATTCTTTTTGGACTATATAGCCTCTGGTAAGTTGCAACCCGACGTACTTTTTGAGGTAGTTAAAGGTATTAATAATGGTTGTATCCAGGCAGGCTGTTCTTTGATTGGTGGAGAAACTGCAGAGTTACCGGGGATGTATAAACCCGGAGATTATGATATAGCAGGTTTTTGTGTAGGGGTGGTGGAAAAGAAAGAGATCATTGATGGCTCGAAAATAGAAGCCGGTGATACGGTAATCGGTTTAGAATCCAATGGCATACACTCTAATGGTTATTCCCTGGTGAGAAGAGTCTTTTCGAAAAACGAGCTGAAGCGGATGAGCAATGAACTGCTTAAGCCCACGCGTATTTATGTAAAGCCAGTATTAAGTTTGCTACAAGCTACAAGCTACAAGCTACAAGATGCAATAAAAGGAATCGCGCATATTACAGGCGGGGCCTTTTATGATAAGATTGCCAGAATTTTGCCGGATAATGTTAATGTAAAAATCGATAAGAGTTCCTGGCCTGTTCCGAAAATCTTTAAGCTCATCCAAAATAAAGGTAATATCAAAGACAGGGAGATGTACCACACCTTTAATATGGGTGTGGGTATGGTTCTGATAGTAGAACCCGGTTATACGAGAGCCATAATTTCTAAGCTTGCTGAATTTAAGCTTAAAGCTTGGGTGATTGGAGAAGTTGTTAAAGGCAAGAAAGAAGTAGAGGTGGTGTAAGATTGGGTCTCTGGGTTTTTAGTTATGAGTTAGGAGCTATGAGTTGGGAGTGTGAAGGGTTACAGGCTGCAGGAATCAAGATTTAAGATACCTGCCGCGGCAGATAGGCAAACTCCTAACTCCGAACCCCTAACTCCAAACTTCTAACTTGAATCCTGAATCTTGCGACTTGTAGCTTGTGTCCTTGTATAAATATGAAAATATTAGTGATTGGTTCTGGCGGGCGAGAACACGCTTTAGTCTGGAAAATTGCTCAGTCTAAATTAGCGGATAATATTTTCTGCGCCCCAGGAAACGGCGGGATATCGAAGCTGGCAGAGTGCATTGATATAAAAGCAGAAGATATACAGGGATTATTAGATTTTGTCAGGAAAGAAAAAATAGATTTAACCGTAGTTGGTCCTGAAGCGTCTTTAGCTTGCGGCATAGTAGATGAATTCTTCAATTATAAATTAAGGATATTTGGCCCAAACAAGAAAGCTGCCCAGTTAGAAGCAAGCAAAGTATTCGCTAAAGAATTGATGGCTAAATACGCTGTTCCCACGGCGGATTTTAAGATTTTTGATAATGCCGAAGAAGCCGAGCGCTACGTAGAAAAAATTGCGCTGCCTTGCGTGATTAAAGCAGACGGCCTTGCGCAGGGTAAAGGCGTGATTATAGCTAAAACAGCTGATGAGGCAAAACAGGCAGTAAATTCGATTATGCAAGAGAGGATATTTGGTGAAGCAGGCAATAAAATTATCATAGAGGATTGTTTGGAAGGCCAGGAGGCATCGATATTGGTTCTTACTGATTCAAAGAGCGTAGTGCCTTTAGCCTCCAGCCAAGACCACAAAAGAATTTTTGATAATGACCAGGGGCCGAATACAGGCGGTATGGGCGCATATTCTCCGGCACCTGTAGTTACGCAAGAATTGTTTAAAGAAATTTTGCATAAAGTTGTACATCGGACCATTGACGGCTTGAGCAAAGACGGCATAGATTACCGGGGGGTTTTATATGCGGGTATTATGATTACTAAGGATGGGCCTAAGGTATTAGAATTTAATGTCCGTTTTGGTGATCCCGAGACCCAGGCGATATTGCCGCGGCTTAAGTCCGATATAGTAGAAGTAATGTTGGCAGCCACTGATAAAAAATTATCCCGTTTTAAGACACTAGATTGGGATGGCAGGTCTTGCGTATGTGTAGTTTGTGCTTCAGGAGGTTACCCCGGAAATTATAAAAATGGCAAAGAGATTTCTGGTTTAGAAGAAACGGATAAGATGCAGGATGTAGTAGTGTTTCATGCAGGCACGAAAAAGCCCCCAACTCCCAACTTCCAACTCCCAACTAGGTATTTCACCAACGGAGGAAGAGTATTGGGTGTAACGGGTCTAGGTGATACTATAAAGAAAGCCATTGATAAGACATATCAGGCAGTAGAGAAAATAAATTTTGAAGGGATGCAGTATCGAAAGGATATTGGATACAAGGCAATATCAAGATGATGTTTGTTTAGCGTAAAGCTAAAAGCGTAGAGCGCAAAGTTAAAACTAAAAATTTAAAACGTTTTAAGTTTTTAGCTTTAGTTTTACCTGCCTGCCGGTAGGTAGGCGTTTTTCGCTTTACACTTTACGATTGCTTTAAGAAGGAGGTTATATGGGTAAGGCTATAAGTATTATTATGGGTAGCCAGTCGGATTTAAGCACATTACAAGGTGCAGGTGATTTACTTAAAGAAGTTAAGGTCGGTT
>JAPLLU010000074.1 GCA_026387385.1 Candidatus Omnitrophota bacterium
TGCTGCCATCGCAGCAGGAGCTGATGGCTTGATTATCGAAGTGCATGGCCATCCTGAAGATGCAGTGTCTGACGGTGAGCAATCGCTTTTACCTGCTAACTTCGCTCAACTCGTTTGTGAAATGAAAGTATTGGCAGAGGCTATAGGAAGAGAGGTCTAATGAAACTTTTCGATAAGGTGGCAATTGTCGGCGTAGGGCTAATCGGCGGTTCAATAGCCTTGGATATAAAAAAGAAAAGAATAGCCAATGAGGTTATTGGGGTCAGCAGGCATAGAAAGAGTTTGCTATCGGCTAAACGTTTAGGTGTAATAGATAGAGGCTCTCAGAATATTGCTATTATCAAAGATGCGGATTTAGTAATTTTAGCTACACCCGTGGGCACAATATTAAAATCCGCACCTTTAATTTCTAAGCTAGTAAAACCCGAGTGTTTAGTCAGCGATGTAGGAAGTACCAAACACCTGATTGTTTCTAAATTAGACCGGATTTTTACAAATTACGTAGGTAGCCACCCTTTGGCCGGTTCAGAAAAAAGGGGAGTCCTAAACGCCGAACCAAATATATTCAGAGGCTCACTTTGTATATTGACTCCCACAAAAAAAACTAAACCGAAGAACTTAAAAAAGCTGGAAAAATTCTGGAAAATGCTGGGAGCAAGGACGGTATTTTTGTCTACGGAAAATCATGACAGAATCTTATCGTTTGTAAGCCACCTGCCGCATGCCGTTGCCTTTTCTTTAATAGAATCCATGCCCAAGCAATATTTAAGATTTAGCCCAAGCAGCCTTAAGGATACTACGCGTATCGCTGCTTCTGATAGCGAGCTTTGGGGGGATATATTTTTAAGCAACCGCAAGAATATGTTAAAAACAATAGCGCTATTGCAAAAAAATTTATCCAGGATAAAGCATGCAATTAACAAAAAGGATAAAAGCCTATTAAATAAAATTTTAAAAGAGGCGCAGATTAAAAGAAAAATTCTAAGATGATTATTGCTGTTGATGGCCCAGCGGGAGCCGGAAAAAGCACGGTTGCCAAAATATTAGCCCAAAAACTGGGCTTTCTTTATATAGATACCGGAGCGATGTATCGGGCCTTGACTTTAAAAGCCATTGAAAAGAACATAGATACCAAAGATACAGCCTCTCTCGTTCAATGTGCCGCTAATTCTGATATTGATTTAAAGGTCAATAAAGACGGTGCATTGAAGATATTCTTAGACCAAAAGGATGTGACAGCCCAGATAAGAGAGCCGCGGATAACGAAACTGGTATCTGATATTTCCAAGGTAAAGGGCGTCAGAGAAATAATGGTAGCTTTACAGAGAAGATTAGGCCAAGAGAAAGATAGTGTTTTAGACGGCCGCGATATCGGAACAGTGGTTTTTCCTGAAGCAGACAGGAAATTCTATATTGATGCAAAATTTGAAGAGAGAGTAAGGCGTCGCTATAAAGAACTCAAGGAAACAGGGTTTAATATAACCATGGATAGCGTTGCCTCTGATTTGCGTAACCGTGATAAGATTGATTCTACAAGAGAACATTCTCCTCTAAAAAAAGCTGATGACGCTATTTATATAGACACCACCGATATGAAAATTAAAGAAGTAGTAGAAAGTATGCTTAAGGAAATAAAAAATGAAAAATCCCAAATCCCTGCCTGTCCGGCAGGCAGGCAAATACTACCAAATCCCAAATAAATTCAAAATCCCAATATCCAATTGGTTAATTGGAAATTCATTGGTATTTATTGGTACTTATTGGATATTGGAAATTAAGCTTGCTTAGAAGTTATGGAAAAATCCCTTATTCGCAACTTCAGCATAATTGCCCATATTGACCACGGAAAATCTACCCTAGCTGATCGGATACTGGAGTTGACAGGAGCAGTAGATAAAAGGCATGTCAAGCAACAGCTCTTGGATGATATGGACTTAGAAAGGGAGCGCGGAATAACCATTAAGGCCTCCATGGTAAGATTGAATTACCGTTCCAAAAACGGCAAGAATTACATATTGAATCTGATCGATACTCCCGGGCACGTGGATTTTACTTATGAAGTTTCTAAATCCCTGGCTGCCTGTGAGGGGGCGATTCTAGTGGTAGATGCCGGCCAGGGGATAGAAGCCCAGACTGTAGCTAATTATTACCTTGCCCGCGAGAATAAGTTAGAAATTATCCCAGTAATAAATAAAATTGATTTGGCCTCTTGTGATATCCCGAGCGTAAAAAGACAGCTTGTTAATGTCCTGGGTTTTAAGGAAGAAGATATAATTCTGGCCTCAGCAAAAGAAGGTATAGGTATTGAGGAGATTTTAGAAAGGGTGGTTAGAGTCGTGCCCCATCCCGTTGGCGAGATAATTCATCCGCTAAAATCACTGGTTTTCGATTGTCGTTATGATACTTTTAAAGGCGCGGTTATTTTTATAAAGATAATAGACGGTATAATAGATAGGCATACTCAAATTAAGCTTTTGCATTCCGGAAAGACGTGTAAGATAGAAGAGCTCGGGGTATTCGAGGACTTAAAATATATTAAGGCCGATTCCTTGTCCTGCGGTGAAGTAGGTTATTTAACTGCTAATATTCGCAACCCGCGGGAGATTATTATCGGAGACACATTAATTGACGTAAAGAATCC
>JAPLLU010000096.1 GCA_026387385.1 Candidatus Omnitrophota bacterium
CAGATGTCCAGGGTTGATTCAGTAATGATTGCCAAGAAAAAAGCAGGAAAATTAAGCAAAAATTCCTATTTGTCTTCAGATGCCTTCTTTCCTAAAGCAGATGCGGTTATAGAAGCCGCTAAAGCAGGCGTAAAAGCCATAATCCAACCCGGGGGATCAATAGCTGATGCCGAAATCATCAAAGTATGTGATAAGTATAAGATCTCCATGGTCACTACCGGCTTAAGGCACTTCAAACATTAACGCAAAAGGCAAAACACCTGCCTCATCGTTGAGGCAGGTAAAAGGTAAAACCACAATGCAAAATTAAAAAGTTTTAACTTTTGTTTTGCGCCTTTACCTTTTTACTTTTGACTTTTGAGTTATAGATGACCTATCCAGAAACAATCAAGTACTTAGAGTCTTTTATTAACTACGAAAAGATCCCCGCCTGGCCGTATAAGAAATCCTTAAAATTAGAGCGCATTAAGGATTTTTTAGAAACAATAGGCAATCCTCAGGATAATTTGAGCTGCATACATATTGCCGGCACAAAAGGCAAGGGGTCAACCTGTGCTTTTGTCACTCACATATTAAGAGAAGCCGGTTATAAAGTAGGTTTATATACCTCTCCCCACCTTTCAGATTTTAAAGAAAGAATCAGAATTCTAAAGCCGAAAGGAGCAAGCCTGGCGCCGCAAGAAAAAGAAGATTTTGAGGGGATGATTTTGAAAAATGAACTTACAGATTTGGTAAATGAATTAAAGGCCCCTATAGATAAATATAATAAAAAGTCAAAATACGGCCCGCTTTCTTTTTTTGAGATTTACACTTCTTTGGCGTTCGCCTATTTCAAAGAGAAAAATGTTAATTTCGTTGTCTTAGAAACAGGTCTGGGCGGAAGATTAGATGCTACTAACGTGGTTAATCCTTTGGTTGTTGCAGTTACTCCTATAAGTTACGAACACACACAAAAGCTCGGGGTCACCTTAAGGGAGATTGCTGCAGAGAAGGCAGGAATTATTAAAAAACACCAGGACACCCTGCCTACCGGCAGGCAGGCAAAGACACAGGGACACAAGCTAATGGTAATTAGTGCCCCACAAGAAAAAGAAGCCATAGAGGTTATTAGAAAAAAATGCCAGGACGTCGGCGCAAAGCTGTATGAAGTTAACAAAGACATATTTTATGAAGCACAAAGCGAGGGATTCAATGTGATCGGGCTATTTGGTGAATACCCCTGCCTCAAGATAAGATTTCTGGGGAAGCACCAGTTAATTAATGCCACAGTGGCTGTGGGAGTAATTGAGGCTTTACGCCCTTATAATACCTATATAGGTATTGATTCCATAAGGAGTGGCCTTTATAATACAATCTGGCCGGGAAGATGTGAGATTATATCTAAAAACCCCATGATTGTCTTGGATGGCGCACAAAATATTGCCTCAAGTAGGGCGTTAAAAAAAGCAATTAAAGATAATTTTGAATATAAGAGATTAATTCTCACCTTAGGTATTTCTAATGACAAAGATATAAAAGGAATATGCAGTGAACTAAGCGGCTTAGCAGATGAAGTGGTTTTAACTAAAGCCAATAATTCTCGTGCCACTGAACCAAAAATATTAGCTAAGTTTTTTAAGCATAAAAATGTGCATATGACTCTTAATGTAAAAGAGGCGCAAACACTGGTTTGCGGTATGGCCAAAAAGGAAGATTTAATCTTAGTTTGCGGCTCCTTATTCGTAGTAGGTGAATTCCGAGATGCTCAAATACAATCTTGAAGATACAATTACGGCAATTTCTACGCCCATAGGTGAATCGGGTATTGGTATTGTGCGTATAAGCGGAAAAGATTCGTTATTAATTGCCGATAAGATTTTTGTCTCTAAAGACGGAGAGCGTCCATCTAATTTTAAGACATATACTACGCATTATGGATGGATTGTTTCAGGCCACAAGACGCAGGCCACAAGCCCCAAGCCAAATTCAAAAAATTTGCAGCCTGCAGCCTGTAGCCCGCAGCAAGATATTATTGATGAGGTCATACTAACGGTAATGCGCGCTCCCAAATCTTATACCAAGGAAGATATAGTAGAAATAAATTGCCATGGAGGAATTGTAGCTTTGCGTAGGGCATTAGAGTTAATTTTGGAAAATGGTTGTCGTTTAGCTGAACCCGGTGAATTTACTAAGCGCGCATTTCTAAACGGAAGGATTGACTTAGCGCAGGCAGAGGCAGTTCTAGATATAATTCGCGCCAAGGCAGATTCTGCTTTAAAGATAGGAGTTGAACAATTAAAAGGAGCGCTGTCGCATAAAATAAATAACCTAAGAAAGGACTTATTAGATATACTTTCACAGCTTGAGGCAAATATTGATTTTCCTGAAGATGGCGTAACTCCTGTCAATCAGAAAGAATTATCTCAAAAATTAGATAATATAGATAAAGAACTCAAAGATATCTTAAATGCCTCAAAGTACGGCAGAATATTACGCGAGGGCATAAGTACGGTAATCTGCGGTAAGCCTAACGTGGGCAAATCTTCACTTTTAAATGCCCTTTTAAAACAAGAACGCTCTATAGTGACACCGGTTGCCGGAACAACCAGGGACACCATCGAGGAAATTATTAATATAAAAGGCATTCCTGTAAGGATTGTAGATACCGCAGGTATTATCGAGCCGCGGGATTTGATAGAAAAGAAGGCAGTTCAGCGCTCAAAGAGATGTATTGACTTAGCAGATTTAGTAATTTTATTATTCGATGGCAGCAAAAGATTAACTCAGGAGGACATGGTTCTCATCAGAAAATTGAGACAAAAGACAATCCTATCCGTTGTAAACAAGATAGACTTAAAACAGAAGATTGATAAGTGCAGCATTCTGAAGAGATTTAACTGCGTAGTTAATATCTCAGCAAAAAAACTTAAAAATATCAACCTGCTCGAAAATGCTATAGCTAATTTAGTTTATAACGGAAAGATCAATACGCCAGAATCGATATTGGTTAGTAATCTCAGACACATCGAGTTAATTAAGAGAACGCAAAAACTTGTTGCAGGGGTAATTAAATCATCGGATAATAATTTGCCAATAGAGTTTATTGCCCAGAATATTAAGGATGCCTTGGGATATTTAGATGAACTGTTAGGCAGAAGATTCTCTGCGGATTTATTAGATAAAATATTTAACGAGTTTTGCATAGGAAAATAGCCTGCCTACCGGCAGGCAGGGAGAGCTAAAAATGGATAAGCAAAAAATAGCGAAAGCAGTAAGAGATATATTAGAAGCAATCGGTGAAGACCCTAAAAGAAAAGATCTGTCAGATACGCCTAAGCGCGTAGCAGAGATGTGTGAAGAGATATTTTCGGGAACTAACCAGGACCCCAGAAAAGAACTGGAGGTTGTTTTAGACCAGAAGCACGAAGAGATAATTTTACTTAAGAATATACCTTTGTATTCTATCTGTGAACACCATCTCCTTCCTTTCTTAGGTAAGGTCCACATTGCTTATATTCCTAAGGGAGGCCGTGTCACCGGTTTAAGTAAATTAGCACGCGTTGTAGATATTTTAGCTAAACGCCTGCAGGTACAGGAAAGACTGACAACCCAGATTGCCGAGATTATCATGTCAAAGCTAAAACCTCAGGGCTGTATGGTAGTTATAGAAGCAGAGCATATGTGCATGTCAATGCGTGGTGTCAGGAAGCCCGGAACGTTAACCGTTACTTCTGCAGTTAGAGGCATATTCCAGAAAAACGAAAAGACCCGCGCTGAAACCTTAGCTCTGATTAAGACCGGATAAGATAAAATAATAAATCTTTAGGAGTAGACCGGGTTGTCTATGAATCAGAACTACCCATATAGGCGCATGCTGGTTTTTAACTATGCCAAAAATAATCATTTAATTGTTAAACTCACCTCCAGAATTTTATTATAACCCGTTTTCGATAATCCTAATTACATCATCTTCATTCTAAACAATTCTTAAGCTTAGTTTTCAGGTAAACAATATTTTTTTATCAATTTCTTATTCATTTTGTGATTGCTCCTGCTGGAATTGGGCGGATCTGATAGGAACCATAAAAACCGAGGTTTATGTCTTTTATACACTTAAAAGAAGATATTATAATCGCTTGATTATGATATAATAAAATATCGATAATAAAGCAAGGACGAAAGAAATAAACCAAAGGAATCATTAGTTAAAAATGTTATTTAAATTTAAGAATAATACTATATCACATATATTTTTGAATAAAGTAACTGCATTATTAAGTATAATATTATTATTTTTATTTGGCCTTACGATTTATTCCAATACTTTTTTTAGCTCTTTTCATTTTGACGACTTTTTTTTCATAGTTTCTAATGGAGCCATACGGAATATCGCAAACCCGCTCAATATATGGAAATATTGGCCTAGTCGTTTTATAACTTTTCTTACATTCTCCTTAAACTATCGCTTAAATCAACTAAATGTATTTGGGTTTCATCTAATCAACTTTACTATACATATCTGTTCATCGGTTTTAATATATTGGTTTATTCTCCTTACTTTCTCAACTCCAAAATTTAAGAACGATGGCATTAGAGGCAAGTCTGTTGCCTTGGCCTTATTTGGGGCTTTTATATTTCTGAGCCATCCTGTTCAGACGGAATCCGTCACGTATATATTTCAACGGGTAACTTCCTTAGCGGGATTTTTCTATATCCTTTCGGTTAGTCTGTATGCTAAATCAAGACTATTGCAAATAAGTTCCAGCCCTCCTTCTAAACAGCGGTGGTTTTATTTTTCATCTTTGATTCTTGGTCTTATCTGTATGTTTACCAAAGAAAATACATTAACTTTACCTTTGATTATTATTTTGTATGAAGCATGTTTTTTTAATTCCCGCAAATACCCCGCATATAAAAACGGTATGTTTTTCCTGGTATTGTTGCCGATTATCCCAGTAATTTTATTTTTTGCTAACTCTCCAACATTTACAGATATCCAAAAGCTATTCCATCAGCCAATTACGATGAAATATTATTTTTTAACTCAATTGAGGGTTATGCTAACTTATATCAAGTTACTTGTATTCCCTTTTAATCAGAATTTAGATTATGACTACCAAATTTCAAAAACGTTGTTGGATCCTTATGTAATAACTAGTTTTTTAGGCTTATCGATTATTATATTAGTTTCCGTAAGGCTATTATCACGCTATAGATTAATTGCTTTTTCTGTTTTTTGGTTTTTCATAACATTATTACCAGAATCAAGCATAATCCCGCTGAACGATGTAATTAGTGAACATCGGCTTTATCTGCCTATGGTTGGTTATAGTCTTTTTATTGTAAGTGGCGCATATTATTTATTTCGTGGTAAATTTTTTAAAGGTACAATTTTGTTACTTTCTTTTTTAATCTTTGGTTATTCTATCGCAACGTATCAAAGAAATAGGGTCTGGGAGAATGAATTAACTCTCTGGTCATCCGTAATAAAACTTTCTCCAAACAAGGCCGGTCCATATGTAAATCTCGGTATCGCCTTTGCGAATAGGCAAGAGTACGATAAAGCCATAGCCGATCTTAATCAGGCGATACGTCTTAATTCAAATTACGCGGAAGCTTACAATGCGCGCGGTTTTGTTTTTATAAAGAAGCAAGAGTACGATAAAGCCATAGCCGATCTTAATCAGGCGATACGCCTTGTTTCAAATTATGTGGAAGCTTATAATAATCGTGGCATCGCCTTTGCGAATAGGCAAGAGTACGATAAAGCCATAGCCGATCTTAATCGAGTTTTAAAAATAGATACTAATTATATTTTCGCATATACGAATTTAGCTAAAATATATGCTACCATAGGAAACAATACAGAAGCGATTGCATTAAATAAGAGACTTTTGGCAATCGATCCTTATTGTTCGGAGGCCTATAATCATATGGGGGTAATTTATCGGGCATTAGGAAGATATAAAGAAGCGGAGGCCAATCTTAAGGAAGCGATAAGAATTAAACCGGATTTTAGAGAGGCGTATAGCAATCTTTGTGCTACCTATGGTAACGAAGAAAATTTCCAACAGGCAATCATGTCATGCTACAAGGCGCTTGAAGGCAATCCGGACAATGCGTTAGCGCACTTTTATTTAGCTGTAACATATTTTCATGAAAAAAAATATGATTTAGCAATTAAGCATTGTGATAGGGCGGCAGCGCTTGGATATGAGGTAGACCAGAGCTTTTTAGATCAACTAAAGCCATATAGGAAATAGTATACTTACAGCTGTTTATCCAAGCTTATCTATTGATGGCTTCGGATATACGTTTATTGATAACGCTTTTCTCATAAGCAAGCTTAATGGATAAAGATAAACCTATCCAACCAGGAATCCCCCTCAAACAAAAAATAACCCTGTTACTATTCGGATTATCGTTGTGCATTGTTTTGCTTGAGGCAGGATTGCGCCTGGGAGGGTTTATAATTCTGTCTTTGCAGGAATATAGAAATAATCTTTCCATAAGACAAAAAGGTGCCTATAGAATTATATGTTTAGGAGAGTCCACCACCCAAAACCAATACCCGCCCTTTCTTGAAGAGATTCTAAATCAGCGCAACATAGGAATA
>JAPLLU010000118.1 GCA_026387385.1 Candidatus Omnitrophota bacterium
TCCTTAAAGGTTGACGCGTTAAGCCAAAGGCTTATCCTGGGTAATTCTTCCTGGCCTTGCGCTTTTACCTGCACTCGTTCAATCCCGATATTCTTCTTTTCTTCAGTTAAGGCAGAGATAAACCTTGCCAGAGTTGCAATATCATCCTGGCTTTCTATTTTTATGGAAAATTCTTTGCGCCTTTCCTCGTCATTGACTAAGCTGGGCTTGATATTAATAATATTCACCCTCTGCCTTCTTGCGATATTGTTGATTTCCTGCATCAGTTTGTCGGAATCTCTTATAGCCGGTTGCTGCGCAAAAATTGCGTCGTATTCGGCGTTTATTTGCCCGGCATTGTTTGAAACCGACTTTAAATAAAATAGATTTTTTTCAGTCAACACGATTTCTTCTTGAAGTTTATGGAAACTATTATAGGCCTTCTCTATAAGCTTATCCATCGAAACAGCAGCATAGATAGCCAGGAACACCACAAATAAAATCACTTCCCGTTTAGTTGATTTCCCTTTTCTTAACATCTTTTTAGAAAATTGCCTTAATCTCAAAATTAACCGACTGTTCGCTCGCTTGAGGATTTACCTTTGAGACAAAACTCACATCTGCTTTTTTAATCAGCGGTGAACCTCTTAGGGCATCGGCAAATCTATAAACAATTTCTGAATTCTTTGCCTGCCCTTCTATAGCTATATTCCCGGGGGATTTCTGGGAAGTAATATCCAGAGAACTTAATTTTATCCCTTCAGGAGAAGCGCTGTAAAGTTCAGATAATAATCCAAGAGTGAGCCTGCCGGAATTAATATAGTTTTTTGCTACCTGTAAATTTAACATCTTATTCTGCAAAAGAGTAGCCTCTGGATAAATATTCTGCAATTCTGTTCGAAGTAAAGACAGATATCCTCTTTTTGCTTTTACGCCAAAGTAGAAAATATTAGCAATTAAAGACAGATTTAAAAGTAGCAAAGCAGCGAAAATTAAAAGAGACCTTCTTCTTTCATTTTTTGCTTTCTGAATTTTAAATTCTTCCGGAAGGAGGTTAATCTTTAAAGTCTTGCCGTTCTTGTGTAAAGCAAAGCCCTTCAGGACATCAAAGGTATTGTCAATTTCGACCTGATATGGCAGTGCCTGCTCTAAACTTTTCGCAAGTCCTTGCAAATCCTGGGCTTTTGCGCTTAAGATTATTTTATCGATTTTGTATGCCTTATCTTCCAGTATAGTTACGGTTGATTCTATTTCCTTTAATATGTCCTCTCTACCTTGCCTAATGCTAAGGCCTATTCCACGGCTAAGCTCAAGCTTTCCTGCACTAATAAAAACCATCTCCATAAAACCGTCATCCAGATTGATTAACAGGTAGTTTAAGGGTTCCCTCTTTTCTTCAAGGAATTGATTCAGCAAGGATATTGTGCTTATATTTATGCTGTCCGGAGTAAGGCCTGCCTTTCTTAACAGCGAAACCTGCTTTGCGATATCTTCCTTAGGAGCTGCAACAAGTATTATGCGGGAATAATTATCTGTCCCTTTATGAATTACCGCATGATCGTAGGTTAATTCTTCTGCCTTATAAGGAAACAGGTTATTCAGTTCAAATTCAACCATATTTCTTATTTCATTATCGTTAATCGTCGGAAGATTCAGGGATTTTATACTTACCTGAGTGCGGGGTATGCCTAAGACGAGATAATCAGTGGTAATGTTTTTTCCTCTGAGGTAACTTTTTATGATGTTGCCAAGATCATTTTCTTGTGCAGAAGGAATTTCCATCCTTTCTTCTTTAAGGATAGCCTGGCCCTTTTTTGCTTTCACGGACTGCACAAATCTTATGGATTTATTGGTTATATATATGCCGCTGATTTTCATATTTTTCCCCACTTAACCTATTATAATTTAATTTATTATAGCACAATTTAAAGTGTATGCAATATTAAACCTGTAGGTTGCAGCCTCTAACTACCAACCTATTTGTGCCGATAAATTTTGTGCAAATTCTTTATCCATTGACGTTCTTGGTTAATTAACACTTTTGTTAACTTTCCTAGAACGATTAACAAGGTAAAAAAAGAGTCAAGAAAAATTATTCAAGTAACTTCTGAGATAAACGGTGCAATTCCGGATTAGCAAGAGCCAAAACTTTCTTCTTGACTACCCTTGAAAAATATTCTTTTTCGGTCTTAGTCAATTTCTCCCTTTTAAGCCTTTTTAAAAACAACTCTTTCTGCTTCGGAGAAAAAACCTGGGATAACGAATACTCAAGGCTCAGCTCATCTCCTACGGAGAGCAATTCCTTTAACCTTGCCTGCGACTGATTAAAATAATTATTGAACACGGATTTTAAGCTGCCTGCTGACATTTGGCGGCCGGCAACCTGAAAATCACTGTTATTTTTAAGGCTATTTAAGAATCCTGAAAATTCTTTTTTTCTTGCTGCAGAAAAAGGCTTATGTAATTTATCGGCCCATGCGAATCTCAAATTAAAAAATTTATAAAGTGCAAGCGACAATACCGTAAGCGAGCTAAAACATGATTTATCAAAAGGTTTTTTAAGATACCGGTTCACCTTATCAGAGTCAAATAGCCCCTTCTCTACGCTATTAGCCAGCACAACCGGAAAGCCTTCCCAAAGGCGCAGGTCCTGTGACTTAACCATATCTGATAAAGTCAAATTTGCGTTTCTGTCCTCTTCGACCCCCAAGAGAGGAAATCCTAAAACAGCTGCTCTTTTAAGAAGGCTTCCGTTTTTCATTTATTAACCCCTCTTTCTTTAAAACCTTTAAAAAATGTTCAAAATTTTTATTTACTTTATCTTCCGAAACATCAAATGACGCTGTCTCTTTAAAACGTTGCTCTAAACGTTTCATATCTATTTCTTTCCTCTTGTCCTTTATTAACATAATGCAATCTTCTATATCTATCGACGTAGCCCGAAATAATTTACTTATGACAATATCATAATAATTCAAAACGCCCAGATAAATCCTATTAAATTCCTTTACCAAAATGTTGTTGCCTTTATTTAAAGGCGACTCTAGCAGTTCGGTAGTATGTATAGATTTACCTCTAAATAAGTCAAATATAAAACCGTCTTGCCTTGTCCATCCCCAGCCGCTGGCCGACTTGTAACCGAGTTGCTTCAGAATACTTATAAGATATTCGTATTCATCTAAATTCGGCACAATTAAATCTATGTCTTTAGTGGATGCTTTCACGCCCAAAAGCGTTAGCGCTGTTCCACCGCAGGCAATCAGATGCAGTTTTTTCTTAAGAAAACCATCCCAGGCACTGATTGTATCCAGCAATCTTTGTTTATCTACCCTATATTCCATACAATTATTTGTATAATTACATACAATTACCTGTATTAAAATATACAATAAATCCTGTTATTTGTCAAGCGAAATTTTAAGGTTTATAATAAAAATAATGAGTTAGATTTTGGGTAGTTATACGTCTATTACTATAGAAGTTATGAGTTAGGAGCTATGAGTTAGGAGTGTGATAATGTTAAA
>JAPLLU010000119.1 GCA_026387385.1 Candidatus Omnitrophota bacterium
TCTGGAGAATAGATATTCTTCCAGTTGGAATCTAATAAGCCAAAGTTTTCCTTAGAAGGAGAATTAAGGCTAATGATATGTATTCTTTGTTCTTCTAATGCTGCTTTTATATTGGGGGGTAAATTGGCTTCAAAAAGTCGCTCCGCAACACGATTTCCACCACTAAAAGGAATAAGTCCTATTTTAGCCCCCCCTGCTATGCTTAACGCATAATTTATAGTCTTATCTAAGCTTAATTGGGCTTCCCGGAGATCTTTTCCCAAAAGATTACCTGTCCAGGGATGTTCAATAACTTTTACTCCTCCCGCTTCAAATATTTTTCTTAAAGGCCAATTTTTAGTATCTTCTATGCTGAGATCGCGTTTAGTTTGCGAGTTAAACCCTAAATAATCGTCAACTCCTGATATCATAACCACAACTTTAATATCAGATACGGCTTGCTCAATCAAGGGCCTTACTGATTCTACCTCAGATTCTTTAGTTGCCCTTAAAGAAAAACCGGCCAGTTGACGAGCCCAAGAATCAGGATCATTTTTTAATGTATTGATTAAAGGATCAATTAGATTCTGATTGCTATTAACCCTAAGACCCAAATTAGTTATTGCAGAATAACGAACAAAGACATTCTCGTCTTTTAGGCTTGGGATTATAATATCTATTACTTTGGAATCGTCAAACTTACCCAGCGAATCCACCGTCGCCTGCCTCACCTGCCAATAGTCGTCATCCAAAAGCGGCTTAAGGTAATCTATTGTCTGGGGTTGGTCAAAATTGCCAAGGGAAATAGCTGATGCCTGCTTTACCTGCCAGTGAGAATCCAATGTTAAAGGCTTTAAAAGAATCGGGATCTGGGGGTCATCAAAATCGCCTAACGCAAGAGCTGTTGCCTGGCGTATCCTCCAATCCGGATGCTTTAGATTGTCTATGAAGGCGTCCTCTATCTCCGGCGTATCTATCGCAGATAAAGAAAATATTGCATTCTGACGCAAAGAGATATCTTGAGAATTATCATTCATAATATCTAAGAAAGAACTTTTAACTTGTGGAAATTTATCAATATTTGCTCCCAAAGCAATCATTGTAGATGAACGAATCCTTAAGTTATCGTCCTTCAATAGTGGCATCAGGTAATCAACATTTTTAGGAAAATCATTAGCCCTTAAACCTAAAGACAATATTGCATTTTGTTTAATATTTAAGTCTGGACTAGATAAAAACGGTTTTATCTTTTCCATTGTCTCAAAATCAGCCTGCGGTGTCAAAGATAAAATCGCAGTTGCTCTTACCTGAGGGTAAGGGTCGTTCAAGGCAGACTTCAAGGCACTTGCAACTCCTGGATCTTCCATTCCGTTAAAACTAAGAGCTACCTGATTTCTTATGAATGGGTTACTATCATATTTTAACAGGTTTATAAATGAATCTTTTATCTTTGGTTCGCTGATCTTTGTTGCTAAAGAGCTTACCGCGACATAGCGTATTTCCGGAAAATCGTCCTGTAAACTATTGAATAAAAGTTCGCCTGCTTCAGGTATATCTGAATCCGCTAATCCAAGAATTGCTGCCTGCTTAAATTGAATATTATTGCTTTTAGGGAAAATATCTAATAACGCATGCTCCGCCTTTAACTCATCAATATTCTCCAGTGAAGAAATCGCCAAAGAACTCATTTCAAAATCAGGATGCGGGATATTAAAATTCTCAGGAAACTCTAAGAAATTCTTTATCGGCTCAAATGCCGCAGGGTTTTTTAATTCACCCAAAGAAATAATCGCTGCCTGTCTAAACCGATTTTCTGAATCGGATAAATATTGACTAAGCGCAGGGACTGCCTCTATATTACCTATCTTACCTAAGCTATAAATTACCGACTCTTTAAAGTCAATGTTAGATATGCCGCTGTTCTCTAAGATGCCTATTAAAGGTTTAAGGGCTGTTGGTTCTTTTAAATCTCCCAGGCCAATAGCTGCGGCTATGCGCAGCTTGGGTTCGGCATATTCGTTTTCTAGGCAAGATTTTAAAACAGCAGGAACTTCGGGAGCCTCAATCTTACTTAATATCTGAATAGCAGCTACCCCTCTTTCAAAATTCTCATTTTTAACAATAGTAATAAATTCAGGAGCAAACTCCTTAGGAGGAAATCCTAATTTTACTAAAGAACTCGCCGCGGCTAATTTAATATCGATATTATCTTCGTTCAGCATTGAATATAAAGTATCTTTGATTTCGGGCGCATTGAAACCTCCTAAGGCTAAGACGGATATCCTACGGATATCTATATCCAAAGATGAATCGTGCGCTAACTTTGTTAATGGCCCGATTGCCTGAGGATCGCCTAATATTCCCAAAGTTGCAATCGCAGCCTGTTGGTTACCTATTCCTTTACCAGATGAGGCAATTTGAATTAACGGATTAACTGTATCCGGGTCATTAAGTTGCCCTAAAGCGTAAGTTTCTGCTAATATAGGTGTCCATTCAAGATATTTCTTGTCAAAGAACGCCTCAATGCTATTTGTCTGAATGAATTCTTTATCTACTAAGTTCTGCACGCTCTCTCTGTTCATTGCTTCAATCAGAGGCTGAGTCGCCCTAAAATCCGCGGTTTTACCTAACCACAGCGCACTTGTTGTCCGCACTATTTCTTTATCGCTTTGTAATCCTTTGATAAAAATATCCGTTGCCCGAGAATCATTAATTTTCATTAGCGCCTCAAAGCTTTCTTCGCTTTGGGCCACCTCTAAATTTTTCAGCAATGGCTTTACAGAATCATAATCACCTATTTTACCCAGAGAAACAGCAGTCATTTTACGCACATCTATATTTTTATCATCTAGAGCCTTAATCAGAATCTCCTCAGCGCGTTCAGTGCTTTTCTCGCCTAAAAGATAAACGCAGAATTGTTTTATCCCGGAGGCCTCTTGGTCTTTATATCTTTCTAATAAAAACTCTAATTCATCCTCTCCGATTTCCATTCTTCCGATACTCGCGGGTTCAAACTTCATCGCTCGATACATTCCATAAGCCTTATTCCAAATATTCACGTCTTGTTGCCTGCCATCAATAAAAATATCAACAAAGGGAGAGAAAACAAATCCGGTCATTTGATTTACCGCATTTATCATATAACTTACTGGGGCAACTGCCCCATTATGGATTACCTGGGACAAATTAACTCCAGTTATTTGATTTACGCTGTTTAGCATATAACTTCCCCAGGCAATTACCCCAAAACGGCCTTCTAAAGATTTAGCAACGCTATCTAATGGTTTACCTATTATGCCTAATTGAGGATGCTGGCTTAAAATTTCTGCGCCTGTTAACACTGCTCCGATTTCTGCGCCAATAATACTGAGATGAAAAATATCCACCCAGAATCCAGTAAAATTTTCTTTAATAATCTTCTGGCATTCTTTAAATTTTAAAGACCCTAAAGAAAGAACCCAGAGAATCGGATAAATTAATAAACATATAAAGGGAGCCAAAGGAGCAAAAAGCCAGCTTGTCAAAACCGCAGGAGAAGCACGAAAACCAAATCTCTTAATCTGAGAAGGCAAAGACAGCATTCTCAATCCGTAAACAATTATGCCGAGCCGGGAGATATCTCCTAAGGTATAAGGAATATTCCACTGAATAAATATAGAAAGTATTTTCGCGGTAATTTCGTAGCCCCAACTCCATTGTATCAAATTAAAGAAGGCCAAAGGTAACTCAAACAGCGAGAAATTAGCAATCTCCATATTTAAGAAAGGAAGCAGCGCCGAAGCAAGTACGCTTCCCCAGAAAATCATTTGTGCTCTTCCCAAGCCAAACACAATAATGCCAGAAACTACAGGAAACCTTAAAGTAAAATTATTCCATCGACTCTTTAAAGGAAGTAAAAATTTGCGACTCAATTTAACTTGCGAAATTTCTCCCGCCAATTTGTATTGTGATTCTGTATTCTCTAAGTATTTTCTGATAAATTCGTTTCGGAATTTATAGTGGTCGATATTCGCACAGAAGAAATTATAAGTTACGGAAATCAAATACGGTGCCATAAGACCCAGGATTGCTCCAGCTAATATAAACAGATAACCAGCACCGGGAAAACTCCATGCTATCAAAGCTCCTAATCCCATAAGAGCCATCCTTTTTAAACTAAAAACTCTACGAATAGCGGACTTAAGACTAGGTTGAATTTTTTGCCTCTCTTCCCAATAAGCCTGGTCTGCCAATTGACTTAAGGCTAATCTCTCCTGAATAGTTAATTCTTTAATCTGCTTTCCCAGTCCGAAGGAAAATCTTGCTGGTTTACGCTCAAGCAGTCTTCTTACATTTTCTACAAAATAAAAAAGCCCTATTAAAACTCCGATTCCTGCAGCAAATACTGCAAAGGTCAAAACTAAACCGTCTAATTCGTGCATAAATGAAAGGGTTAAGATATAAGAACTCGTAAAAAGCACAACCAGAGATATAAATATATGCCCAAGATGGATCAGGACAGCTTTTGAATTTTTTAATTTCAATTTTTCTTTTGCCTTAGCCCGGTATACAGCAATGTCTGGAATTGAACTATTTATAATTTTCATAACTTCATCAGCTGCTTTTCTTAATTGTTCCTTAGTAGGTTTAGCGGATAATTTATTTAAAGTAATTTGAATTTGCCTTTTGTTTTCTTTCGCTTTTTGTATAATTTCGTATGTAGCGCCTTTACCTCTTCCATTTTTACTTACCAATTTCAGATTGCTAATTAGGGCGGTTAAGTCTGGTTCTATGGTTCTAACTGAACTATCTGCCAGTTTAGCAATTTGTTGTTTTGTAAGCGGCGTTTCTTGCTTACTGAGAATGGCAAATACATTGCCAATGGAACCCTTGGGAGGAAAATGAACCTTATTAAAATCTCGAGTCCGCTCTATCTTTCTAGCCGAACTTTTATGACCATTTACATCTTGCTTGGAAACGATATTAATGAACTCATGAGAATCGAATAAGTTATCTATAATTCTTTTTCTCTCAGTTAAAATTGACTCTAAAAAAATTGCGCCAGATTTAGTAAGTATTAATTTACCTTTTTTATCTATAAAGATTAAATTTTCTCTTAAAGCTAATTCCATGGCCTTTACAAATTTTGCTGTGACTTCCTGCCTTGTCTGAGGAAAAAGTTCAATTAAATCTCTATAGGGATGGATTTCAATAATTTTAACTAATAATTCATTTTTTGTAAGAGGAACGGAGCTTAATAGATTAAGGATGTAATTACGCCTAAACTCTAGGGGAACATTCAAGGGCAGATAAGATTCTTTTCTAGAAAGAGGCTCAGTAGTAAACAGAAGATCGCGGATGAATCTAAAGCGCCTTAAATCATCCGGCATAATAAAAATAGAGATTTTCCTCCATATATGCGTGGGAACTGGAACAAAATCCACATGAAGCCTTCCCTCATTAATAAATTCCTCAAGTGGATCTTGAGCCCCATTTTCTATGCGTCCTTTTGTAAGCTGAAATTTTTCAGATATGAAAGCAAATATATTTGCCCATTGGGGTTTGTATAAATTGACTTCATCAATAAAACTGTCCATTATCTTAGGATCCATACCGTAAGTTACGCTCCAGGGGCCCTCTTGCGAAGATAGATGAACCAGTAATATATCGATGTCGGGCATAATCTTATCCATGAATTTAGTTATATTGATTCTACTTGCTTCTAATTCCTTAAGGGATAGATATATCCTTTTTCTTATATCTACATTTCCATAAAATGGATAACCTAATCCATATACCTCATAGACAAATGGCGCATTATTAATTTCCGAAGCAATTTGTCTAATTTTTTCTTTTTGTTCAGCAAAATTTAATTCTCTAATGAAGCGGTCAACTTTATCAAACAATTCTCTTGCCTTATCCTTTAGGAGAGTTTCGGCCAATCGGTAATAATCTCTCTCCCAGTCTTCTGACTTAGTGTGGGTTGGCGCGTTAGGGCTTTTATTCTCAGCCGCCTTTGGATCGGATCCTCTTTCAACAATCTCTTTTTCTCCGTCATTCATTATTTTTTGAGGATTCTTTAGCCCTTGTTGGGGCCTAACCCTGGCATACGAGTTACTGTTTTTACCATTATTTCTCTCTAACACTTTGGTAGAACATCTTAAGGAACCTCCCTCTAACGAAAGGTAATCTAATCCTTCGATTTCTCGAACTTCGTATCCTTCTTCCCTAAATATTCTTATGGCTTCCGAATTTAATCCGGCAAACCGCTTATATACAGGAAGGTAGACTCTCTTTTTGTTATCAAAAGTCTCTAATAAAACATTATTATAGGTTTGCATAGGAATGCGTTTTCCGTCTTTATATAGAGTAGGTAAAAGGGGTATTCTTTTTACTGTAAAACCCCTAGAGGTTAATGATTCTTCTATAGAATCTAACCGTTCTTTAAGATAGTCATACCTTTTTAAATGGAATTGAAATCCTTCTTTTAATAATTCTTTGATGTCTTCAAACTCCTCAATTGCTTTTATATCAGCCAGCAATATTTTATTTTCTCCTAAATATGTAAACCATAGATCTAAATCTATATATACTGCTGAAGTGTCCATAAAAATAATTACTCTATCACCGAATGCTTTTTTAAGGCTTTCGGCAATGATCCTCTGGGTATCCCCGTAAACAACGGAAGCCTCTTTATCAGGAAATAAGGCGATGCTGCAGAATCGGATTGTTTTTGGGCCAACAAATACATATTTATCTCCTATTATCAGATCAGCGGGAGAAACAGGTATAATTTTAGACAGTTCAGACACTCTAAATCCATTCTCTTTCCAATAAGGAGAGTCTAACATCGGCCGGTCACGTAAAAATTTTCCAAAGGGCTCCTCCAGTAACGGCCTAACAACAATTTTCTTTTCAACAACCTCTTGAGATGGCCTGGTAAAGATTTTATCTTCTAAAACATAAAAACTATCGTTCGCCCAGGGAGTAAGAGCAAAAGGAAAAGCAACACTCTCAACCAACTCAATTCTCCCTTTGAACTCTTCTTTTAAGCAAAATAAATAATTCTTTATAGAATTGTCGGTTGAATATGCAAACCCGATGGTTAAAGTAACATCGGAATCTAAATTTGAAAGTAATGACCTTATCCTTGGTAAGGCATTTTCTTCAAAATATTCCAAATCCGTTGTTTCGCAAAATAATAAAATATTATTTATCTTACCGTAGATATCGCATAATATCCGTAAATTCTCATCTGGGATTTCCGGAGTTTTTCTGTTGGTCAATTCGCTATAATCTTGGTATATCTCAGAAGCAATCCTTTTAATTAGCGGAAGGTTTTCTTCTATGTCTGGTTCGTTATCTATTTTGCCGCTTCTTATATCCTCTACCAAAGGCGTAACTTTAATTAACCATAACAATAAAGGCTTGGGAATAAAGGGATCGGCGCAATATGTTACTAACTTTCCCCAGTTATCGCTTAGAATCTTTTCTACCTCTTGATCTTCGTAACCCTTAAATTTGTGGCGTTCTTTTTCCATTTCTTTTAAATTTTCCCATTCTATAAAACAAAATTTTTCCATCATCAACTTATAATCTCCTATAAGGATTTTGTTCTTATATTGACTATCAAACTGTCCATGAGTAGGATCTATGAGGATTCTTTTTTGGTTATTTGTATAGATGGCGATCCAGCGATGTATTGCTTTTATTTTTAAATCTTTGCTTAGTATTGCTCCTGAAATTAGCTCCAGCCGGTCAGGAGACTGGCCTCCTATAGGCAAATTAAGAGCCTTGCTTATTATTCTGGCTAAAATATTGCTGGCTTCTATACAGATAACAAAATCCCCCCTTGCCCGATATTCTTTAGCAAACGCCACTTCTAATTTTTGAAATAAAAGGCGGTCTATATTATCGATGAAGGCGTAAATCCTAGAGATTAACTCCTCTTGTTTCTTAATATGTTGCCCTTCATCGATACCTTTATCAGCAACGATGTCGGTAACGAATAAATTTCTCGCTGAGAAGGGGGCAACTTTGGCCAACTCACTTTTACATTCCTGACAAAATTCTTTATTTTTTGCATCGACTCCTGAGATATTACTGGAAAAATTCATTACGCATCTTGGTGTCTGACAATGGCCCAATCCAAAGGTATGGCCCAATTCGTGAATACTCTCCTTTATTATTCGCTCCTGAAAAAGAGTGGAATTTGCTCCCCCGATAAATCTGGGGTTAAGACGAAAAAGTGAAATAAGCCCAGCGCTACCAGCCACATTTGCTATACCAAAGATAAAGTCACGATTTGGAAAATAAATGTCCCTATCAAAAATAACCAACATCTTATCAGCGTAAGTTATATTAATTGTGTCTTTGGCTATCTTTAAAATGTCCGCCCCTCGATATTGCCTTCGAGAATCATTAAAGGTAGAAGAGAAGCGAGTGGATATTTCTTTAATTTCTATCTCAGAGAAATTAAAAGTAGTTTGAATGTCATTAATTATGTTTTCAATAACTTCCTGCGAAAGAGGCGCAATTAACAGCAAAATAAGTTTGCCATATGAGGCATCTCTTAATAAGCACTCCCTACGCTCAGGATAAATACTTATTTTACCGTATTTTCTTTGTTCGGATTTTGCTTCCACAGGTTTTCTAGCAACAGCGCCTCCATCAGTAACCGTTTGGCCGTCATTATCAGTATCCGCTCCCTGTATGTTTTTTACCGGCGCAGGCGTATCCAATATACCTTCCTGTTTTATTTCCTGTGTTAATGCTAAATTCGCCCGCAGATATTCTTTCCTGTCTTTACCCTGGTAATCAAACTTTCTTCCGCCGAGCTTTTCGGTCAAAGGCATAGACTTGACCGTGTTGTTGTAAACATAGAGCATCTGATTATTTTTTCTTTCGACAATACCTCTTACTGCTGCCTGACCTAAAAGACTGCACATCTGCATATCTAGTGCTGAGGTATCTGCAGACCTGAAAAGATAATCCACCTTACCCGCCAGGCTAGTCTTAATCTTTGCTTCTTTAAGCCCAGCCTTAAGAATTGCGTTGATGATTAAACCCGCATTTTCCAGCTTGGGATTACCAAAGGCATCCTTGACTGCCTTTTCTGCAGACTCATAGGCTGCCTTTGCTAAGGCATCCTGCGTAAAAGCAGCATCGAGAATTGCGGCATTGTTCTTATAATTTCGCCTTATCTTTATTCCTTCTGAGACAACAACCACTGCATATTTATTCTGCTTGTGATAACGAATTAAGTCATTAACAAGTTGCTCCAGATCCACTTCCTCTTCAGGTATGAGCGTACGACTGGCACAAACAGTTGCACCGATTCTTGCGGCTACAAAACCTGCGCTTCTACCAAAGACCTCTACTATCAACACGCGCTTGGTGGCTATAGCATCAATAATCCCGTTGCTTACTGCAGGTGTCGCGGCCTTAACAAAACTATCAAAACCGTAAGTCTGGGCCTCTGGTTCAGGTAAGGCGATATCATTGTCCATAGTCTTGGGTAGACCCACGATTAAGAAATCCGGATGATCTTTCTGCAATTGATAAGAAACACTGTTTGTATCATCGCCGCCTAAGGTGATTAAACCGTCCAGGTTCAGTTTCTGGATGTTCTCCCAAAGTATTTTCGGAACACCTTTGACGATATTATCTTTACTATAAGGATTTTCCCGGCTAGTAACTAAAACTGTCCCGCCCTTATTGCGCTGCAGTTCTATATCTTTTAAGTATATGGGATTGACTTGAGTGACTAATTTTTCTTTCGTCAGGCCGCTCCAACCCTCTGGGATTTTTACCACTTCTATGCCTTGTGCCTGTGCTTCCTTTACCGCAGAGTAAATTACTTCATTATGTCCTGAGGCAGGCCCGCCGCCGGTGAGTATACCGATACGTTTTAGGCTCATCATCTGACCTGCTGGTATATGCTGGGTGACTAACGGGCGGTTATTTAAGGCATTAAACTTCTTGGATATTAATTCAAAATAGCGGATGATTTCTTTTAAAAAATAGAATCCCCGCTGGTACCATCCAAAAAGCGATTCAAATACAATGATTCTGCTTATTTCTTTCTTGCCTCCATCAAGCATATCTTTTGGTCCTAAGTTATTGAATAATTTTTCGGCTATCTTCTGTCTGCGCATAAATTCTTCGTCTCCCTCATAAGGAAGCCTTAGCCCCCTGAATTCTCTAACATCCTTTTGATACGGGCTCTGCATGAACTGCGCTAAAACTCTTTTTACTTCCGGCAAAGCAATCTCAATAAGTTTTTCAATTCTATTTAAAGCCACTTTATTTACCGCTACGCCTCTTACTTCATAAATATAGCTTGGTCTTATGGCCGAACGCATATCCCGGTAAAGGCCAGCGGCGTTTTCTATATCCTCTTTGATAAGCCGGCGCTCAATAGCTTCCTGCGTCAGGCCTAAGGCATAGGCATCTACTTTAATTCCATAATTTTTTAAAGTTTCCGCTCGTTTTAGAATTTCTTCTTCAGTCAAATTAAGCAATACTGGATTATCCTCTAAATCAATGCCGAATTCTTTTTCTAAAAATAACTGTTTGGTTTGTATACGACTTATATCTTCTTCAGAGTAAGCTAAAGCGGAGGCATTAACGGGTATATGCAGCCTAATTAAACGTACGCTGTTCCTCAGACACTGAAAAACGAAATCTGTTCCTGGTATCCTGCGAATGGCTTCTTCCACCAATTGCGAATCTAACGTAGCAATTTCCCGAATTGTCTGGCGATTCTGCTTGTAACCCAATATTCGTTTCGCCATCATGCCTTCTTGAAAAATATCTGCTAGGCTATTAATCAATTTCTCATTTTCCGCGGCAACTAAATCCGTCAATGTGTTGACCAGTCCCTTCTTATGCCATGAATGTTCTAATCGATATTTCGCAAGTAAATCTGTCACGCCCTTGTCTTCTAACGCTGCATCTCTAAGTGTTCTTAGGGAGGGATACCCTAAAATTTTAGCCACATTCTCCCAAGCTAAAAGCTTGTTATCATCTTCTTCCCACCAGCCTGAAGGCATTTTTTCAATCATCAGATGCGGCAGAGCCTCAAAAACTGGATCTTCTATACCTGCAAATAGAAGTGCGTAATACAAATGTTTGCGATGATTATCAATGACTACCCTTAATCCCCATTTGAATAATTGTGTTCCGCTTGTTCTTATCTTATTTTCAATGACGAAATCTACCAATGTTCTAAGATTAATTTTGCCGTCCTGATATTCTTTTACTTTATTCTTATATTCTACGGGAAGATATTTCAGCCAAACTCGCTTTATGACCTGTTTTTCCTTTTTGTCTGTCCATTCATTATACTTAATGACCAACCAACACTCCTGTTTGACAATGGGGTCGTCTTTAAGTGTGTCTTTATACAATGCCTCTAAATCCCGATAAACTTCATAGAGGCCAGCGAGACGATATTTTACAAAGTCATCGTATCCCGGATAAAATAGATTGTGCTTCAGAATATATTCCTCCAAATCAGTTAAATATATGTCAGTAGTTATCTTATTAACACCGTTTAATAAAAGAAAATAGTATTCATATTTAAACAACACCCTTCCCATCAACCACTTTACTGCCTGAACCCTGATCTTAAAATCCTCTTTCTCCCACTGCACTTGTCTGACTAACCAGGGAGTTTCTTTTAGAATCTCATCTTCTTGGGTTAACCCGACCTTCTCTAATAAGTCAGAGTAATTTCTATAATCTTTATGGCGTAGAAAACCACCAAAGCGTTTGTTAATCTCCGTAATCAAAGGATAACGAATTTTGTTCTGGATAATCCAGCCCTCCATTTCTACTCTGGAGATTTTACCCTTTTTAAGCTCTTTAAGCAATTTCCAGTACTCTTTAGGAAGCGAACGGATGATAAAATATTTTATTTGCACCAGCCTGGCATAATAAATCTGGTGATTTTGTCCGCATATATGATACAAAGACCCCTCTATCATTGTAGGCTGCGTAATCCGCTCATTACAGTGAGGACAGACCAGCGCATCAATCTTGTTTACTACATCATTTCTCATCTTCCATAAAGCATTGCCATAAACCTCTTCTAAAAAGTAAGCTAACTTATTATTCACGAAATGGGCTGCGCTCAGATATAAAACGTTTCTTACCCCGGTTTCTTCAATTAACTTATTTACAATAATCGCCCTTAAGCTTGATTTTTTCTTCAGCCACTGAATAAAATCTCCTGCTAATTCCTCTTCTTTTCCTTTAAAGAAATTATTGATTATTTCTTGCGCTTGTTTTTTGGTATATTGGTGATTTTTGCTTAAGCTTTCTTCTTTCCCTCCGTCAAAATAATTTTTTTCCTGAGGATATATCAACGCCCTAATGGCCTTAGGATAGCCGTATTTCTTGCCAAATCGTGCTAGTATTCTCACCTGAAGATATTCTTCATTCCTATGAACTACTTTGAATATGCCGCAATTCTCGCATTTAATAAACGGCCGGTCTTCTATTAATTCAAAAAGTAATAACCTCTCCCCGCATTCAGGACATCGCGGCCTTTGGGAAGAAATTTCCAATAAATCTTGAACCTTAAAGTTTTCTCTTTTGCCGCCGTCAAAGGCAAGCCCTCCGCCAGGATTTTGTATTTTCTTTCTGGCAAATTTACCTGTATAAGTATCAAATTCGAAACCTATCTTGGAAAGTATCTTTTGCATATCTTCATCAAGAATGCCATAGTAGCGGCTGCGGGCTTCATTCATCTTCCAATTGGCTACATCTAAATAGCCTGCTATCAAATAGACGCGTATCTGACGCAATAAAATTATTCTTTCATAATCAGTAATTTTTTCCTTTTCGATGATTTCTTGGGTGGGTTTAGAGAAGGATATTTTTTGGGGTGTGGGTTTTTGTTCTTCTTTTTCGGCAGGTTTCTCTTTGGTTAGAGGTACTTCTAATGCTGATTTCTCTTTTATTACTTCCTCTTTAGGCTGCTCAACCGGCGCCGGACGGAATACCTTATGCAGATATCTTAAAAATCGAGATCTTAAATCTTTTAGTCTTACTTTTTCTTCTTGTGGCTGTTTGGATTCTTCGCTTTCCCTAGGAGGGCTTCTCTCCCCAAAGGTCCCCTTAAGTTCTTCTATTACCAGAAGCTCTGTTTTACCTCTATCAAAAAGAACGGGCAAATTTTGCTTTTCTCTTTTAATTGCTTCTATCATCGCTAATTCTTGCTCTGGATACGTTATGATTTCTGCTTTTTTTATTCCAGGAACAACGGGCAATTCTTGCGTTGTTTCTTGAGTTGTTTCTTGAGCTGTTTCTTTGCGAGCTTCTCTAATTGTAATGAAATTACTCCATGAAACACGGAGCGAATATCCCTTTTCTTCTAAAATCACTTCTGCCCATTCACGAAAATCACTATACATATTCAGACTTTTTTTCATAATCATGATCACTTGCTTAAACTGTTTATTTTTCAAAAGGTCTAAAATAACCCTAAACACAATATCCCTAGCAAATCTAGACATAGGTCGTTTCTGGAAAGGCCCTATCTCCTCAAGCTCAAGTCTTGCCTCAATAAACCCGAATCCGATATCTTCAAGTCTGCGTGTAAAATCTTCATCCACCACATCGAAATATCCCAAAAATGCTGCCTCTATCCTTTTCTTGGCTCTCTCTATCATCGCCTGGCGCTTTGCCGCTACGTGGCTCCTTACTAAATAATATGAGACATCCCTTAATAATCGCTCTCTGCTTTCAGTATGCATATGCATTCTAGCGGGCTTTTTTTGTCCGGATTTTGTTGCAATACGCTTTCTGCTAACAGTTCCTCCATCCGTAGCGGTACTATCATCAGTATCATTTGAAGACGCACTGATACTGTAATCATTAACTGAGGTACTACGACTATTATTTGAAGACATTCTATGATTATTATCGTCAGTCGTTATATAGACACTGTTCTCTTCAGTATGCGTATAAACGGTCTTACATATCTTGAAATTAGAACACATTCTGAAACTATAACCAGATGCCCTAACTATAGGGGCTGCTATTAACTTATGGCAATTCTTACAGAAAAGACTCGTCATTACTGGAATAGGCTCAAAACCTCTTGTTTCAATATATTGATATGGCACCTTGCACCTTGAGCATTCAATTAATATACATCCGTTCATCTTAACTAAAAATGTACCGATACCGCCGCAAACAGGACAAGAAAATCTTCCAATAATGCCTCGTGTCTCACCATCAATACTGGTCTTAATGTGCTTATTTCTCTCTAGCTCAATCAATAGGTTAGTGACATCCTGAACTTGCTCAAATTCAGCGTTCTCCTTGTTATATCGATATGTAACCTTGCACCTGGGACACTCAATGAGAACAATCCCTCGTTTTTTAATGATGGGTAATCCGGGGCTACCGCAGAAAGAACAGCAAAAGCTATAAGCCATACCTTCTTTAATTCTAGGGCCTTTTTTGAGTAATTCGAAGTTTACGTTAAGCCAGTCAACTCCTTTTTCTTTCTGGTTTTTCATGAATTTTATATGCTGGCTGACGGTGGCACGACTAAGTTTCAATTGCTTAGCAATTTTATTTATTGATATTGGCTCTTTTGCGTTTAGTTGCTCTGCAATTTTTTGCCTGTTTAACTGTGGTCCAGTTTTTACAAAATCCAATAAATTAGCCTTTTGCTTATGTACCAGTTCGCCTATCGCTTCAGCTAACTGCGGAACCTCATAAAGTATTAAATTCCTCCAAAGAGGCCAGTCCAAATTAGGAAAGTTACGCCTAAAGGCCTGATAAAAGACCGAACCTAAAGTATCTTTCTGCAAAACGCTAGAGGAAAACGTCTTTAATTCTAAAGCTCTTAATATTATTGCTACTGCCAGATTTTCCATCTGCATCAGATAACCCGTAGGAAATCTATTCAACTTTTCTTCGGAAATTAACTGCATAACTTCTTGAACCTCATAAACCTTCTGTTCTAAACGCTGTTTATCCTCAGAAACTATCTTGAGTATGCCCTTAGCCTTATGAATATCGATATCTTTATTATTTTCCCTTAGTTTCTCAATAATATTGACTCTCACTTTATATTTTCTAAATTCAGCCCCTTTCTGCTTTGGCAAAGATTTTTCCGGGACAGCAGGTATATCTAACCCTTTCTTCTTAAAATAATCAATTATTTCAGCCCAGGATTCCAGATTCTTAAATTTACTTGACGCGATCCGATAAATATGCCTGCCAACTTCATCACCCTTAAAAGCCGAGGCAGATGATTTTCTTAATCTTTTAGCAATCATCTCAATGGCCATGCCCAGATTATCTTCGTCCTGGAAGAATGCCTTAGTAATATTCTCTCTTTTTTCAATCCTGGTTAATGCAGTTATCACGTTCCGTCTTCCTTCTTCCCAAATTTCTTCTTTACTCTTTTTCTTTTCTAAAGCTGCGATTATAAACTGCTTTCCCTGAAGAATCCAATCCTGCTCCTTGGGCAATTCGGATTTCTTTATTTCCCCCCAATTATCATTCAACCAATCAATCCATATTTTTAACTTTCTGCTTAAATCAGTACCCGCTTCTTTGCTTACTAGCGCCTTATAATAATCTGAGGTGGGAACAAATCTCCAATATAAGAGATTATATTTCAAGCCTGTCGCCTTAGCAATTTCCTCAAAGATTTCTTTTCGTATCCTAATTCTATCTTCCCCCCTTACCATATGCCCCAATAAGGAGAGAATACTATCTCTGAGTTTATCTATATAATGCTTATTATTATTCCATTGTTCTCTTGTCTTAGAATGAATTTTAGTTATATAGCCCTCTAGGGTGCTCATTTCTATTTTATAGCCTTGCTCTGCCAATTCATTAAGCAGTTGCTCCCTTGTCCTTATTACTAAAACTCTTTTCTCGTGGAAAGCACCTTTCTCAATCAAGTCTTTTATAGTAGCAAGAATTGCTTCGCTTCTCTTAATCTGACCACCGTCTAGCATGATTGTATTCTGATTATTTCTTGCCTCTATTTTTCCTGCAGTTTTTCCATCAGGATAAAGTGAAAATTCGTTATCTAATAACGACCTTCTCAGGCTATATATATAATTATTCCAACTCTTAAACTCACTCATTTTATTTTGTTTATACCAGCTATATACTCTCCTCTTTATGAGATCCTCGCTCTTCTTCCAAGCCTTACCGCTCATGTCTTCTCCGTTTAAAAGCGCATGCTTAATAATCTGCTCGGGAGTGTAGGGCCATTTATTAAAAGGTAATGCGGAAAAATCCTTATGCTCTGGGAGTCTACCCAGAATTTTAAACAGATAATCTTTCCATTCGCCTCCTATCTTTTGCCCAAAATATGTCAATGCACTGCACTTTTTCGGATCTTTGCTGTATTTCCAACCATACATATCCTCATTGCGCCCGGCGCAATTTTTAATAAATTTATCCAAAGCGGTACTTTTTTCTCCTTTAATATCTAAAACTACTTCCCAGTAACCAATTGGTGCTGACTCATTCCAATCTTTAGGTTCAGGTGGATAGCCAAAGATTTCTGTTAAGAAGACTATCCAACTTTTACCCTTATAATGTTGCCTATACCAATTTTCTGCGCTTCTTTTTTTGTGATCTTCGCTATAGTGCCAACTGTACATGTCGTCTCTGTTTTTATTGCGGGCATTGAGATAATCTACAAAACAAAACTCCCAATATCCTGACGGCGCTGTCTTACTCCAGTCTTTTGGCTCAGGGACTTCACCAAATATATCTTTTAAAAACCCAACCCGATTCTCATAATCTATATGTTCAGATAGCCATCTCTGAGCTAGGCGTTTCTTAGGGTTACTACTTACTGTCCAACCATAGACATCTTCTTGGAGGTAACAGTTCCTAATGTAACGGATGATTCCTAAGAATTTAGTTTTTTCTTTTTCTGAAAGACTACAGCCATACTTCTTTATTAATTTAGAATCTAATCTTGCCTCAACACTCACCATCTGCACGAAGTCTTCCCAGATAACTCCCTTATCCTCTATATGCTCTACATACCACTTACGAATCTTTCCGAACAAAGAATTTTTATTTTCAAAAGCTCCAGCTAAGCCTACCTCTCCATTCCTATACCAATGATTAAGTAAATTACATAAGTTAATAAAATCGTTTTCGTCTTTTCCGGTAAAAAAACTTTTTAACTCTTCTAGACTGGAAGGCTTCTTTACTTGTTTAGTCTCTTCTATTGTTTCTTTAACAGGCCCTAGAAATTCAGTTGAAACCAAAGGCTTCTTAACGCCCTCATCTATTTCTATTGCCCTGCTCACTAATTTAAGTAAATCACGGGCAGTAAATTCTGGATACGTATTCATAGCTATTATTAGAGTATCGGTATTAAGAAAGCTGGCGAAAGTCTTAGCATGCTCTTCCCGAAGTGGCTCTCTATGACCAAAAAACCTCTTAAAATTCATAGTTATCTGTATAGATAATTCCCTCTGTGCCGAACGTGTTGCCATGGCTGGAAAATAGGTTTTCCAAAGTCCGTCAATCTCTTCTCTTTCTTGCTCATCTAGATGACCCCATTCTGCCACAATTCTTCCTTCTGAGTCCCGAATAATTTGCATAATTGAAATTAGATAATCGCAGATAAGCTCTTTTTCCTTTTTTATCTGTTCAAGTTTTTCTGGACGAAGATGCTCTTGCTGGCGTCTCAACTCCTCTTCTTTATCAAAAGCTGAATTCATAGAAATATAATAGTTCATTCCTCTAGCAATAAACTTAGCCAGCGGCAATGCCGCAAAATGCCTAAAAATCTTAGGAGGTAATTCAATCACAACTTCCTTGCCCTTCAGGCCCTCTTTTTGGACTATCCCTTCGATTTCAATATCCTCCTCTTTAAAGAAAAACCCTTTTGCTTTAAACATCTCCAGCAGCAAAGGTCTTAAATTTTTTAACGCAAAGGGGAAAATTGGTTTTCTCGAATACACCCCTCTATATATCAGATTTTCTTTGTCTACAATTTCTTCTGAAACCGGCATCTTCAGCGCTATAAATTCCGTCTCTCCTAAATGTAATATCCTTGCTGCAAAAGCTTTATTGAATCTTGTATCTCTTCTTATTGTCATAGATATTTGTTGAATTTCGCCTTTTGCGTCTCTTGTCTTAAATATTACTTCATAAACTAAATCCCTTGAATTCGCTATTAAATCCCATTTATCTAAGCTAATTGCTTTCCCTCCATCAAATAAGATACCATTGTCATTATATTCCCAAGAAACTTGCAGGCCTGGATTATCTTTATTTGCTTCTTTTTTCTCAGTCGATTCAAACTGAGAATCTAATTTTTCTATCTCATTTTTTAAGTTCCTTAAAAGTGATTCGATTTTCTGTAATAATTGTTCAACTCTATCTTCCGCCCCTGTAGTTTGACGCTGCTGCGCGCACAAAACATACTTATCAGGAAAACGAAAATCAGCCTTAATCCTCTCCAATCTTTTTCTGAAAGCAATAGAATCTGCCTTAAATTTCTCTAAATTAGATTTTATCCCGTTGATTTGGCAATCTTCCCACAGCTTCTCAATATTTTCCTTAAGGTAGGTTAAGCGCTCTTCGGGATTAACTTTGAAGTTAAAACGTCGGCATCTTTTAACAAATATTTCCGCTGGCTCACTTAACCCTGCTTCATCTATCCATTGGGGGTATTGCTTTATACAATGACTTATTAGTCCTAACAACTTGCTCGCTACAGCATAATTAACGATTGGCCGACGCAAATAGATATTAAGAAGCTCCTTTAAAAGCAGGAGTTGAGCTTTTATGCTCTTCTCCTTATTGTCGAGGAAAGCACTAGTTATTAACATAAATCTTTCCTCAACCAACTCTCTCCATTGACTAAATAATCTCATTATCTTCTCTATTTCATCTGAAGAGGCCGACTCCCATGGCCGACTATATAATTTCTCTGTAGCTGCTTGAAGTTTAGCATCAATGGTATACCAATTCTTTGAATAAGGGAATGCGTTTAGGACTTTTCTAATCTCATCTTCTAAATAAAATTTACCTGCTGAGTTTCCTCCACCTGCTAAGTCTAAGGTTTCTTTGTTATCTGAAATGTAGCGTATCAGAAAATTACTGTTTGTCTGGCTTTCTAAGTCATTAATGAGTGACTCAACCCTCCTTAATCTTTCCTTAATCCTTATCTCAGCCGGGTTAAGGCAGAGTTGCCTGATAGAAAATCCAAATTCATCAGGTAGTTTTAAATTCACTTTTAAATTTTTAATCAAAACTTCCAAATTTTTAATCTGGTATTTAATGTCTTCTAAACTCGCTAATTTAGGGTGATTCCTGATACATTTTAGAAGTTTTTTGCAGGCATCCTCAGCATACATTAATGTCTCTTCAGGATTAGCCATCTTTGCTAAATATTCAAATCTCATAATGGACGGAAGAATTATATTTTTAAATTCTGGCTCTTGAAAGTATTGCCGATAGGTATTAAAATAAAACAACAATTTAAACAATACGCAGCCAAAAATAGCAGGATTAACAATTTTTCGCTCGTTATAGACATTAAGTAATCCTTCTAAGAATAAAATTTCTTCTTTAATGATATTGGCCTCTTTACCAATATCTATGAAGTTTGGTTTTCCTAATCTCTTTTTAATTAAATTCATATATTCCTTAGAGTATCTGAATACATCACTGACTTCATCTTCCAATGCCGAAGACCATGGCTTATTATATAATTTTTCAGTGGCTTCCTGAAGCTCTCTATCAACAAATTCAATCTTTTCTAGACAAGAAGTTTTATCATTCGAAACTCTTACAAAATCATCCAAGCGACTCTGCTTTATTTTATCCTTAGTGCCTCCGTCTGTTGCATAGTTTTCGGACTGCATAATAGTTTTGCGTCCAGAAAAACCTCTCAAAAATTCAACAATATACTTTGAAGCTATTTTTGAGGTTTTATTATCTTTATCTAGGGGTGGAGAAACTTCTGCAATATCAAAAAGCCTGACTGAAGGATTCTGCCCTGCCTTATAAGATAATCTCTCTATCATCCACACAGGAAGACCCTCAGCATTTCTTGCGCTGCGACCGGGCGCTTCTTCTCGATTAACAACATCTATACAAATCGAGGTATGAATGGTATCAATTCCCCTATCTTGCAACTGGTGATAAATATTATCTATTAAAGTATCTATCTCGGCTTGGTTCTTATGCTGGAGTTCTTCTAAGGAATATAAATTAGTAAGCTCAAATCCCCTTCGTCTTAAGAAGTTAATTCGCCTCTTGTAATGCTCATGAGCAGCGGGATTAATTCCAAGGTAATATAGATGAGCTGCAGAAAGATTGGCTCTTTTATCAGTTAAAGTAAAATAAATATGATTACCGCTATGAGCGCCAGGCCCTCTACCGCTTTTTCTGTCATCTCTAGGACTGCGCACTTCTAAATGCGCATCAGCCACAACAATACCCTTATTTCCGTCAAAAGAATAGAAATTAGGATAGGCAAAGCCATGGTCACCGCCAATACATATTAGTGTTATATTTGGATTTATTTTAACAACCTCAGCTATAACCGCCTTAACATTCAAATGTGTATCCAGAATATTATCTGTAACCTTGATATCTCCAAGATACACTATCTTAAGATCTTTGATTTGCTCTTGAATATCAGGTAATGCACTAAGAAGCTGGCCTATTACCGCTTCCGGACCTAATCTGGCGCCTGGCCTGCCGAGATTCTTAACTGTGCCCTTATCATCCGGCTCACCTAAAATGACGACGTCAGCATCTCTAAGCAAATTTCGAATAGAATGATTGCTATCCCAGATTTTTATAACATCAGACGAAAATATAATCGAATTGGAATTAATATAGCTTTGTAAACCTTTTTCTAAATCTTTGCTTTCGATGGCCTTATTTAAATTAACCCAACCACTGCCATCAATAGAGGTATTGAGGGACTCAAGTTCCTCTTTGACAAACTGGATATCTCCTTCTAAAGAAGCTCTATTTACGGTTAAACTACCTCCATCAAGTGCAAAGTTAAAATCGTTGACTTTTTCGGGGACTAGAACTTCTTCAAATAATCCTGACATGCGACGGCCTTTTGGAAGATATATATAAAAACATGTGCCCCTGGAATAACTTTCACCTACTCTATCAACCACTTCTATTTCACCATTATAACTTTCGATAATTTCTCTTATCGAAGCAGGACTCAAATCTCTTCCCTCTGGGCCTAAGCTCTTACTCTTTTTTAAGAAAAATCCTTGCTTCTTAATATTGGGGATGCCCTTACCATTATCTATAATGGAAACTTTATAGATATCTTTCTCCTTTATGTCTTCGACCACTATATCTATCTTATTGCAACTAGAATGGATCATAGCATTATGGATTAAGGTGGCAAATACTTTCTCAAGACTAGCATCAGCATAAACAATCATCTCTCCCAATGCCCTAGAATACTCCCAGCTTATATTATTTTGTTTTAGGTCCCAGGAAAGATTATTAATAACACTGGATAAAGTTTTATCTAAATCTAAGCTTTCCAGTTTAATGAGCTTGGTCACCTTATCCACTAACTCATCAATCGCCTCAGCGACTATCTCTGCTTTTCTTAATAGCTTTCCCTGTTCCTCTGATAGTACTGTATCTTTTAGCAATTCCAAAGCGCCTAAAATATTATGATTGGTGCGACGCACGCTCTCCCGAAGCACATAATTATAACGCTGTATCCTTCTCCTGCTTAATTTTTTGGCTTTAGGTTTTTTCAAAGCACGATTTAAATCTGAAACAGAATTACCCATTACTCTTGCCGTGCTTAATAAATAATTTAAAAGATGGTCCTGTTCATCTGTTAACTTAGTTTTTCTCAACAGGTTTATGTAAATAATTAAAGTCTTTGATTTAGATTCCGAATCGTAGATAAAGAGAGAATCACAGAAATCTCTCTTCTGTTCTTCCCTCAATATAGAAAGGCACTCTTTTCCTTGAACTCCCAAGATATTTTTCTCTAAGACCTGTATTGTATTACTGAGGATTTCCGGATGGTTCAAGAAATAGGTAAGAGCGCGATCCTTGGCTTCTTCTGCATTCAAGCCTAAACAGTATTGACAGAAGATTACATAGAAAGCCACCCCTTTTAAGAATTGGGGACGGACTCTTAAGGCCTGCAGATTAAACCAAATTCGGCCTTTAATTATTTTTGCTACCGGTTTCATGGTATTGGATATGCCTATAGGAATTAGCTGTAACGAACTAGAGAGATTAGCGGCATATCTACCGATGCGTTTAAGCGCTTTCTTTGTTACTTCATCAATAACTAAACTGTCGGGCATTATGGATATTTCTTCATCGCCTATTAACAAATCGGCTTCTATTTCTATCCTTTCTTTGGGTCTTTGCTCCAAGTCTGCAGGAAACGCATCCGAATTTTCCCAAAAGTTATTATTTCCTCCGTCTAAACTGAATACAGAATTCCCAGAAGGCAGCCTTTGATAAATGCTTGCTTCAATGAGTTTAATTCGGTAAGGATAGACTTCCTCGTATACTTGGTTTGGATAAAAACTCTTATGAATATCGTCAGTATCATGACTAACGACAAGATATCCATAGTCTTTTATACAGGGGGTTAAATCGGCTATGATTGTATCAAACACATCAAAATCCCAAGGATAAATATGCCTGTATACATTTTTGCAAAAGACAATATCAAAATCTTTCATTTCTTTAATCTGAGATTTATTAAGTAAATTGAGTTTCTTA
>JAPLLU010000138.1 GCA_026387385.1 Candidatus Omnitrophota bacterium
AGCTCAATTCCAGATTTTGCCATATAGATAAAACAATCTTTAGCAATCCGTTCTCTTTCTTTAGCTGTTTTCTCATTGCCGAAAGCGATTGCAAGGCTCTCCAGGGCAATTTTCCTCTGTTTATGGGCAATAATATACCACAAGGCAGCAGAGCCTTTGGCAAAACTATGCAACCAGCTTTCTGGAATAACCTTAACTATCAAAGAACTAAGGATTAACCCAAACCAGCCTGAGAGACGAAAGATGCTTTTACGTAATTTTTTAGAATCCATATAATATTATAATTCAAAAATTATAGCAAAAGAGTTATAAAATGCAAGCAAAAAACTTAAATGAACGATTAAGTTATCTTATAAGTCAACGAAATTAACTCATTTACCAAAAATTACAACTTATAACCAATCTTACGCAGGAATTCTTTACGCCATGCTATATCTTCTTGGGATTCGATTCCTTTGGGTTTCAGGCCATCAATAACCCCTAATATGCCCCGGCCCATTTCTGTTTCGGCCATAACTACCTCTATGGGATTAGCCGAAGCACAGTATATCGTACATACCTCAGGGATAGCCTTAATCGCATTCAAGACATTTATAGGAAAGGCATTTCTGATAAACACTATGAAACAATGTCCTGCTCCTATCTCAAGCGCATTATCGCTAGCCACTTTTTTCAATTCAGGGTCATTACCTTCGGACCTGACCTTACAAGCGCCGGAAGATTCAACAAACGCCAAGCCGAATTTAATTCCCGGGACGTTATTGACTAATGCCTCATATAAATCCTCTACCGTCTTAATGAAATGACTCTGCCCCAAAATTACATTTACATCATCGGGTTTTTTAATTTTAACTGATTTAAATTCTAACATCTCTATCCTCCTTGGGATATGCGTTCTTTATAATTAATTTTATTTATAATATCATACTAGCTGTCGCAAATCAACGTATAATGGCCATAAATAAACTATTTGAAATGTGAGGCAATTCAATATATAATCAAAGCCATGTCTACAGAAATCCTCAAACACTATTCTCGCATAAGACGCATACTGATAGGGATATTAGTCCTAAACTGGGCAGTGGCTTTGGCAAAGATTATTTACGGCCTGATGAGCCGCTGCGAAAGCATGACCGCTGACGGTTTCCATTCTCTGTCTGACGGCGCATCAAATATCATCGGCTTGGTAGGAATTCATTTTGCCTGTCAACCTATTGACAGGGACCATCCTTACGGCCATAAAAAATACGAAACATTCTTCTCGCTCGGGATTTCCGCGCTCTTGTTTATCCTGGCTTTTAATCTCGCCAAAGGAGGCGTAATCCATCTATTCAATCCGACAAGCCCGAAGATAGACATTAAAAACTTTGTGATAATGGCAGCTACGATGTGTATTAACCTCGGGGTCATGACATACGAATACAGGAAAGGAAAAATTTTACAAAGCGATCTACTAATCTCTGATTCAATGCACACCAAGGCAGACATCTTTACGTCACTAGCAGTTATAATCGCGCTCATTGCGGTAAAACTAGGATATCCGATAATAGACCCTATCGTGACCGTGATCATCGCCTTATTTATTGTCCATGCCGGATACGACATAATGCAACAAAGCTCTAGAGTCCTCTGCGATACAGCAGTCTTCATGGATGTTAAAAGAATAGAAGATACCGTATTACAAATAAAGGGAGTAAAAACTTGTCATAAAATACGCACGCGCGGCAGGCCTGACGATATTTATGTGGATCTACATGTACAAGTAAATCCGGGTATGCATATTGATGATGCGCACAAAGTAAGTTATGCGATCGAAGAGGCGCTTAAGAAGAATATCCCAGAAATCACCGATGTCGTGGTGCATATGGAACCGAAAGGTAAAAACTGCTGATTAGATACCCTTTAATACAAACCAAAATCCCACACTCGCAAATATCCCCATAAATCCCCCGAAGTAAAATGGCGCAGCCGGACCTAAAAATTTCCAAAGCAAACCGGCAAATAAGGAAGCAGGCAATAAACCAATCCCCACAAGCGTAGCATGCATGCCTATAGCTGTTGCCCGCAGATCACTCGGTGCAATATCCGCCACAAGCGCCTTCTCCACGCCTTCGGTAAACCCGATATATAGGCCATAAACCCCGAACAAAAACCAGAGATTGAACATAGATTTATTAAGGGCAAACCCCAAATAAACTAACCCATAAAACAGGTATCCTACTACCAAAAGCGTCTTCCTGCCGATTCTATCAGATAGACGCGAAGCAGGATAACTTACTAAAGTATATATGACATTATATACAAGATAAAAAAGTATTACCGCTGGCAGGGGGCTACCTAAGTTTTTAGCACGCAATAATAAGAATTGATTTGAGGAA
Source organism: Candidatus Omnitrophota bacterium (assembly GCA_026387385.1). GTDB lineage: Bacteria > Omnitrophota > Gorgyraeia > Gygaellales > Profunditerraquicolaceae > JAPLLU01. The sequence continues at coordinate 2,379 of JAPLLU010000138.1, forward strand.
TTACCCAGAGTAAAGATAAATGTAAATATAAAGAATAGTTTTAATCTCTCATCTAAGGTATCCCAATTAAATTTTATCTTTTGATGGGAAGTTTTTGCCTGACTTCTTTTCTCTTTGACTAAGAATAAGAACGCTACTGACAAAGATGCCGGTATAAGAGAAAATAGAAATATGTTTTTGAGATTACCTTTATAACCGATGATTAAAAAATATGCCCATAAAACACCTATGCATGCACCTAAGCTATCAAGAGTCCTATGCAAACCAAAAGCCGCGCCCCTTTTTCCTTCGCCAGAGCTATCCGCAATTAAGGCATCGCGGGGAGCAGTGCGAATTCCTTTGCCAAAACGATCGATGATACGCCCAGTCAAAACATACGCCCAGCTAGTTGATAAATATAAAATTAGCTTTCCAATAGCAGAAGCTGTGTATCCAAAAATAGTAAAAGGCTTCCTGGCTTTTATTTTGTCGGAAAAATACCCGGAAAATACCTTAAGCAGGCTGGCAGAACTTTCAGCTATTCCTTCGATTAATCCCAATATGGCAGGACTTGCCCCCAGCACGCTTACTAGGTAAATCGGCAACAACGGATAAATCATCTCGCTGGAGATATCGGTCAATAAACTAGTGATACCTAATAAAATAATGTTAAACATAATATTGAAAGCGTAGAGTGTAAAGCTAAAAGCGTAAAGTTGAAGTTTAAAACTAAAAGTTTTTAGTTTTAAGTTTTAGTTTTTCCTGCCTGCCGGCAGGCAGGCGCTTTACGTTTTAAGTTTTACGCTTATTGTAAATATTCCAACGGATCTTGCGGGATGCCGTTCTTTCTTACTTCAAAATGTAAATGCGCGTGGATATCAGGGTAATTGGCATTACCGGTCTTACCCACCCTTCCGATAATCTGGCCCTGTCTGACGAATTGATATTTACTGACATAAACTTCTGCGAGATGCGCATAACTGGTAGTAATATTGCCTAGATGGTACAGGACGATATAATTACCTGAACCGGTTTTCTTATCTTTGCTTTCTATTCTTCTACTTACGGTTACGATACCCGAACGGCTAGCGTATACAGGAGCACCAATTTCTGCAAGCAGGTCAATTCCTTCATGAACCCTATTGCCGCTACGTTTTGCGGAAAAAAATCCATCACCTCTTGTGTCGCTACGTATGACTATATCTCCTTTATATTCTATGGGACAAAGAAAAGGATGCTTATCTAAAAAATAAAGGCTGGTTAAAAAATAGGCTGGCAGGACAAAAAGTAAAATTAAAAAAAATTTTTTCATGGCTTATAATTACTGGCGGCTTAAAGCGTAAAGTTAAAGTTTAAAACTAAAAATTTTTAGTTTTAAGTTTTATGTTTCAGTTTTTCCTGCCTGCCGGCAGGCAGGCGCTTTACGTTTTAAGCTTTAAGCTTTTCAAACTGCGCATTGTATCATATAAAACAAATAAGAGGCAAGCGATAAGAAAAATATCACCGAATCGAGTATAAAAACTTGGGTTTGATTTAGAAACATTGATATCTTCTGTATCATAACCGCTTATGAATATATTGTTGCCCCTATCGTCTCTGACTAAAGAAACAATTTTTCCAGAGGGAGCGATAAACCCCGACACACCCGTATTGGCAGCTCGCGCTAAAAATACGCGGTTCTCCACTGCCCTAAATACTGAAGCCGAAAGGTGCTGGTAAGGTGATGATGTCTTCTTAAACCAGGCATCGTTGGTAATATTGACCAGGAAATCAGCTCCTCTCTTTCTAAACTCTCTGGATAATTCCGGAAATAAATCTTCGAAACAAATCAAAACTGAAAAATTAGCTTGCCTGCCTGCCGGACAGGCAGGGAGTTCGGAGTTCGGAGTTCGGAGTTTAAATATAGAATATTCCTTCCCAGGCGTGAAGTCGCCTATTGGCACAATCGTCTCCAAGAAAGACAAAGTCTTTCTTAAGGGTATGTATTCGCCAAAAGGCACTAGGTGTAACTTATCATATTTAGTTATACTTTTAGCTTCTTCGGAAATCAAGAGCGCACTATTATAGTAAAGTTCGTTCTCTAATCTGACTACGCCTAAGAGCAGGGGTATATTGTTTTTGTTAACGAAATCGGTAACCTTTATAAAATAATCCGGCTCTCCTTCTAAAATGACAGGCAAAGCTGACTCCGGCCAAATAATCAAATCCGGCTTATCCGCCATCGTTCTTGTATTCAAATCTAGGTATTCGTTAATAATATAATCTTGTGCTTTCGCATCCCATTTGAGCTCCTGCGGAATGTTGCCCTGGATGACAGAGATCTTAACAGCGTGTTCAGTTTGGAGTTTGGAGTTTAGAGTTTGGAGTTTATAAAAACCATACCCGAGCACGAAACAGAATATAATCACAGGGGTAATCAAATTCTTTGATTTTACCATCCTTTCACCCCTAACTCCTGGCTCAGAACTCATAACTAAATACAATGCAACATTCGACATCATTACTAAAAACGATACACCCCAGATACCCGTTATATCTGCTATCTGGACAACCGGTAAATTAAGATATTGCGAATATCCTAAAAGCGCCCAAGGAAAGCCCGTAAAAAGGTGGCTGCGGATGTATTCAAGCAAAACCCAAACTGAAGGGATAAATAGTAGCTTGGAGCTTGCCTGCCTGCCGGCAAGGCAGGGAGCTTGGAGCTTGGAGCTTGAAATAATTAATCCAAAGATTGCAAAGTATAAAGCCAAATATAAAATCAGCACAATCGTCCCGGCTAAAGTAACATACACCAGCCAATAAACGATCCCAGACCAGAAAATTATCCCGGTAATAAAAAATAAAAAGAATACCTGTTTCTGTGATTTATTATTGAGCGCAAAAAATACCGGCACAAACCCAAACCAGGCAAGAAATTCAAGATTAAAACTGGGGAAAGATAAGATAAGCAAAATCGCAGACAACCCGCAGAGAGCTATTTCTTTTAAAACTGGTGACCTGCCTGCCTGCCTGACGGCAGTCAGGCCTGCCGGTGAGGCAGGATGTCTTGGTGACTTTACTTCCCGCAACATTTTTTATATTTTTTCCCGGAACCGCAAGGACAGGGATCGTTTCGGCCTACTTTCTGATGGGATGCCTGGATAGGCGGGGTCATAATTTTTGGGGATACAAAAGGGGCGCCCTGACTTATCACTTTTTCCTGGACTTTCTCAAATTTGCTAACTTCAGGGTGTAAGAATTCCTGAGAAACCGAACTGAATACTCCTTTAAACCTTTCTGGCCTTGCTGGCTGCAATTTAAAAACAGTCTCTGCGGCCTCCTCTTCTATACTGGAAAACATCTGACTAAACATATCGAATGCCTCCCGTTTATATTCTATAAGGGGGTCGCGTTGGCCATAAGCACGCAGGCCGATGCCTTCCCGGAGATTATCCATTGTGTAGAGATGGTCCTTCCATTTGGCATCAATTATTTGCAGGAAGACCATACGCTCAAGGTTTCGCATCAAATCCTGGCCTATGGATTGTTCTTTTTCTTCATAGGTCTTTACTATTTTTTCATATAAATCCTGCCTGATTGCATCCTTATTTAAATCCTTGACCGCTCGCAAATCTACTTCCAGGCCCAATTTCAATCTCAGCGTACTGGCTAATTCAGCAAGATTCCAATCTTCCGGGTTGATATTGTCGCTAAGACATGCTGCTAAAATATCCGCAAGGTTTTTCTCAACTATTTCTAAGATATCCTCTTTTAAAGATACGCCCTCTAATATTTGTTTACGCTCAGCGTAGATTACTTCTCTTTGTTTGTTCATTACATTATCATATTCCAGGAGTTGTTTTCTGATTTCAAAATTATGTTGTTCAACGCGCCTCTGCGCAATCTCGATTGATTTGCTAACCCAGGGGTGTTCGATTACCTGGTTTTCCTCTAGTCCCAGTCTATCCATAATACCTACGAGTTTATCCGAACCAAACAGGCGCATAAGGTCGTCTCCCAAAGATACATAAAAACTAGATGAACCCGGGTCTCCCTGCCGGCCTGAACGTCCGCGCAGCTGATTATCTATACGCCGCGCTTCATGGCGCTCTGTGCCTAAAACGTGTAACCCGCCTTCAGCCACTACCTTATCATGTTCTTCTTGCGCTTCTTTCTTATATTTATCTAGTAACCTTTTATATTCTTCTTGAAGGTCATGTTCTGCCGGAGCAGATTTCTGTCGTAATAGATTCTTGGCCATATATTCGGGGTTACCGCCTAATAGAATATCGGTTCCTCTACCAGCCATATTGGTTGCTATTGTTACTCCTTTGTATTTACCTGCCTGGGCGACAATCTGTGCTTCTAACTCGTGATATTTTGCATTAAGCACCTGATGGGGTATGCCTCGCTTCTTAAGCATATCTGAAAGCATCTCGGATTTCTCGATAGATATTGTACCCACTAACACCGGCTGGCCGCTGTCATAGAGTTTGGCAATCTCCTCAACTACCATAGCGAACTTTTCTCTTTCTGTCTTATAAATACGGTCGGCATAATTCGTCCGGATCAATGGCTTATTGGTGGGAATAACTATTACATCCAATTGATAAATCGCTTTAAATTCATTGGCTTCGGTGAATGCAGTTCCGGTCATACCGGCTAACTTCTGATACATGCGAAAGTAATTTTGGAAGGTTATCGTAGCTAAAGTCTGGTTCTCCCGCTCTATCTTTAAGTTCTCTTTTGCCTCTACTGCCTGATGTAAACCATCTGACCAGCGCCTCCCGGGCATCATCCTTCCGGTAAATTCATCTACAATAATCACCTCGCCGTCTTTTACTACATAGTCTACGTCTTTCTTGTATAACCTGTGCGCGCGCAAGGCCTGTATAATATGGTGGCGCCACTCCATGGTCTCTATATCGTGCAGGTTATCAATATTTAGCATTGAGCAAACCTTAGATTCTCCTTCTTCGGTAAGATGTGCGGTGTGGGCCTTTTCATCCACTATATAATCGAAACCTTTAGAAAGATCTTCACCCTTATATTTTGCCTCAATCTCGTCTTTTTCTAAGATTATCCTCCCTTTGAGCCGAGGCACAATCTTATCAATTATATAATATTTATCCGTTGATTCCTCGGCAGGCCCGGAGATAATCAGCGGTGTGCGCGCCTCATCTACTAATATAGAATCCACCTCATCGACAATAGCGTAATAAAAAGGCCTCTGCACTAAATCCTCTAATCCATACTTCATATTATCTCTTAAATAATCAAAACCAAATTCATTATTAGTCCCGTATGTTATATCGCAGGCATAAGCTTGCTTTCTTTGTTCATCGGACATCTCATGCTGTATAGTCCCGACAGAAAGGCCTAAAAATTCATAAATGGGCCCCATCCACTCGCGGTCGCGGTGCGCAAGGTAATCATTCACTGTTACAATATGAACGCCTTTACCTAAAAGTGCATTCAGATATGCCGGCAGGGTGGCTACAAGAGTCTTGCCCTCACCGGTAGCCATCTCTGATATCTTACCTTCATGCAATACAATACCTCCGGCGATCTGAACATCAAAATGCCTCATGTTAATCGTGCGTTTGGATACTTCTCTTACCACAGCAAATGCCTCAGGTAGTATATCTTCAAATATTTTGTTCTTGGTGGCTTTAAGCCTTTCTTTTACCCTCTCTTTTTCTTCCGGTATAGCCGCAGCAAAAAGAGCATCCTCTTCGGCTTCTAATTCTTCTTTGAGCTCTTCAGCTTTCTTAAAGACATGCGCTTTAAATTCCTCTGTTTTTTTCCTTAATTCGGTATCGGATAGGCTGCTTATTTTAGGTTCGAGGAAATTCACAATATTAACTATCTTAGCCAACTCCACCATTTTATTTACCGATGGGCCCGGCATATCCGCATGTAAAACGATATTTACATTAGGATATCTCTTTGTGATGAGATTCTGTTTTCTATTTAAGATAAGCTTTTTGATATAACCTAACATATTCTTAGCGCAAAACTCAAATCGAAAAACGTAAAACTCCTGCCTGCCGGCAGGCAGGAAAGTTTAAAACTCAACCCTTCGACTTCGCTTGAGGGTTGATGGTGAGCGTAGTCGAACCATCAAAATGTTTTAAGTTTTAACTTTACGCTTTTCGCTTTACACTTTACGCCCCTGTAGTTTCTGCATTCTCAAATACGCTTCGATAAACTCGTCAATTCCTCCGTCCATGACTTTATTCACGTCCCCGGTCTCATGATCTGTGCGGTGGTCTTTCACCAGATTGTAAGGATACATCACATATGAACGGATTTGGCTACCCCATTCAATCTTCTTCTTGTCTATGCCGTATTTTTGCAATAATTTCTCTTCTCTCTTTTCCAGTTCCAATTTATAAATTCGCGCCTTAAGTATGGTAAAGGCGACATGTTTATTTTGATATTGAGAGCGTTCATTCTGACATTGCGCAACAGTTCCGGTGGGAAGATGAGTAATTCTTACTGCGGAATCAGTAGTATTGACGCTCTGGCCTCCCGGGCCTGAAGAACGATAAACGTCAATACGCAAATCCTTATCTTCTATCTTCAGATCTACATCTTCTTCTACTTCGGGGATCACATCTACAGAGGCAAAAGAAGTATGCCTGCGCTTATTTGCGTCAAACGGTGATATCCGAACGAGCCTGTGCACGCCGCGTTCTGCTTTTAGATAACCAAACGCATACTCTCCTTCAATTATTAACGTAACATTTTTTATTCCTGCTTCTTCACCGAAAAGTATATCAGTAGTCTTAATATTGTATCCGTGGTTTTCCGCATAGCGCGTATACATTCTCAAAAGCATGGATACCCAATCGCAAGACTCGGTTCCGCCTGCGCCTGCATTGATGCTTAAAATAGCACCTGCTTTATCAAACTCTCCCCCTAAAAATGTCTTGAACTCCAATCTATCGAGCTCGCCGAGTAAATCTTGGATATTCTTGTTCAGATCAGCAATTAATTCTTCATCATCTTCTTTTAAAATATCGGCCAGTTCACGCAGTTCCTTATGTTTCCTGCAGACATTTTCCCAAGGCTCAACAGTCGCTTTCAGGGACTTTAATTGTTTTACTACCTTAGTAGAGTTCCCTGAATCACTCCAGAAGCCGGAATCAGACATTTCAGATGAAAACTGCTCTATTTGCTTTTTCTTATTATCTATGTCAAAGATAACCTCTTAGTTGACTAAGGCTCTCATCTATAGACCGCAGTTTAGATTTTATATCTTCTAACATATCTTTTAGCCTCCCTTTTTCGTTTATTTTCTCCTGATTCCTTTTAACGCTAAAATAAATTCGTCTTTATTGTCGGAGAAATCCGAAGCATCATCCTCGCTGATCTTGTTTTCTTCGACTAATTTTGTCAAAGATTGATTGAAAGACTGCATGCCATATACTGCGCCTTCTTCGATAAACTGAGGTATCTCCCAGGTCTTACCTTCTCTAATAAGCCGGCTTATCGTAGGAGTAAGAAGCATGGTTTCATAAACTGGCATGCGCCCTGTGCCGCTTTTTAACGGCACAAGCCTCAAAGACATGACACTTTTAAGTAAATAAGACAGCTGCATCCTGACCTCCTGATGTTGATGCGGAGGAAAGAAATTGATAATTCTTTCCACGGTTTGAGCAGCATTAATAGTATGCAGCGTACTTAATACCAGTACTCCGGTCTCTGCGGCAGTTAAGGCTGCATTCATGGTCTCATAATCCCGTATATTACCTATAAATATGACGTCCGGACTCTGCAACGGAAATGCCCTTAACGCCACCTCATACGAAGAAACATCCAAGCCTAATTCTCTCTGATTAATAATGCTGTTTTTATCTTTAAAAGTAAACTCAATGGGTTCTTCTACGGTAAGGATATGCTTATTGCTATTTTGATTAATGTACTCAATCATACTGGCAATAGCCGTAGACTTGCCGCTGCCGGCGCTTCCGGTCAGAAGAACCAAGCCTCTCTTTTCCATTGATAATTTCTTTAAGACTTCGCTAGATAAATTAAGTTCTTCAAAGCTCTGAATATCAGAACGGATACTCCTGATAACCAATGCCGGCCAGTTGCGCTGCATAAATATACTTACACGAAAACGCCTGTCAAGTTCCGGCATATATATGCCAAAGTCAAAATTCCTCTGAACGGTATCCTTTAATTCAGCTGAAGTTAACTTGCCTACTGCTGTGTTTACCTCATCTAAACTGATAATTTTGTGGTCAATAGGGACAACTTGGCCATTTATGCGCAACCGGACATTTGATCCGGCCCGCACAAACATATCAGAAGCGTTTTTTTCCAGCATCAATTTCATGTATGCTCTTATATCCATATTCTCCCTCCAATTTACAACTAATTATATTTATTATACCATAACTTTCCGTATTTGCTTCTCTAAATCTAAGAGCGCCTTTTTTTTCTTTTTGCCGAATACATAACCTCCGAGATCACCGCTAGCACAGATTACCCTGTGGCAGGGTATAAACCAGGGATAAGGATTATTCTTTAAAATCTGGCCCACTGCCCTGACTGCTTTGGGTTTTCCGGCTTTTAATGCTACCCACTTATAGGTGCGCACTTCTCCGAGAGGAATGTTCGATACAACCTTATAGACCTTCTTGGCAAATGGAGTCATCTAGAAGCGTAAAGTGTAAAGCGAAAAGCGAAAAACTCCTGCCTGCCGGCGAGGCAGGAAAGTTAAAAACTCAACCCTTCGACTTCGCTTGAGGGTTGATGGTGAGCGTAGTCGAACCATCAAAACGTTTTAAGTTTTAACTTTACGCTTTAAGCTTTTAGCTTTACGTTTTTTACTTGCCTATTATTTTCTTCCTTCGTAATATATGATGATACGCCCATGCAAACCTGTGAGCCTCATTCCTGATTCTGCGAATCAAATTTAATGCAGGAGTATCAGAATTCAATCTTATAGGATTCATTTTATTTTTTATGTATATATTCTCTTTGTCTTTGGCTATACTGGCTAACGGTATGCTTATTCTTAATCTTGTTATCTCTCTATCGACAACCAGAAGGTGAGACCTACCCCCATCAATGAGAATCAAATTTGGTAAAGGCCGATTTTCTTCCTTTAGCCTCAAATAACGCCGGTAGACTACCTCACTAAGCATCTTATAATCGTCAATTTTATCTACTGTCTTAATCCGGAACCTGCGATAATTATTCTTATCCGCTGCCCCCTTGCAGAAACTCACCATTGAGCCTGTTGCTTCTTTTCCGGATATATCGGATATATCAAACGCCTCGATTCTTTCCGGTATTTTTCCTAAATGCAGCATATTCTTCAAATCCTCTAATTCCTCTTTACGGCTATAATGGCCTGTGCTTTCTGACATTACGCTTAAAGCCTCTATCTGATCTCTGATTTTAGCTGCCTCTTCAAATTCCTGTTCCTTAGATTTTGAGGTCATCTCCTGCGATAACTTTTTAATCAAGGCCTCTGTTTTACCCTCTAAAATCAAACAAATATTCTCAATTGTTTTAGCGTACTCTTTTTTACTCGTCTCTTTAGGGTCCGGAGCAAGCCCTATTCGATAGTACATATTAACTTCCTGAGACATGCGCTCTCCGGAACGAAAAGGGAAATATTTACGGATAATTCTTAAGGCCTCTCTAAGAAGCCCTGCACTCGTATAAGGCCCGAAATAATGGGAGCCGTCTGCGACTTTCTTTCTGGTAATACAAACAGCAGGGAAATCTTCGTTCGTTATCTTCACTATAGGAAAACTTTTGTCGTCGCGCAGTGAGACATTATATTTGGGTTTATATTTATGAATGAGGCTGGCTTCGAGTATAAGAGCCAAACTTTCGGTCTGGCACAGCTTATATTCGATATCCGCTATTTTAGAAACCATGACTTGCGTCCTTGAAGCAAGAAAGCGGCTAAAATACGACTGCACCCTTTTCTTTAAAGATTTTGCCTTGCCCACATAAATAATCCCGCCTTGTGCATCTTTAAAAATATAAACCCCGGGCGAATCGGGTAACGCAGCGAGTTTGTTTTTTAATTCCTTTGAATCGACCATATCTTTACGATTAGCGGGTCCTGTCTTGGCTTGTTTCTCGCAGCACCGCTCGAAATTCCCCAGCGAGGAATTTCTCGCTCGCTGAAAATTCTCGCTCTGCCAGACTTTGGTTTAGCTGGGCAACCCTGCCCGCTCAAATTTTCTCACGTGCTGCTCGAAATCAATCCAAGCCACCCGCAAAGATTGTTCTAAATAAATCTGGCGGTTTTCGAGCGAATGAAGCACTTTTCCAATAGGGTGGAAAAGTGCGACCTTGAGTGAGAAAATCGACAGATTCGTTAACTACGGCAAAAAAATTCAGCACGCGAAAACGAAAACCTAAAGTTTTCTCTTTAGCAACCACTGCCAAAACTGCCTTATCTCTTGCACTCTAAAAATAAAACAGAAAATAACATAGGATACAAAAGCCACAATAAGCGATAATCCTAGTTCAAGGGCTCTGCTTAATGCATCAAACCCTGGAAAGATTTGTTTTTGAGAAACAAAATAACAGGCTATGCCCATACAAATGCTTGCTGCAAGGATGCGTAAAAAAGAAGCCGCAATCTCTTTTGTATTAAACCCGCCGAGTTTTTTTCTTAACATAAAAAATAGGATAAAACAGGTACTTATGCCCGATATAGATGTAGCTAAGGCTAAGCCGGCTATTCTTAGAGGAAACATGAGTAAGAAATTTAAAATTATATTTAGACCCAAGGCTAACCCTGATACTTTTGTAGGAGTTACGGTATCCTTAAGAGCAAAAAAGCAGGACTGCAGTATCTTGGTTGCCCCATAAGCAAATAAACCAATACTATAGAAAAACAGGGCATTTGCCGTCATATCCGCAGAATAAACATCAAACTTACCCCCCATAAACAGGGTTGATATAATCGACCTTGATAAAACCATAAAAACTATGGAAACAGGGACCATGACAAAAGTTATGGAACGTAAGCCAAATAAGAGTGTATGTTTTAACTTATCACGACTCTCTTCAAGGGCCTGAGTAGAAAATTCAGGCAATATGGCCTGGGAAAGGGCATTACTGAATATGCCGAGCGGAAACTGAATCAGGCGATAGGCAAAATATAATATGGCTACTCCTCCCTCTCCTACGATAGTAGCCAGAGAGCCGAATATGGAATCAACAAAATTATTTAATTGATAAATACATGAGCTTAACAGCCTCGGGAACATCAATTTGCCGATAGTCACTGCCGCGGGATGCTTAAAACGCCTTAAGAAGCTATTTATCCTGAAACCCTTCTTATACAAAACCGGAACCTGTACGACAAGCTGCAAAATGCCACCGATAAGAATACCGCTTGCCAGGCCTTGAATTCCTTCACCGAACAACAAGGCAAATACGATTATCGAAACATTCAAAAGGCACGGGCTAAAAGCAGGAACGCTAAAATGCTGCAAAGAATTTAGAATTGCCATAGAATAGGCAGCCAAACTAATCAATAATATATAAGGGAAGATAATACGGGTTAATCTTATTGTGGTCGCTAGCTTTACCGGGTCGGAAACAAATCCGGGAGCGATTAAGCGCACAATAAGGGGAGAAAACATTATTCCTAATAGGGTAAGCGCAGTGAGTACGACTAATAATATATTCAATACTACATTCGCCAGTTCCCAGAATTCTTCTTTTGTATGCTTAAGTTTATATTCGCTAAACACCGGGACAAAGGCGGCATTAGCTGCTCCTTCACCTACTAAATCACGCAATAGATTAGGGATCCTGAAAGCTATGACAAACGCCTGGGCATAGACATAGACACCGAATAACCTGGCAATAACTACATCCCGGATAAAACCTAACAGGCGGGAGAAAAAAGTAGCAATGCCGATTATACCGGCAGATCTAAGAATAGATTTGTTTATTGACATAGATACTTAATTGTGATATATATTAAAACACTTTATATTAAGATATTTTGTAAATATTAGAGGAGAAGAAAATATGCCGAGACGCAAAAGTTCTTTAAAAAAAGGGCGCGCAGATAAAAAAAAGCGCCTGAAGAACATAAGGGTGAAACAGGAGTTAAGAAAAACGCTAAAGAAATTCCAGGCGCTGGTATCAGCTAAAAGTATTGATGAAGCCAAGAAACTTCTCAGGAAAGTATACTCTTTGCTTGATAAGGCGGCTAAGAAAAAAGTCATCCATCCTAATCTGGCCAACCGTAAAAAATCGCGCCTAACGCAAAGGCTGCTCAAGGCCACATAATTGAACCACCAGCTTTTCCAAGGCAAAAGAAGGTCTTAGCCTTCCGGTCTTTATATCAATATCGCAATCAAGGATAAGCCTCATTCTTCTTTTTATCTGGCGAGGATTACTGATTCTGTTCTCCCAGGAGTACCTTAACCCACCCAAGATCCTTTCAGGCTTTTCTCCGTTTTTTAAGAGTTGGTCCAGAGCCCTAAGGGCATAATCGGGTTTACGCAGGTCTATTTGTCGGCTTAAAGTGAATGTGTTTATAAGCGTGGCTTCTTTAAAGCGGTATATGCGGACAAACTTGGCAATACGGTCTATAAATTGATTCTTTTCTCTGGGATCTTTACGGGTGACATCCAAGACCAGGATTATCTCGGAGAGGGGTTTTTTTACATACCTGATAATAAATTCCTGTATATCCTCTTTTAACTCTTCTGCCCCCTTTATCACTATAATCCTTTTTTTTGATTTGAGCGGAAGGCACAAGAGTTTTTCCTGAAGGTCAGTTAGGTGCAGGCCTTTGGCATATAATATATCGATGTTAAACTGCTCTAAATCTTTTTTAAGGAATTCTTCTCTTAAGCGCCTAAGCTGTATATCCTTAGAGAGGCTATCTTGGCCGATAAACAGATAAACCATTATTTAATGAAGCCCACCCGGGCTAAAGCCGGGGTTCCAAGGCCCTAAAAGCTGGATACTTGAAGCGGCCAAAATTCATCCTCCCCACTGGTAGCGGGGAGGTTTTCTAGTCCGCTCAAGTATAATTCACCACTGCTCAACCGTACGTTCAATAATCCTACGGCTTAAATCTTTGATGGCATCGTTTATCGCGGCATCTTCGCTTTTCGCCGAAGAGCCCATGGTAAAATAGGTCGTATCTGCGGTAAAATTCTTTTCTTCCCAGATTAATTTATTTTCTCTTTTATCCCACAGGCTGATATTTACTAACAAATTAAGCCGGTATTCTACCACTTCATCGTCATCCGTATATCTTAAGGCGTCCCGGCGAAATTCCACCAGTTCTCCCTTCAAAACTAAATCAGCAGATTCCTCTCTCACGGGCCTTAAGTTTCCATCAAAAAGGTATCCATTGATAACAGATTTGGTAATATCCGTTTCCAGCGTTGGCCTGTTGACTTTATACCTGTGCGCCGTATCGGTCTCTTTTGTAATATCTATTTTATTGACGAATTGCGCCACATATATGGTATGAAATTTATCCGCAATCATTGAACGGGTAGTGTAACCGCAACCCACAAGACACAAAGACACCAAGACACCAAGACACAAGCTAAAAACTACCAACTTAAGGCTTGGAGCTTGGAGCTTGGAGCTTGGAGCTTGGAGCCGATTATTATTTCCTTGCTGTTGTATTCTCATTTCTTCTTATCCATTACCTGCATTCTCTCCAACGCCTTAGCCGCCCAGGGGCTTTCAGGATAATTATTGATCACATCGTTATAATAGACTTTGGCTGCATCAAGCGCCTTTTGCTTCTCGTAGAAGCGGCCGATATTATAATTACCTTCCGCCTCTTTTTCTTTTAACTGCTCAATATTCTTTTCTGCATCCCGGGATAAAACCGCGTCAGGATGCTCTTCGATAAAATCCTCAAACTTTTGCTGGGCTTCTTTAGCTGAACCCCGGTCATAATCCGGGCCACGGGATATAGCAGCCCGGCAAGAGGCAATCTGAAACTTTGCCGCATCCACCCATTCGCTATCATGGTAATTAGAAAGCACCTTATTAAATGCATCCTCGGCCTCGTAATATCTGGAGAGGCTTTTTAAGACTAAACCTAATTTATATTGCGCCTTGGCTGCCAAGGTCCCAAAAGTTGAATTATCGATTACTTTAGTCAATATTTCTATGGCGGGGTTCTCTACGGGCAAAACTATGCCCATGGCTTTGCGTTTTACCCCGGACATAAATGCCTCGGCAATCTTATACTCACGCTCAATGATCTCTGGGATTCTTTCTGAAAAAGGGTATTTATCTATGGTCTTCTGATATGCCTGGTATGCCTCATAGAGATTTTCTTCGGCCTCTTCTATCAAGCCCAGGTAATACTGGCTCTCTGCGGCTTCTAGTGACTTAGGATAAAATTTTAGTATCTTATCAAACTCTCTCTTGGCATCCTCATATTTTTTCATATCATAGATGCTCATAGCAAAATCGAGCTGCTCTTTCGGGGTAGATTTTGGTGTGGCCTTAGGGTTAATCCACTTCTGGGTCTTGGGAGTCCAGATCCAATAAGGATACACCTTAGGCGAAGAGAGGCAAAAACCGGAAATAATGAGCATAAAAATTGCGCGTTTCATAGAAACATAAATTAACATAAGCGACAGCGTTTGTCAATATATTCATAGGTGTTACGGGCTTAGATTCAGGTATGCTCCGGGTAATTTAATCAGCAGGCTGTTAATAATAACCAGAAGGATAGCGATGAATTCGCAGGCATATGCAAAGAGGCGGGCAATAGGAGGAAAAATCAACTCCATTATTATGAGGCTAAAGCCGCACAATGTAATCAACGAAGCTAAAGGAACTACGAATATGTTTGCCAACACGGTGACAAAAGAAATTATCTTAAAATAATAGGCGATAAAACCGGCGGTGCCAATCCAGGCAGAAAATGAAACTAGGCAACCATCAACCAGGTATCTTGCAAGGCTTAAACTTATAATCTTGGGACACAAAAATAATTTTATTTTCGGGTAGAGATAAACTATAGAGATGACGCTTACGAATGAAAGCTGAAAACCTATATCGAATAACTGGTTAGGGTTAACCGCTAATATAAATATCGCGGCTAACGCAAGAGAATTATATATATCCAGCTCCCTTTTGACAAGGTAAGCAAACATAAAAACAACCGCCATTAAAGTAGCCCGCACAACCGGTGTCGAACCACCCGTCATCAGGCAGTAAATAATCAAAAGCGGGGTAGCTATGTAAAACCGTATAACCCTGGGTATTCTTATTATCTTTAAAAATAGGACAATAATGAATGTAACTAACACTACGTTAAAGCCGCTTACGACAAGTATATGCACCGTGCCTGACTTAACCATGGAATTATATACAAACGCAGGGATATTTTTCTTTTCACCCAATACCATAGCATCTAAAATACCCGCAGCCAGATAAGAAAGGCGCCTTGAGATTATCTGCTCTATTCTAACTTTAAGCCATAAGGCTAACCTCTTAATAGCAAAACCCCTGTTCTTATTTAACTTGATAACGCGGCTAGAAGTTTCCACATTCATAATATAGTAGATGCCCTGGCTGTATAAGTAATGCCTGTAGCTTTTTCTATTCGATTGGCCAAAGGAAAAAGGCCTGCATAAATTGCCTATCAGGATTATTTCTTCTCCGTAAAACAGATCTTTCCTGCCTTTAACCTGCGCCAGAATATTACCGCAGGTTTTATACCGGGGGCCTTCGGACTGCATTTCTTCAAGCTTGAATAAAAAAGACGTCTTGTTATTTTGTAATTGCGGCTGGCTGTCAATAACTCCCTTTACTAAATAATCTTTATTTTTATCATAATAAGGAGCGAGAAAAGAAATATGGTTTCCTGGCAGGGCCTCGTGTTCCAAAAACAAGGTTATGCCTAAACAGAGCACAAGAAAAAATAATAATAAATCGAACCTTAATTTTTTTTGAACCGAGAGAAAAGTCAATACCAGGAACACCGTAGTCAAAAAATAGGCTGATAGGAAAGGAATCTTTGTCAGATTAGCAACCGATATGCCCAGACAAAAAATAACCGTAAGAGAAACCAGTGGCCGCTTCATCTATCATTTACGATAAGGAAATCTTTTACTTTTTCATATCTAAACCCTGCCATACCCTTAACATTCTTTAGTTCTTCCAAGTCTTTAAAGGCGGAATGCTCCCTCCTGTATTCAATAATGCGGTATGCTAATTTCTCACCTATGCCGGGGGCACTCATCAATGACTCCTTATCCGCGGTGTTAATATCAACCTTCCCAATATCCCGATAAAGGCAAGCGAAGATTTTAACATCCTGTTGCGTCTTAAGAAAAAACCTGGCTCCTATCCCAAATAAGAAAACACAGATCAAAAACAGAATGACCCGCCGTTCTTCGTGGGTGAGATTAAACATGATAATTCCTTTGGATTATACTTGAGCGTAAAGTGTAAAGCGAAAAGCGTAAGACTAAAGCTTAAAACTCAAAACTTTCTTTGGTCCTACTATAATAGACGTAAAAAGGAGGGAAATCTAACAGGAATTTATTAAGAATTATAGGGGATGGAAAAACGGTTTATAGGAATAAAAATGCTCTTAGTCTTATTTTGAGAAATATCAATACCCATTTCTCTCATAACTTCAACAGCCAACGGATTTAACGCGCCAGGCTTGAAGGCCTGCGCTTTCAACCTCAAACTTATCGC
>JAPLLU010000104.1 GCA_026387385.1 Candidatus Omnitrophota bacterium
GTATATATAGAAATGCCAGGGTGGGATCAGAATATAAATCGGATAAGGAAATTCGGGGATTTACCCTCTAACGCAAAAGCCTACATCATGAAACTGAAGGATATTCTAAAGACTAAAATTTCCATGGTTTCAGTAGGTTCATCCCGAGATGAGACAATTTTTAGATAAGTGAGGTCACAACTTATGGAGTGTTTGCGAACATAAGTTGTCTGCCCGAACTTACCCCACACCCAGTCAGCAAAAAAGATGGCTATGGGTTTCTGGGTGTGGGGTTATCCCTGTTCGCATAGGCTCACAGGGATTTCGCCAAACCAAAGCTTTAGGTGCTCAATTCGCGCAAATAACTTACGTCGCACTTCGTGTCCCCTGCCTCGCGCCGGTTGAGGCAGACGTAAGTTGTGGGTTTATTAAAACCTCTTGACTAAACTCATTGATTGTGTTATAGTTATGTTCCTCTTAAAAGAACATTCCTATAGAAATAATGGCTATGATGGCGATATAAAACCATCTTAGAGATTATAGATCATTTAAACATTTTAAAAGGAGGTAGTTTATGAAGTTCAAATTATTTAAATACGGCACAATAATATTTTTAAGTCTTGCTTTGGCAGGCTGTACCTTCATTTTTCAAAAAGGAAGGCGCTCAGATGCTGAGAAGATTGAGCAGTTATCAAGGGAATTGGATGAACTAAGCCAGACTAAGAGGCTCCTTGAGGACAGGCTTTCCCAGGAGATTAAGGATAAGCAGGTAAAATTACAGATGATGGATAAGGGATTGGTCATTACATTTTTAGCGGATGTTTTATT
Source organism: Candidatus Omnitrophota bacterium (assembly GCA_026387385.1). Classification (GTDB taxonomy): domain Bacteria; phylum Omnitrophota; class Gorgyraeia; order Gygaellales; family Profunditerraquicolaceae; genus JAPLLU01. The sequence continues at coordinate 808 of JAPLLU010000104.1, forward strand.
CGATTCAGGAAAAGCAGTAATAAAGTCTGAAACGTTCTCTGCGTTGGATAAAGTGGCGCGCGTCCTAAAAGAGAATGTCCCGCATCTAAATGTGGGAATAGAGGGACATACGGATAATGTACCTATTAAGTACTCCGGCTGGAAGTCAAATTGGGAGTTGTCTACAGCTCGTGCCTTAAGTGTGCTGCATTATCTGGTTGATGACAAGGGTATCAATCCTGAGCGCGTATCTGCGATCGGTTATGGAGAATATCGTCCGGTTGCCTCTAATTCTTCAGTTGAAGAACGTCAGTTAAACCGCAGAGTCGAGGTTGTAATTATACCTAAAGTTTCAAAAGTTAAAGAAACTACCGTTAAAGAACCACAGGAAAACTTAAAATAAATACGATATCTTTTGTAAAACTTAAGGAGATTTTTTATGGAGGAGAGCTTTAAAAATAGAATTATTTTAATATTATCGATATCTACGGCAATCTTTTTTATCGCAACAGTAAGTTCTTGTGCTAACGTTAAAGCATTGAAGCGGGTCAAAGATAATGAAATAGATGCCCGTTTCACTGCAGAAGCAGAAAAAGAAAAGATTCTGAAAGAAAAGTCAGCCATTGAAGAGGGTCTAAAATCCACCCAGCAGTTATTAGGACAAGAGAAGGCTGCCCATGAGGAAAACAAAAAGGCATTAGCGCAAGAACAGCTAATAAATCAGAGTTTAAAAGAAGAGGTTGACAAGATAAGCAAACTTAAAGAGGCGCTCGAAGAAGACCTGAAAGAAGCCCTGGTAAAAGGTAAGCCCTTAACGGTCCCAAAATAATTACTGATTGTAATTTCTGGCTCTACTAAAGAGTTTAATCCTAAGGCTGTAACCGTAAAATATTATTATTTGTGTAGTTGAAAGTAGCACCGTGCATTAACGAAAATGAAATAAAAGAGAAAAGAACAACCTGTTTTAAAAAAAGGGATTTTTAATCCCTTTTTTATTATGAGTTGGGAGGTGGGCTATGGCAATATTACGTAAGATAAGAGAAAGATTAGCAGGGTTAACCCAAAAAAATAAGAAATCAAGAACAGATAAAGCCGCACCTTCAGAAACAAAAGCGGCAAAAGAAGTTTTGGGTACTTCGGAAATGGCAGTAGAAAAGACAAAGTTTTATGCTCCGCAAGGCGAGCAACCCGAGACGGCTAAGATATCTCCACCCAGGATAATGCAAGAGTTACCCTCTGGTTATGGCCAGGATAAAATAGTGCTTCAGACGCGGGACCCCTGGTGGCTACATGCTTATTGGGAAGTTAGGCCACAGACTCTTGATAGGATAAAGGCACAGCTTGGTAATTCCTTCTTTAGCGCAAAAATGATTCTTAGAGTATACGATGTCAGTAATATTATATTTGACGGTAATAATGCGCATAGATTTTTTGATATAGAGATTAATGACCTAATCAATAACTGGTATATCGATACTGCGGGACCCGGTAGGTCATGGTGTGTGGATATAGGCCTAAGGCTTGCTTCAGGAGAATTTATAAAGATAGTCCGCTCAAATACCGTAAATACTCCCTTAGATGGCCCCTCTTGGATTACTGACGAAGAATGGATGATCCCGGAAGATATGTTTGCTAGGCTTTATGGCATGGGCTTTGGACTAGGGAGGAGTTCGCCTTTGGGAAAAGCCTGGCAAGAAAGAGTCAAGCGAGAGCTTTTTTTTGCTTCTTCGGGAATCGCTTCTATGGCAAGCCCCGTAAAGAAGCTCCCCAAAGAAAGAAAATTCTGGTTAGTGGTGAATACAGAATTAATCGTCTATGGAGCTACGGAGCCCGATGCTAAAGTATGTGTGCAGGGTAGAGAGATAAAGTTAAGACCGGATGGAACTTTTACTTTACGTTTTGCCCTTCCTGACGGGAAACAGGTCATACCCGTTCAAGCGACATCTCAAGATAAGCTTGAAGAGAAAACCATTACTCCTATTGTAACCAAAGAAACTAAATAATTACGTTAGCGCGTTATTGGTTAGTCGCTATTGGTTTCTTAAGAATGCTTAAGGCCTCACCATAACGCAACAACAACGCCAAAACTCTATGGAAAAAGGTTATTTATGCATGGTCTTACACAGTCATCTTCCTTTCGTACGACATCCTGAGCATGAAGATTTTTTGGAGGAAGACTGGTTATTTGAGGCAATAACTGAGACTTATATCCCCCTGATTAAAATCTTTGAAAGATTGCTACAGGACAAAGTCGATTTTCGCCTGACAATGTCTTTGACTCCTACATTAATATCCATGCTCACCGATGGGCTACTACAGGAAAGATACCTTAGGCATATAAACAGACTTATCGAATTAAGCCATAAAGAAGTTGAGAGGACGCGTTGGCAACCAGATTTTCAACATCTGGCCAATATGTATTTATTCAGTTTTTATGAGGCAAGGAATGTATTTGAAAGATACGGCCGGAATCTCGCTAATGCCTTTAAAGGCATTCAGGATGCAGGTAAACTGGAAATAATGACTTGTGCCGCAACGCACGGATATTTTCCTTTAATGGAGGTTGCCGAGGCATCAGTAAGAGCGCAGATCAAAGTAGCCGTAAGCCATTACGAAAGCGTCTTCGGCAGAAAACCAAAGGGGATTTGGCTGCCCGAATGCGGGTATAGGCCCGGAGATGATGAGATATTAAAGGAGGCGGGGCTTAAATATTTTTTTAGCGATTCACACGGAGTATTGCATGGGGCGCCTAGGCCGAAATACGGAGTATTCGCGCCCGTATATTGCAAATCAGGCGTTGCCTGTTTTGGCAGAGACCTTGAATCATCAAAACAGGTGTGGTCTTCCATTGAAGGATATCCCGGTGATTATTATTATCGGGAGTTCTATAGGGATATCGGGTTTGATTTGGATTACGAATACATCCGGTCTTATATTCATCCCGAAGGCGTAAGGATAAATACCGGGATAAAATACTACCGTATAACGGGAAGCGAGAATAAGCAGCCTTATAATCCTCATATGGCTCAAGAAAGAGCAGCTGGGCATGCCGGTAATTTTATGTTTAATCGCGAGAAACAAATTGAGTATCTATTTGGCTTTATGCACAAGAAACCCCTGATTGTTTCTCCTTATGACGCAGAGCTGTTTGGGCATTGGTGGCATGAAGGGCCTATGTGGCTAGACTTTCTCATCCGTAAGATATGCTTTGACCAAAAAAAAATTCGTTTAATTACCCCTTCTGAATATTTGGCCGAAAATCCGCGCAATCAGGTAGTCACTCCTTCTTTATCAAGTTGGGGCTGGAAGGGGTATAACGAAATGTGGTTGCAGGGGCCGAATGATTGGATTTACAGACATTTAGATCAGGCAAGCGAGCGGATGACTGAATTAGTCAAGGATTTTTCACATACGAATCCTGATGGTATTTTAAAAAGAGCTTTGAATCAGGCGTTAAGAGAACTGCTTTTAGCGCAGAGTTCTGATTGGGCATTTATTATGGCTACCGGAACGCATACTACTTATGCTATCCGCCGCACCAAGGACCATCTTTTAAGGTTCACCGGTTTATATGAACAGATAAAATCAAATTCTATTGATGAAAATTGGCTTTCTGATATTGAACAGAAAGATAATATATTCCCCGGCATAGATTATAAGGTACACCAGTAGTAGCGTAAAGCGTAAAGTGTAAAGCGTAAAATTACAGTTAAAAACTAAAAGCTTTTCTGCCGGCAGGCAGGAGTTTTAAGTTTAAGTTTTTCGCTTTACGCTTTTACTTTTACACTTAACATGATAAATAAAGATAATATCCCTAAGCATATCGCCATAATAATGGACGGTAACGGCCGCTGGGCACAGGAAAGGCATCTGCCGCGTACAGCCGGACACCATGCAGGCATTGACAGGGTTAAAGAAATCGTTAAAACAGCAGGTGAATTAGGGGTGAGAGTCTTAACTCTTTTTGCCTTTTCCGCAGAGAATTGGACCAGGCCAAAGAAAGAAATAGATATGTTAATGCGCTCATTAAATAGTTTTTTGAGCCGGCAGATAAGTGAGCTAAATAAAAAAAATATTAAACTAATAGTTATCGGCAGTAAAGAACCGATGCCTAAATATCTCCAGAATAAAATTAAGGAAGCCCAGGACAGGACAAAGTATAATACCGGCTTAATTGTCGTTTTGGCTTTAAATTACGGGGCCAGACAAGAGATAGTGGATGCGGTAAAGAAATTTAGTCAAGAAGCAGTAGATGGTAAGGTAAGTATAGAAGATCTGGATATTAATAAATTCAACCAATACTTTTATACTATAGGACTGCCGGATCCAGACCTTCTTATACGCACCAGTGGCGAGATGCGAATAAGCAATTTTTTACTCTGGCAGCTTTCTTACGCGGAGCTGTATTTTGCTAAAAAATACTGGCCCGATTTTAAAAAGCAGGATTTGGAAAAAGCCATTTGTGTCTATCAAAAGAGGGAACGCAGGTTCGGAGGGATAAATGTTGAAAAAAAGGATAATTAGTTCTGTTGTTCTTATTTGTATCCTTGCCGCTACAACATTTATTGATTGGCTATCAGGCTTATTGGTCACCGCATTTATTATCGCTGGCCTTTATGAATTCTTTACTATGTTGAAGAATAAAGGGATAAGTATTTATAAGTATTTTGGCATTGCTATGGGTGCAATAATACCGTTGTCAATTGTATTGCGCTTTGAATTAACAAGAAATTGGGAGTTGCTCTTTATTGTTTTAACCCTGTTATTTTTAATTCTGATGCAATTTAGGCGCCGAGAAAATTCAGGCGTTATCGTAGATATTTCTACTACAATTTTCGGAATACTTTATGTATCTTGGTTCTTAAGTTTTTTAATCAAGATAAGATATTTGCCTCGCGGCATCAGTCTTTTTACGGCACTATTGATTATTACTAAATTAGGAGATATCGGAGCTTATTTTATCGGTACGTCTTTTGGCAAAACTCCCTTAATACCCCGTATCAGCCCCAAGAAATCCATAGAAGGTGCATTTGGCGGCTTGGCATTTAGTATAATAGGTGCGTTAGCGAGCAAAACGCTTCTAAATCTATCTTATTCCCATCTTCTTTTTATCGGTTTTTCCTTAGGTATTTTAGGCCAATTAGGAGACCTTTCGGAATCGCTTATGAAGCGCGATTGTCAGGTTAAAGACTCCGGAAATATTTTTCCCGGCATGGGTGGTTTTTTAGATCTGATTGATAGCTTACTTTTTACTTCTCCCGCGTTTTACTTTTATATGATAATTATTTCAAATAAGTAGCGAGTAAATTTTTTATAGACATGCAACGTATCGCTGTATTAGGTTCAACGGGCTCAATAGGCCAAAATAGCCTTGAAGTGATAAAAAATTTTCCTGAAGAATTTCGGGTGATCGGTTTATCCGCTAATTCTAATATCGATATTTTATACAGGCAGATAAAGTCTCATCGTCCCGGATTGGTTTGCGTTAAAGAGCCGCAAGCTGCCTTAAAGTTGAAATCTAGGCTGGATCTAAAGAATATCAAGCTCTTTATGGGGCAAGAGGGCTTAGATGAGATGGTCCAGGATAAGCACATAGATAAGATTGTTTTGGCAATTAGTGGCTCAGGCGCGCTTTCACCATTATTAAAGGCAATAGACTCATGTAAAGATATCGCCTTAGCTAATAAAGAGGCGCTGGTAATGGCAGGCCCGATAATTATGGATAGGGCAGCAAAGAAAAAAATAAAAATTATTCCCGTAGACAGCGAACAGTCAGCCATATGGCAGTGTTTGAATGGCCAGGATAAAAACAAATTAAACAATATTTATCTCACTGCCTCCGGAGGGCCGTTAAGACGGAGTCGTAAAAGGGAACTAAAAAATGTCTCTGTATCCCGCGTATTGAATCATCCCAGATGGAAGATGGGTAAGAAGATAAGCGTTGATTCTGCGACATTGATGAATAAAGGCCTGGAAGTATTAGAGACAATGCATCTGTTTAATGTGCCACCGGAGAAAATAAAAATTATTATACATCCGGAGGCGATAATTCACTCTATGGTGGAATTTGTAGACGGAGTTATATTAGCGCAGCTATCGGATACAGACATGCGCATTCCTATTCAGTACGCCCTTTCTTATCCGGCAAGGCTTTCCAGTAGGGCCAGGAGTATAGATTTTTACAAATTGAAGGGATTAAATTTTCAAAAACCGGATTTCAAAAAATTTCCTTGTTTTGGATTGGCTTATATGGCAGCGTATGAAGGCGGGACTCTTCCGACTGTTCTAAATGCTACTAATGAAGTTAGTGTTGATGAATTCCTGAAAGGGAGGCTGAATTTTGCTTCTATACCAAAAATCATTAATAGAGTTTTAGATAAACACCATAAGAAAAATAACCCGGATTTAGAAGAGATTTTAAAAGCAGATGACTGGGCCAGGAAAGAAGCCCACAAAATTATTGAGAACTTAAACTAACTTAAAATGACCGATTACCAATATCCAATAAATACCAATGAATTTACAATAGCCAATTAATTAAGATAAGGAATTGGCTATTGGGATTTGGTACTATTGGTAATATTGGGATTTAAACTATGATCGCATTATTAACTTTTCTATTCATATTAGGCGTATTTGTAATTGTCCATGAATTCGGACATTTTATCGCTGCAAAAAGACAAGGCGTTAGGGTTGAGGTATTTTCTTTGGGTTTCGGCCCCACGGTATTAAAAAAGAAAAGAAATGATACAGAATACCGGATTAATGCTATACCTCTCGGCGGATATGTTAAACTCGCCGGAGATAATTTAGAGGAATATAAAGGCGAGCCCGATGAGTATCTGTCCAAGACTCAATTTCAACGCGCTAAGATAATATTCTCCGGCCCCCTGTTAAACTATATATTGGGTTTTTTGTGTTTTTGGTTGGTATTTTTTGCAGGTTATCCTTCGCTCACTACCAAGGTCGGAGGGTTAATAGATGGTTTCGGTGCTAAGGATGCCGGGGTAGAGGCCGGCGATAAGATTATTGCCGTAGACGGCATAAAAGTAGATTATTGGGAAGAGCTGCAGAATATTGTTAAAATCAAGAAAGCAGATACGGTAGTTAAACTTTCTGTTTTGCGTGACAACAAAGAATATGTATTAGGCGTTAAAATAAAAGAAAAACAGTTAGATACTTTATCGGGACAAAAACGCAATGTAGGATTAATTGGCATAACTCCGAGCGATGATATAGTAAAAGTAAAGCACGGGTTTTTAAAGTCTTTCTCTTTAAGTTTAAACAAAACAAAAGAACTAACTGTTTTAACTTATCAGGCAACCTGGAATATGCTTACGGGAAAATTATCTATGCGCGAGTCAGTAACCGGGCCCTTAGGCATATTTTTTGTTACCTCTAAGGTTGCATCTTTGGGGATAATCGCAGTATTCCATCTTGTTGCCGTATTAAGCGTAAGCCTGGCTATATTCAATCTTTTGCCTCTGCCGATTTTAGACGGCGGGCATATTATATTATTATTTATAGAGAAAATAAGAGGAAAGAATATAAGCCCTAAGACAGAACGCATTATTACCCAAATAGGTTTTAGCCTGATCATATCATTGGCCTTGATTGTCACTTATAATGATATATTAAGATTTTTTGGAGACAAGATAGCTCAATTTTTTAAATAGGGAAAATAATACTAACCTTAACATGATAAATCCCAATTTCCAATACTACCAATACTACCAAATAAGCCCCGTTACTGACAAGAAGAAAAATAATTATGTCAGTAACGGGGTAAATCTCAATCTCCAAATCCCAAAAAGTTTTGGATTTGGGATTTTGAATTTATTTTGGATTTGGTAGTATTTGGATTTGGGATTTTTCATGTTTAACTAAAAAATGAGAATATTAAGACGTAAAACCAAGATAATAAGAATAGGTAATGTCTCTATCGGAGGCAATAATCCGATTGCCATTCAATCTATGGCTAAGGTCAAGACCGCTTGCACTGAAGAGGCAATAAGGCAGATAAAAGAATTAAAAGAGCATGGCTGTGATATTGTCAGATTAGCCGTAAAAGATATCCAGGATGCAAAGGCCTTAATAAAGATTAAAAAGTCGGTGAGTCTTCCTATAGTGGCGGATATACATTTTGATTGGCGCTTAGCTTTAGCATCTATAGATAGCGGCGTAGATAAAATAAGACTAAATCCGGGCAACATATACAAGAAAGAGCAGATCCGTGAAATAGCTAAAGCAGCGAAGCTCTCAGGGATTCCTATCAGGGTAGGATTAAATTCAGGCTCATTAAGAAAGCTCCAAGCTCCCCGCCTGTCCGGTAGGCAGGCAAGCTCCAAGCTCCAAGCTATTTCTCAGATGATGGTTTCCGAAGCGTTGAATTATATAAATATTCTAGAGAAATTCGGGTTTTATGATATTGTGGTTTCTCTTAAAGGGTCAAATTTGCTTGATACCATAGAGGCCTATCAAAAGATGTCAAAATTATGCGCATATCCTTTTCATTTAGGGGTAACTGCAAGCGGGACATTGTCTTCGGGTACAATAAAATCTAGTATCGCAATAGGAGCTTTGCTATTAGAAGGAATTGGTGATACAATAAGGGTGTCGCTTACAGCTAAGCCTTGCGAAGAAGTTAAGGTAGCCAGGTCTATTCTGGAAGCCTTAGGGTTAAGCCGCTATGGCCCGGAGATTATCAGTTGTCCGACCTGCGGCCGTTGTGAGGTGGATTTAGTAAAGATAGTGCAAGATTTGGAAAATAAACTCAATACTCAATACCCGATACTCAATACTTCGCCAATGAAGATAGCTGTAATGGGTTGCGTAGTTAATGGACCCGGAGAAGCAAAAGAGGCCGATATAGGAGTAGCTTTTGGTAAGAAAGACGGCTTATTATTTAAAAAAGGTAAAGTAACAAGAAAAGTTTCATTTAGTGACTGTGCCGGTATTTTGATAAAAGAGATAAAAAGCCTAGTCAATTAATTCAATAAGAAAGAAATGCTCTGGACAAGAACATTTATACCTACTTTAAGAGAAACGCCACAGGAAGCGGAATCTGTCAGCCATCAGTTGCTGCTTCGCGCAGGATTCATCCGGATGCTCATGGCAGGCGTATATTCATACCTGCCTTTAGGCTTCAAGGTACTCAGCAACATTGAGAAAATAGTCCGCCAGGAGATGGATTCTTGCGGCGCATGCGAATTGTTGCTTCCGGCATTACAGCCCGAGGAGTTATGGATTAAATCGGGACGGGATAAAGATATAGGCGAGGTAATGTTTCGGTTTGTTGACCGAAGGGGCAGGAATATCTGTTTAGGGCCTACGCACGAAGAGGTGATCACGGATTTAGTGAAGAATCAAATAGTTTCTTATAGGCAGCTTCCCGTGATCCTGTATCAGATACAGACGAAATTCCGCGATGAAATACGACCTCGTTTCGGCCTAGTGAGGTCTTGCGAGTTTATCATGAAAGATGCCTATAGTTTTGACAAAGACGAAGCGGGATTAGAAAAGAATTATAAAGCCATGC
>JAPLLU010000094.1 GCA_026387385.1 Candidatus Omnitrophota bacterium
TACCACTGCCGAAAGAAACACTAAGCAATTTAAACGGGAGATGGAAATCAATAATCCGTTAGATGACAATAAAAACGCCGTAAGTTATTTACGGCGCTTGATTTACTGGCGGGCCCGACGAGATTTGAACTCGCGGTCTTCAGATCGACAATCTGACGTGCTAAACCAGGCTGCACCACGGGCCCTATTTAGTTCATAATAATTCACAGCTGATGGTTCATGCCTGAATGGGAAGTATATTTTACTAAAAATTAAACTAACTACAAGTATTAATTTTAGAGCTATATACTAATATATGGTGGGCGCTAGAGGACTTGAACCCCTGACCTGTTGAATGTAAGTCAACCGCTCTAACCAACTGAGCTAAGCGCCCATTAATTTATTATTATACTCAAAATAGCAGAAGACTTCAACTTAATGACTTCTGATAATCTCTTTAATACGCATCAGCCGCACAAGATTACCGCGCTCAAATTCATTTAACTTCTGGGTAATATTGCGGATGGTATCCTGAATCGAAGGGATAAGTATATATTCTAAGGCATTTACACGCCTGCGGGTGCGCTCAATTTCATAAGAGAGGAGTTCTAAGCTTTTAAATAATTGCGCCAGCTTTAATAAAGAACTAATGTAATCTCCTGCATCCCTGACTACTAAATCCAATTGGGCAGAAGTTTTAAAAAAATCGTACTCCTTATCAATGCGCAATTTTTCAATATTAAATAATGGGACGCTGACATTCATAATTTTTATTGTAGATACATTAATTGCAATTTGCGCATTTATTTTTGAAAGGGAATCTTCGAAATCAACCTTAGGGCTAGTAATGCGGCAATAAAATAAATTACTAAGTATGCTCTGGGTTTTACCCTGAAAGCCTTCTCCTGCCTTATCGATATCTTTTAACAATAACATAAATCGGCGCATCATCTCTTCCAGTTTATCCTGTAGAAGCTTATGGCCTCGCTGGGCAAGAAGCAAGCGCCGGCGCAGGCGCATTAATTCCATGCGATTCGGATTTACTCTTAAAATCATAGCTTATTTTCCCGAATAATATTCGTTAAGATACTCTTCTCTTATGCGTTTTAACTCTGGCCTTGGGATAGAACGCAGGAGCTCCCATCCAATTTCCAGAGTTTGAATTATAGAGCGGTCCTCTGACTCTGACTGCCTGACAAATTTATCTTCAAAATTATCGGAAAATTTTAAGTAAAGTTTATCTAAGTCTGAAAGCGCTGCTTCGCCTAAAATAATGGCTAATTCTCTGGCCTCTTTCCCGCGCGCATAACAGGCAAAGAGCTGATTTAACACATCGGCATGATCCTGGCGGGTTTTTCCAGCTCCGATACCTTTATCTTTTAGGCGCGATAGGCTGGGTAAAACATCAACCGGAGGATAGATGCCCTTGCGATGCAATTCGCGCGATAAAATAATTTGGCCTTCGGTAATATATCCAGTCAAATCAGGAATAGGATGAGTCTTGTCGTCTTCGGGCATAGTTAAAACAGGCAAAAGCGTAATTGAGCCCTTCTTCTTTTTTATACGGCCAGCGCGCTCATAAAGCATAGCTAAGTCTGTATAAAGATAACCGGGATACCCTCTTCTGCCGGGTATCTCTTTACGCGCTGCAGAAATCTCCCGCAGGCTCTCGCAGTAAAAAGTCATATCAATAAGTATTACTAAAACATGCATATCCAAATCGAAGGCTAAATACTCAGCGCAAGTAAGAGCAAGTCGTGGTGTAGAGATACGTTCAATCGCCGGATCATTGGCTAAATTTATAAAAAGCGCGCTTCGTTCAATAGCACCGGTATTGCGAAAATCAGTCATAAAAAAATCTGACTCTTCAAAAGTAATACCCATTGCCCCAAAGACAACGGCAAAACTCTCTTCTTTACCTAGGACTCTTGCTTGCCTGGCAATCTGGGCAGCGATACGAGAATGCGGTAGGCCTGCCGCAGAAAATATTGGTAACTTTTGCCCGCGCACCAAAGGATTCATCCGATCAATAGTTGAGATACCTGTCTGGATGAATTCTGAAGGATAGTCCCGGGAGCTGGGATTTATGGGACTGCCGTTAATATCCAGGCGTTTCTTAGCAATGATCTCTGGGCCGTTATCGCGGGGCCTGCCTGCACCATCAAAGGTTCGACCCAGTAAATCAGGAGAAACAGCTAGCTCCTGGGTTCTGCCTAGAAAGCGTACCCTGGACCCTTGAACATCAAGGCCAAGAGTCCCTTCAAACATTTGCACCAAAGCCTTGTCTTCGGAAATCTCTAAAACCTTACCCCGGCGCAGGCCCCCGTCGGAGAACTCTACCTCTACGAGTTCTGCGTATTTTATATTTTGGGTTTTCTCTACCACTACCAACGGACCAGAAACCGATGAAACAGTCGTATATTCTTTAAGCATAGCTATCCTCTAACTCCTTCTGGACTTTATCAAATTCCTGTAATTTATTTTCTTCAATATATTTGAGGCGGCTGATTTTCTCGCGTATCGGTAATTTTACAATCTTATCGAAATCCATGCCCTCCTTTAGTTTTTCTTTACTAATGCGATAAAATTCCAAAATTACTTTCAACATGCGGTACTGTTTCTCTAAAGAGGTGTAGGTATCTATTTCATGAAAGGCATTTTGGTGTAGGAAGTCTTCCCTGATAGATTTGGCTGCCTCTAAAATAAGCCGGTCGGCAAATGTAAGGGATTCAATACCTATTAGGCGGGCAATCTCTAAAAGCGAAGCCTCTTCTTCTAAGAGGCGCATCGCCTCTTTCCTTAAAACAATGAAATCTTCGGAGATTTTATTTTTCAGGAAATCCTCTAAATTTTCATGGTAGAGAGAATAACTCAGGAGCCAGTTTATGGCTGGAAAATGCCTGGCATTTGCTAATTTATCGTCCAGGCCCCAGAAGACTTTAACCACACGTAAAGTGGCCTGAACTACCGGGTCGGATAAATCTCCTCCCGGAGGAGAAACCGCGCCCATAACACTTAATGCGCCTTCCCGGGAATCACTACCCAGACACATTACTCGGCCTGCGCGTTCGTAAAATTCTGCCAATCTCGAAGACAAATATGCAGGATAGCCTTCCTCACCCGGCATCTCTTCCAGACGGCCAGACATCTCTCGTAAAGCCTCTGCCCAACGGCTGGTTGAATCAGCCATAAGCGCTACCGAATAACCCATATCACGAAAATATTCAGCAATGGTTATACCGGTATAAATAGAGGCCTCGCGCGCAGCCACAGGCATATTGGAAGTATTCGCTACAATTACTGTGCGTTCTAAAAGGGGCCTGCCTGAACGGGGGTCTTTTAATTCTGGAAAGCTTAACAGGAGGTCTGCGCATTCGTTACCTCTTTCTCCACAGGCAACATAGACAATAACCTCTGCGTCTGCCCATTTAGCAAATTCGTGGAGAACTACGGTCTTGCCGCTTCCAAATGGCCCGGGAATACAGGCGGTTCCTCCTTTAGCTACAGGAAAGAGCGTATCAATAACACGCTGGCCCGTTGTAAGCGGCTCATGCGGAGCAAATTTTTCTTTTATAGGCCGCGCCTTTCTTACTGGCCAACGCTGCGATAGAGTAACTTCCTTAATCTCCGTATCGGCCGTTTTAATTTTAGCTACGCTCTCCTTAATAGTAAAGTCTCCTTCTTTGATTTCTATAATTTCGCCAGTTACGTCCGCAGGAACCATAATCTTGTGCTCTATCAAGACAGTTTCCTTAATCGTACCCAATATGTCCCCACTAATAACTTTCTGGCCGGTTTTGGCTCGGGGAATAAAATGCCATTTCCTATTGTAATCAAGGCCGGGCACATCTACACCGCGAGATATAAAATCACCTGACATATTTCTGATCACATTGAGAGGCCTCTGTATCCCGTCGTAAATAGAACTGATCAAGCCCGGCCCCAGCTCGATACTCAAAGGCTCATTGTTTAAGTAGACTGGCTCTCCTGGGCCCACTCCGCTAGTCTCTTCATAGACCTGTATAAAGGCAAGGTCTTCTTTTAATTCAATAATTTCACCGATTAATTTTTTCTCTGATACACGCACCATATCATACATTTTGGCGCCCCGGCATCCGCTTGCAACTACCAACGGCCCAGATACCTTAATAATTTTAGGCTGTTTCATAATTACCTCTTAGAATTAATTTGTTCCTGTTGCCCTCAATTTTATATCTTTTACTATTGATTCCAATAAAAGATTCTTGGCATCTTTAGAAAAAGGAATAAAAATGGGCAAGGTCAAGTCTTTATAACTATTGACTACGTCCTGTGCCCGAAGATAAATATTCTCCTCTACTAGACACGCCGCACATTGTGCCTGCACCACTTCATCAAATATAGCTTTTAGATCCTGGTGTTCTTTTATGGGGTAAACCTTAAACCCTAGGGCTTTAAAACCACCAACCGTATCCTCGTTGCCGATTATTACCAAAGGTTTCCCTGTAAGCCCTTCATTAACCATAGACAGTATTTAGCCTCTCTTTAACTAAATCTCCGGATACATTATTAAGCTTGGCTAGAATAATCATGCGTATCAGGTTAATTTCATTGACTTTGGCAAAGTAATAAGCTAACAGCGGCTCAGGCCCAAAGGTAAAATATTTTGCCGGCTTTAAAGCTTTTACTAAAAAGTCGTTGATCTGTTTTTCCAGCGTTATAAACTGTCCTTCCTTAACTGTTTTCTCTATTCCCTCCCTTAAGAATAAACTGTAATCGAGAATCTTACTATGCGCATGAACATACTCCAGGCGAGTCAAAAAAAAGGCAATATCTTGGGCATAGAAGTGTATAAAATATTTTTTGGGAATAAATCCTTCATGCCTTATAAAAGTTTGCAGCCTGTCTTCCGGTTCTTTAATTACATAGAGCCGCAGGAAGGTTTTAATATTGTGCATATCAATAACAAAATTTAAGTAATCTACTAAGAATTGACTCTTATAATCCTTGGCAATTCTCTGCAGCCTGCCTAGGTCTGTTAAATCTAAGAATTCTCGTAATGGCTTATCCAGGATGAGCCGGCTAATCATATCTTGTAATTGCCGCGATTCCTGGCTTAACAAATCTTCAAGCTTTACACTATCATTAACGTGCAAAAACTCATCCGCGTACAATTCGGATTCCGCGAATAGCTGTAACGCACCACTCAAATCTGCATCCTGTGCATGTTGCAATGCCTCTTCGGTAAGTAAAAATCGCTCAAGGGCGCGAACTTTGCCGATGCCAAACGCATAATCTTCTGGTGCCACTTTTTTCATCTTATAATCCTAACCAAACAAAATCTTGGCAATTTCGCTTTCGTATTCGTGGCGTATCTCTTGCAGGTAATGCTCTGGTTTTTCTGAAACTTCGCTTACCTTCTCATGAGAAATAACCTGCTTCTTAAACTTCGTTAAGCTTATATGTTCTTTGGTTCTTTCAAAAACATAATCAATCAATGCCTGTTTACTTGAAAGAGCAGTGTTTTTTGCTTTAAGCCGCGCGTTTACAATGAGACCCTGTTTTTGCTTCTGTGCAACGCTTTTCTCTCTCGCGACGATTTCTTGATCAAGCTGTTCTGCTTCCAGGCGTGCCTTATAAATTAAATCTGTCACTTCTTTTTGTGCTGCCTGAATGATTTTCTCTTTCTGTACCAGGCCTTCAGTATTGATGCGTTCTAAAATTGACTCCAGCGACATTATACTTTAACCCCCAATAGCAATAAGAATCCAGCAGCCAAACCTAAGATAGCATAAATTTCTACAAAGATGGGAAGGATTAAAGCCTTTCCTGCTTCCTCGGGCCTTTTAGCGACCAGATAAATGGAAGAAACTGAAACCTTCCCCTGCCAAATCGCAGATATCCATTCGACAACGGCAACTCCTGAGCAAATCGCAAGAATCTGAACCCCCTGAGCGAAGGTAGGAATTTTAATATCCGCACCCAAAAGGTTCAGCTTGTTCAAAACCAAGAATCCCACTAGAAACCCATAGAATCCCTGTGTCCCGGGAATACCAATAAGCGGTATCATCTTGCCAAACTTCTCAGGATCCTCTGACAAAACCCCTGCTGCTGCCTGGCCAGCCAGAGATACTCCAATAGATGCTCCCATTCCCGAAATAGTCATAACTATTGCTGCGCCTGCTAGTGATAAAGCCAAACCGTCTATTAACATAAGACCCTCCTTTTACTTAATAGTAACAAATCTTGTTTCTATTTTAAATGGCTTGTAAGGTTTACCTCCGGGTTTAAAAAATTTGGAAAAGAATTCTACAAACTGTAGCCTGACTGGATGAACAAATGCCCCCAACAAATTCATCAAAAAAGAAACTACGTGTCCTGCAATGCATAAAATGGACATCACTAGGATAGTGACCGTGACTTTCACGAAATTTATTTTATTTATAAACGGGATCATACTAACAATAATCTCGCCAAACTTGGTACTGATAAGATTTATGGTATTGGCCATAACTCCTGTAACTAAGCCCAATGCCCACAACCGGCTATATGACAAGATATCGCTTAAATATCCCGAAGCGATATTGTAGAGGTTATACACCCCATAGAACAATTTTGCTCCCACTGTCTTTTCAGACCTGCCTTGGGTTAAAATAAGACTTGCGGCGCCGAAGGCTATCGCATATTTAAATAAACCTGATTTCTCGTCAGCCAACAATTTTAAAAATATAAGCCCGAGGCCAGTTGCGCCAAATAAAAAGATAAACATTGTAACCTGATCAAGAATAATATCTAAATAGCGTCTGTTTTTTATATTCCCGATAGCCGCAACAATATTTCCGAACCAAACCTGAATAATGCCTAGTGAAAGCGCAATCGCAAAAAGTCTTACTGGGTTAGCTAACGGATCCAGCACGACCAAGGAATCCTTAAACTGTTTAAGCGGTAGAAATAATTTATTGTTTGCGCTTGCCACATCCACGATATTACCAAACCAGCTGCCCATGAGGGCGCCGACTATGACCGTGGATATACCGCAATACAAAAATAATGTAAAGAAACGCCAACCTTGCTTTCCCATAGGAAATTTTTTAAGCGCGTACCAACAAATTAAAATAATTAAAAGACCATATCCTGCGTCAGAAACACAAATACCAAAATAGAGGAAGAAGAATGGCGCCAGAAAAGGCGTGGGGTCTAACTCGTTATATTGGGGCATGCCATACATCTTGGTAATAAACTCGAATGGTTGCAACCATCTAGGATTTTCCAGAATCACAGGGATATCTTTACCTTCTGGCTCAGAAATAAAGAGTGCTGCATCAGGGAATTCTTTTAAGACACTTTCTTCTACAAGCTTTACATCTTTCACTCTTACCCAACCACTTACCCTAAAGGTAAACTTTTGTCTATCTAAATCTTTATCCACCTCGTGGCGCCTGCGCAGATTAGCCAGATAATCATAAATCACCATCAGATTTATCTGCTGACTGGCTAACTGTGTAATTTTATTTTTCACATCTTTGGCCTGGTCATCTAAAACCATCACTTCGCGATTAATCTCAAAAAGGCGTTCCTGAATTGTTGCTTTATGCCGGCTTAAGGTTACAAAATTAAAGTGGTGCTGTTTTAATAAAGATTCGAGCTTCTCCAAATCTTGCCTTAAGTAAAGAATAAAAAGATAGGCGTTGGCCTGGTCCTGGTGGATTGTGTCGCAAAATACATCAATTGCGCCCTTTTGACAGTTTGACAGGAGTTCTTCGTAATCTTTTCTATTAAAAACCCCTAAAAAAATTGCACAATTGCAAGTAGGATACAGTTGGTCTAAGGAAATACGCAAATTCTTCCACGGTGCTAACAGATGCGCTTCCTGAATAAGCCGCTCACGGTGTTGGGAAATATTTCTTAAACTGTTACGCAAATGGTTGACTTCTTGCAAAAGACCCTGGTAGTCAAACGTATTGACAATATCTTGCGCCTCTTGTTGATACACTGCCTCTTTTATGCCAACCATACCTCTAAATGCAGACTTCTTCTTTCTAAAGCTCGAGAGAAGAGAAATCGCTTCTTCGATTTCAACGAGATTTGTGCTGTCAACGGCTTGGGAATACACATGGGCGGATGAAACCTTCTGTGAGGAAATCAATTCCATAGCGTCCAAACGTTGCAACTGGCGCAATAAATTATCCTTATCTTTTTCTAGTCCGATTATTTCTATTTTTTTAATTTTTGCGATTGCCATATTCTAAGGTCACCAAGACACCTGCCTACCGGCAGGCAGCCAAGGACACAAGGACACAAGGACACAAGGACACAAGGACACAAGTCTTAAGTTAAATGATTTTACTTTTTACAAATTCAACTGCTTTTTCAATATTAACTTGCGCTTTTTTCTTGAGCGCTCCTATATCTTGTGAAGCCTGCTTTTCGATTTCCATTGTTTCTCTTTTAGCTTCCTCTTCAATTCTTGATTTTATAAGCTTAGCTTCTGCAAGGGCTTTTTGCCGTGCAGTGTTAATCAGTTCCTCTGCCTGCGCCTGGGCGCTACGCAGCATATTCTGTGCTTCTTTTTTGGCATCGGCAATCATTGCTTCAACCCGCTCTTCAGCTTCTTTAATTTTATCCAGCGCCTCTTTGGAATCCATTTACGACAACTCCTTTAATATATCTTCTGCTGCTTTGCGCGGATCTTGGGCTTCTAAAATAGGTCTACCGACAACAATAAAATCTGCTCCAGCAGCGATTGCCTCTTGAGCTGTAGCCTTTCTTTTTTGGTCATCTGTTTTATAACCTTTAGGTCTGATGCCAGGAGCTACAACAAGAAAATCCTTGCCGCATGCTTCTTTTACTGCAGCCGCTTCATGCGCTGAACAAACAACGCCATCCAAACCTGCTTCTTTCGCTATACAAGCTCGTTTTAAGACTTCTTCGACATCAGCAACTTCGCAAGTCAAAACAGTAACGCCAACAAGAAGAGGTTTTTTTATTCCTTGTTTGGCGGCCTCATCTTCTGCTCCTTTTACACCCTTCCTTAACATTTCTGAACTACCCAACGTATGCAATGTCATCATAAAAACCGGGGAAGACAAATGCTTTGTTACTTGGTCTTCAGTCTTTTTCTCGTCTAATCCAGATGGGATTGAATAAACTGCTATGCAACTGGAGGTACCAGAAGCCGTAGCGCTATATACGGTATTCGGGATGTCGAGAAATTTCAAATCTAAAAACACCCTACCACCTTTTTTTCCTACCATTCTTACTACATCGGTCCCCCACGCAGGAAACAATGAGCTACCAACTTTAAAAAGTTTCACAGTAGGATAAAGAATATCCACAAAATGTGTTGCCTTCTCCAAAGTGTCTACATCTAAAGCTACAATTAATTGTGGTGACTGGTGACTGGTGACTGGTGGCATCTTATTCTTTTAGGCTACCTACTAATTCTTTAATATCTTTAATTTTATTTTTTACCAAATATTTCTTTATGCCTTCTATTATTTCAACCGATACCTTCGGATTAATAAAATTTCCCGTGCCTATGCTGATTGCAGTTGCTCCGGCAATAAAGAATTCCAGGGCGCTTAAAGTATCTATTATACCACCCATTCCGATAATGGGGATTTTAACTTTTTGATAAGCCTCCCAAATCATTCTTATTGCTACCGGCCTGATTGCTGGACCACTTAATCCGCCTGTTGCTGCGGCAATCTTGGGCCTTCTTGTTTCTATGTCTACACACATTCCGGTGATGGTATTCACCAAGGCGATGCAATCGCTTCCAGCAGCCTTTGCTGCCAGGGCAATTTCAGTAATGTCAGTAACATTCGGTGAAAGTTTAGTAATCAACGTCTTATTAGTAACTTTACGCACGGATTTTACCACTTCGTATGTGGCCTTGGGGTCTTGTGAAATCATTTGTCTACGGTCTACGGTCCATGGTCCACGGCTTTTCTGTCGACTCTGGACTGTCGACTGTGGACTTTTTATGTTCGGGCACGAAATATTTAACTCGATTGCCGCCACTTCCTTTATTTTTTCTAGGTGCCTTGTCAGTTCAATAAACTCTTCTGGCGTATCTTCTGAGGCAATGCTTACAATTATGGGAATGCCTATTTTTCTCAAAATAGGTAATTTTTCATTAATAAAAGCCTCTAACCCCGGATTCTCCAAACCTATGGAATTTAGCATTCCTGCAGGGGTTTCGCAGGTGCGCGGCGGCAGATTGCCTTTCCGCGGATTTAAGGTAATAGTTTTAGTAACTACTGCGCCCAACTTTCTTAAGTCCATAAAATCGCGGAATTCCTCAGCATACCCGAATGTGCCTGAGGCGACCATGACCGGATTTTTAAGTTTTAGTTTACCTATATTGATGGTGAGCCCTGTTTTCATCCTACTTTCCTAAAATCATCTCTACGGAAACAAACAGTAAATATAACCCAAATAATCTCTTTAATAGCGGATCGGATAAATTTTGTACAAAGTTTGCGCCGAATAAACCGCCAATGAAGAACCCCAGGCAGATTAACCCCGCCATGGGAATCTTAACATTTCCTGCCTGCCAATAGCGTAGCGCCGCTAATAGCCCGATGGGAGGAATCATAATTGCCAAGGTTGTGCCCTGGGCCTGGTGTTGCGTCAAGCCGAATAGATACACGAGGGCCGGGATCAAAATAGTCCCGCCTCCGATACCGAACATACCGCCGAATATGCCTGCGACTATACCCAAAACAATAAGCATTACTTGATTCATGGCAACTCCTTATAGGCAGGTTGAGGCTGAGGCTTAGGTTGAGAGAAAACTAAACCTTAATCTAAACCTTAGCCTAAAGTTAAAAACTAGGCTCTATACACAATATCTTATATTTTTTAAAATCCTTCAGCCCTCCCTGAATAAAGCTAAGGTTGGTAAGATATTTCATCTTACACCAAGTACAAAAAGCAGATTTTGGCTCCATGCCAAAATTCCATTTCACGTATTGATAGGCAAAATATAGTGTAAGCAAGAAGAATATTAAGGTAAGGGTTTTTGCGGTTATCCCTGTTAAGATAAAACTTAAAACCAACCCAACTATTGAAAGCAATGCGAAGATATGCATCAGATGAAAATTACCTAAATAAATAAACCCCCTTAAAGGAAAAGGCATCACAAAAGAAGGGTTGCCTTTTAGAAACTGTAAGATAACTTCCAGTCCTCTTTTCTTAACATATTTATCGATCAAAGGAAGATGTGCCTGGCCATAGGTAACCCAGACTTTTCTTAGGGCCGCTAGGTCTGCTCTATGCATATGGTCGACCTTAGCCTTGGGCGCAAAATAAAATTTAAAGCCGTGCCTGCGGCATTCATAACTTAAATTCATGTCTTCTCCCGTGGGCCTCTCCCAGAACTTGACTCCTATTTTTTCCATAGCAGCTTTTCTATAGGCCACATTGCAGGTGCCGAAAAAATATCCTTTGTGTCCGCCGATGTCAGAGGGAAGCGGGTCTTTAGGGAACTCCGGGTAATAACCCTCTTTGATAAAACCATAGCGCGGGCTAACCATATTAAAGCGAAAATGCTGACACCATGCCTCAACCAAATTATTCGGATCGACCTTTAAAGTAAAAACCTCTCCCCCTACAGCGGCAATTTGTGGATCGCCTTCAAAATGTTTCAGCATTTCGCGGATCCATTCTTTATTAGGAGCGCAATCCGCATCCGTGAAAAACAGGAAGTCTCCTTTAACGAACTCTAATGCCTTATTTCTGGCAAATCCAGGAGACGGGCAATTGGGGATTTCCACTAGCTTAATAAAGGGATATTTTTTCTGCCAATTCTTTATAATCTCTATAGTCTTATCAGTCGAACCACCATCGGCAATTACCCATTCCCAGGAATTGTGCGGATAATCGACATTAAGCAAATAGTCAAAAGTTTTTTCAATGGTGCGTTCAAAATTTTTCACCGGGATGATAATGGAAACGAAAGCTGTGTTATGCGCCATCGAACCTCCTTTTTACCAGATTATTTTCTCTGCATCAAATACCGGGCCTTCTTTACATACGCGCTGATAACCATTTTTTGTGTTCACGACGCAACCCAAGCAGGCGCCTATACCGCAGGCCATATGCTCTTCTAAAGAGATTTGAGCAGGGATGTTGTATTTTTTCGAAACCCTGGCGATTTCTTTTAGCATGGGCTTGGGGCCGCAGGCGTATATGGTCGACTGTCGACAGTCGACTGTCGACAGGACTTTAATTAGTAGATTGGAAACGTAACCCTTAAACCCTCTTGAGCCGTCATCGGTAGCAATTTTAACCTCGCAGCCTAAGTTTTGAAACTCTTTTTCACAGAGAATCTCTTTTTTTGTCTTTGCACCTATCAATACCAGAGCTTGGAGCTTTGAGCTTGCCTGCCTGCCGGACAGGCAGGGAGCTTGGAGCTTCTTCAATCTTTCTGCAAGAAAAGTTAACGGTGCAACCCCCATTCCTCCCGCCACCAAAACTTGTAGCCTGTGGCCTGTGGCTTGTGGCTTGTAATCAAACCCATTCCCCAATGGCCCGATTATATCCAGGGATTCTTCGGGTTTCCTCTGCGAAAGAACCTCCGTGCCTCTGCCGAAGACTTCATAAAGAATTTCTATTTGCCCACCCCTTATGGAATGTACACTAAAAGGCCTTCTTAAAAAAGGCTCTAAACCATCGGAAACCCTAACCTCTATAAACTGCCCCGGCTTTGCCACGTTAGCTATCTTCGGCGCTTCGACAGCCAAATGTAAATATCTACCACTGACTCTCTTATTATAAATTAATTTTGCTTTAAGCTGAAGTATCTTACCCAAGACTCTTCGCCCTCTTGTGCAAATAAATAACTAGAAATATAAACAACATTATAACCATGACTAAAAAAACCAATTCATACAAATAGACTTGTATTCCTTCATGATGGATGTCATCCCATGATTCTAAAAAAAGTGTAATCAACAAGACTGCCAACATCGAACCTATTTCTTTTTTAACCCAAGGAAATTTTAATGGTAAATATTCGATGATATCATTTCTTAATAACATAGGTATGGATGGCATAAGGCGAGGAACCTTTTTAAAATAATCCTTGCAGGCTTCGGGAAACATCATTAAAAGTTTTTTCTCCTCTTTCAATATAAGCAATGAGTAGCGCCAGATGAAAATGAATAAAAACAAACCTAATACCCACCAACGAAACAGGATAAGAATAATACCGCCCCCAATTAATAATATGCCTAAGTACATAGGATTGCGTACTAAATAATATGGGCCGCCCTGGATTAATGCCGTTCCATTTTTGGAATGTTCTGATTTATAGCCTCTGGCAGAGGCCCTGAAGATTTGGCCTAAAAGTATAAAAGCAATACCAAATAGTTCCATGAATTCATCCAACGAGTGCGGGTATTTATGCCGCAAGAAAACCGAAGGTAAGATTACAATCGATAGAGATACAACAAACATAATAATACCGTTTATCTTAAGACGTTTTTTCATCTTGTTAGTTTTTTTATCCGACTAAGGTGCCTATTAGATAGGCATTATTTTTGTAGTTTATTCCGGATAAAAAAACTTCCTAGAAGGACATAACTCTTGCAATATACATTCTAAGCATTTTGGTTTCTTAGCTACACATATTTTTCTTCCATGTTCAATTAAGTAATAACTAAAGTGCCCCCATTCCTTTCTATCCAATAATCTCATTAAATCTTGCTCAATTTTTTGTGGGTCGCTATTTTTGCTTAGGCCTAACCTTTGACTTACCCTTCGCACATGTGTATCAACTGCTATTCCTTCTATTTTACCAAATCCATTAAAAAGTACTATATTGGCGGTTTTTCTTGCTACCCCTGGTAATTGGATTAATTTATCCATTGAATCTGGAACTTTGCCATTAAAATCTTTTAATATCTTCTTGGCACTAGCAATAATATTTTTTGCTTTATTGCGATAAAATCCTGTCGAACGAATCTCTTGTTCAAATGTTTTTATATTTGCTTTTGCGTAATTCTCAACAGTCCTATATTTCTTAAAAAGAGTCTTAGTTACTAAATTTACTCTTTCATCAGTGCATTGAGCAGAAAGTATGGTTGAAACTAGAATTTCTAAAGGATTAGTAAAGCTCAAGGCGACTTTTGCCTTGGGATACTCTTTTTTAAGTAAAATTAATATTTTGTCTATATCAGAAATAATTTTAATTGCTCCAACAGTCTTTAAAATTTGTTATATTAATATTTATTCTGAGTTTATTTTTAACCAAACAAAGTATTTTAATTAATTCTTTTTCAGAATTAATTATACTTTCTTCAATATAATGGCCAATTAACTCATTTATATTTCTATAGTTATATTCTCGGCTTATCTGTTTAAAATTTTCAATCTCTTTGACCATAATTTCTTTTTGAAATCTGTCCATTTTCCTCCTTATTTGAAGATTTTACCTGTTTCCATGCTCCAAAAAAGCAGATCTAAATGCGCCAGTGGAATTTTTATTCTATTAGAAAATTTCCTAAATTTATTTTCAATATCTAAATATATCTTCTTTGTAATAGATTTTGGCAGTTTTTTTACAACGCCGAATTTATTTAAATTTTTTAAGATGTGGACATCTAAAATAGCCAAATTTTCTCCAAAGCCAATATTTCTCAAGAAGTGGCTTGCTTCTTTATATCCAATACCTTTTATATTTTCTACCAACCAATCACGTGTGGTTACAATATTCTTAATATCTAACTTGTCTTTTATTCTAATATTACCACTATTTTTAAAAAGTTTTCTTGCCTCAATAATATATTTTGATTTATTCTTATAAAATCTAGCTTTTTTAAGATAGGGCATAATGTTATTCTTGTTTCCTTTAAATAAAAGTTGGCTATTCACTAAATTTTTTATTATTCCATTACAAGCCTCTGCTTTAGATTGCGGAGTTAAAATGCAAAAACATAATTCTGAAAAGATTTTCTTATCATTTTTATCCCACACCTTTCTAAAGGATTCTAAACGTTTTAATATCTTCTGTCTTCTTATGTTATATAGCCTCTTTAACTGAGCTATATTAACCGACTGTGTCTTATTATCTTCCATTTTTAATGCATTCTTCTTTAAAAATAGCACCTAGATCCAAAACATTTAATATTCCATCTTTATTAATATCTCCTTTATCTAAAGTGCCTCTGCATTCGTGACAAATATATATCATCTTTAAATACTTTCCCATAACTATCCTAGGGATATCGTATCTTCTCTCTAAACTATACCATTCTATTAAATCTTTGTCTCCTTTTGAAGAATTGCAATTCATACAGGAAGTTACTATGTTATGAATTTCTCTAAAATGGCACTCTCTTTTTGGAACGATATGATCCTTGCTTAAGCCCTGAGTTCTACTGCAATAGACACATTTTGTGTTATCGATCCTTAAATCTTCTCTTAAGATATCCGACCACTTAATAATCCCATTCTTTAACTCCGTAAATTTTCTCATAACGAAAGGGTACTGTTTTCTTCCAAAGCCAGCAGAACCAGAAATTAGTTTTGCATATTCCCAATATATTAAATCTTTTATTGTTTTTACTGCTTTTGGTGGCATAAATTATAACCTTTAACTATATTTTTAAATTTTAATTTTGAATTTTAAATTACTTTAACCCACACCTCTCTTGAGCGCGGCCCATCGCTTTCACAGAAATATATTCCCTGCCACGTCCCGAATGCCAGGTTGCCATTTTGAACAAAAACAGTCAATGATGAACCGAAGAGAGATGACTTAATATGGCTATCCGCATTACCTTCAGAGTGAGAATATCTGCCACCTTCAGGCACAAGTTTATTTAATGCATTGATGATATCGCTTCTTACCGAAGGATCGGCATTCTCATTAATCGTTAATCCAGCAGTGGTATGCGGGCAAAAAACAAAACACGTGCCATCGTTGACTTTGGTTTTAGACACTATCTTTTGTATTTCGTCTGTGATATCAACTAATTCAGTTCGTTTTGTTGTTTTGATATTTATTCTTTCCACGTTGTTATTTTTATCTTTTAGTTTTGAGTTTTGAGTTTTGAGTTTTGAGTTTCTTGTGGTATTCCTGAAGCGATTTTACTCCAAGTTCCTTCTTTGCTAACATCTCTATTCCATTTATAGTTGCCTGAGCCCCGGAAATAGTTGTAGTATATGGTATATTATATAAAATCACCTGGGAACGAATCTTAACTTCATCTTGCCTGGGGATTCTCCCGGAAGGGGTATTTATTACCAGCTGAATCTTGCCGTCCTTCATTAAATCCAATATATTGGGCCTGCCTTCGGCTAGCTTCGGCAGTACCTTAACCGCAATACCGCTCTTTTCTAAAGCCTGGGCTGTCCCGAAAGTAGCATAGATATGAAATCCTAAATCTTTAATTTTTTTGGCAAGGAATACTATTGTACGTTTATCTTTATCCCTGACCGAAATAAAGACATTGCCTTTTTTAGGTAGATTCTGGCCAGCTGCAATCTGACTCTTAATATAAGCCCTGCCAAAATCGGAATCTATGCCCATTACCTCTCCGGTAGATTTCATTTCCGGTCCTAAAATAACATCTACTCCGGGAAAACGGTTAAACGGGAAGACCGATTCTTTGACCGAGACGTGCTTAGGTACTATCTCCTGGGTGAGCCCTAAGTCTTTTAATTTTTTACCCAGCATAATCTTGGTGGCAAGTTTTGCTAAAGGTACACCTATTGCTTTAGAGACAAAAGGTATGGTCCGGCTGGCCCGGGGGTTAACTTCTAAAACATAAACCTTCTCATCCTTAACTGCATATTGCATGTTCATCAGGCCGGTAACATTTAATTCTTTAGCCGTTTTGTAACTTGCCTCTCTAATCTGACTCAATATTTTTTCGGATAAAGTAAAGGTTGGCAGTGCCATAGCCGAATCTCCGGAATGTATTCCTGCCTCCTCGATATGTTCCATAATCCCGCCGATAATAAAATTTTGGCCGTCTCCAATCATATCCACATCCACCTCAATAGCGTCCTCCAAGAATTTATCAATTAGCACAGGATGCTCTCCGGAGACTTCCGCTGCTTCTTTAATAAAACGCTCCAAAGTAGATTCATCATAAACAATCTCCATTGCCCGGCCGCCTAAGACATAAGATGGCCTGACTAAAACCGGATAGCCTATTCTTTTAGCTACCTCCTTTGCCTCCTGAAAAGTAAAAGCTGTTCCATTCTCCGGCTGCAACAAATTTAATTTATGTATCATCTGCTTAAACCGCTCTCTGTCCTCAGCAATATCAATGTTTTCTGCGCTTGTGCCCAGGATATTTATCCCTGCATTGCGAAGCGATACCGCCAGATTAAGCGGGGTCTGCCCGCCAAACTGCACTATTACACCGATCGGTTTTTCCACTTCAATAATATTAAATATATCCTCTAAGGTCAGAGGCTCAAAATATAATCTATCCGAAGTGTCATAATCAGTGGAAACTGTCTCGGGATTACAATTGACCATGATGCTCTCAATACCTTCTTCTTTCAATGCATAGGCTGCGTGACAACAACAGTAATCGAATTCGATACCCTGGCCGATCCGGTTTGGGCCTCCCCCTAAGATAACTACCTTCTTGTTTTTGCTGGGCCTGGCCTCTTCGCTAGTCTCGTAAGTAGAATAAAAATAGGGCTGCCTGGTATTAAATTCTCCGGCACAGGTATCCACTAATTTATAAACCGCTTTTATATTATGCTTCTTTCTAAGCTCGCGCACCTTTTTCTCTTTAGAATTTAGCAGAAATGCCAATTGTCTGTCGGAAAAACCTTCTTTTTTGGCTAATGTAAGCAAATCTGCATTGATTTTTATTTCGTCTTCCTCCTTGTCATTCCTGAACTTCTTAACCTTGTCTTCCGTTTCTATTAACTCTTTCATATTATCGATAAACCAAGGATCGATGTGTGAGAGTTTATATATTTCATTGGTTGATAATCCTGCCTTAAGTCCGTACCTGATATAAAATAACCGCTCGTCATTGGGAATACGGATTTTATCTTTGATTAATTTCATTAATCCGTTTTCCGGGTGCTTAAGCATCTCATCAGTAATTTTATCTTTACCGTCTGCGCCAAAACCAAAACGGGATATTTCTATCGAACGGATCCCCTTCTGAAGGGCCTCTTTAAAATTCCTGCCTATAGACATCGCTTCCCCTACTGCCTTCATTGAGGTGTTAAGTATACGTTCTGCCTTAGGAAACTTTTCGAAGGTAAACCTGCAAATTTTAAATACGCAATAATCAACGGTGGGCTCAAAAAAGGAAGTAGTCTTTCCGGTAATCTGATTCATCACCTCAGGCAGCGTAAGGCCGACTGCCAGTTTTGTGGCTACCCTGGCAATAGGAAAACCAGTTGCTTTAGATGCCAAGGCAGAGGAACGGGAAAGCCTTGGGTTTACTTCAATGATTACTATATGGCCGTTATCCGGATTTTGTGCAAATTGTATATTGGCTCCGCCGCCGCTAATACCTATCCTACGGATTATCTTCTTGGACAGATTAACGAAATTTGTATATTCTTCCGCAGTCAGGGTCTGCGCCGGGGCAACTACTATGCTATCCCCTGTGTGCACACCCATAGGGTCAACATTCTCCATAGAGGTGATCATAATAACATTATCTGCGCAGTCACGCATCACCTCGAATTCGATTTCTTTCCAGCCCAAAACAGACTGTTCCACTAAAACCTGATGCACCGGGCTAGCCTCTAGGCCTTTAAAGAGAAATTTTTCCAGTTCTTCTTTATTATAGGAGATAGAACCACCGCTGCCACCTAAACAATATGCTGGTCTTAAAATCAACGGAAAACCAATACCAAGTCCGATTTTCATGCCTTCTTCTACTGAAGTAGCAATACCGCTCTTAGGTACGTCAACACCGATCTCCTGCATTGCCTTCTTAAAGAGTTCGCGGTCTTCTGCACAGGATATAGCCTCTACTGAAGCGCCGATAGATTCCACTCCGTATTTTCTCAAGATACCTTTTCTCATCAAAAAGAAGGCAAGATTCAAACCGGTTTGCCCTCCTAAAGTTGGAAGAATTGCATCCGGACGCTCTTTAGCAATGATTTTAGTTACCATCTCAACTGTTAATGGCTCTATATAAGTGACATTTGCTAAGCCGGGATCAGTCATAATGGTAGCCGGGTTAGAATTCACCAATATCGTAAAATAGCCTTCTTCCTTTAGGGCCTTGCAGGCCTGAGATCCAGAATAATCAAATTCGCAAGCCTGGCCGATAATTATGGGGCCAGAGCCAATCCTATGGTACGGTCATTTAAATTGTATCCCGTAATTTTTATTCCTTTTACTTTACTCAGCGAATCCTGATCTACAACATAAGAGTGATTCTGAACAGTAATTTCTCCTTTATAACAAGCGGGATTCTGCACAGGGTAATTTACGCCGCGATGCCCCAATTTCATCTTAATAATCTTTGCGCCTAAAGCCCGCGCTAATACTTGATGACCTGTAGCGATACCGAGTATCGGCAAGCGATTAATCAAATTCTTGACATTGGAAACCACGTCTTCTAAACCCTTGTCTTGCTCCGGGCCGTTTGAGATGATTAAACCGTCCGGCTTAAGCTTCAATATATCCTGTGCCTTAGTGTTGTAAGGTAAAAGGGCTAGAGAAAATTTCAGGGTTTCTAGCTGCCGGATTATGCTCTGGGTTATACCTAAATCTAAAACCGCTATTTTATATTTTGCTTTTCCCTTTATTAGCCGGACCGTTTTTTTCACAGATATCTCAGATAACTTGCTTACAGAGTTTTCCTTACGAAAGCCTTCCATCTTGGACAAAAGCTCTTTGGGGCTATTCGTATACGTTGATATAATTCCGAGCATCTGCCCTTTTTGCCTTAAATGCACAGTTAAGGTGCGCGTATCTACCTGGCTAATAGCAACTAGATTTTGCTCTTTCATGAAATTATCTAAGCTCATCTTGGCTTGCCAATTAGAATAGGTGCGGGATTTCTCTTTAATAACGAGGCCTGCCAGCCAAACGCGTTTAGATTCATTAAATTTTGGCGCTACCCCGTAATTACCAATCAAGGGATAAGTAAGCACTAAGATCTTACCAACATTGGCAGGGTCAGTCATCATCTCCTGATAACCTACTACTGCGGTATTTAAAATTACCTCGCCAATTCTTTCCCCTTCTTTACCCAAACTTTCACCTGTAAAAATCTTGCCGTCTTCCAACATCAAGATTGCTTTCATGTATTACTCTCCTCTGTTTTGATAACGTAAAGTGTAAAACGAAAAACGCAAAACTAAAACTCCTGCCTACCGGCAGGCAGGTAAAACTAAAAACTTTTAACTTTACACTTTAACTTTTCGCTTTGCGCTTTAAGCTTTACGCTCCTTCCAGAATTTCTTGAACTTTACTTACTGCCTCATCTATTGTGCTAACTTTAATCACGCCCTCTATTCCCCAGGAATTAAGCCCCGTTACAAATTTTGTTGTCAGACCTTCTTTTTTTGGTATTTGTAACGGGGTAAGACTGATTACCGGTATACCAAACTGTAAACAGAAAGCAATCTCGGAAAGTGTCCCTGCTTCCCCTGGAAGAGCGATTACTACGTCAGCGGTTTTTACCACTAAAACATTCCTGGCCAAACCCAAGCCTGTAGGCATCACAATATCCACAAAAGGATTAGCATCTTTCTTATCGTCACCTGGTATGATTCCTAAAGTTAATCCGCCTCCAGCCTTAAAACCTTTACAAACCGCCTTCATTGTTCCACTCAAACCGCCACAAATTAATACATCAACCACTTTTGCCAATTTTTTGCCTAAATTTTGGGCTATTTGCTCCACTTGATTCGTACAACTATGCCCACCTATTACGCTTACGACTTTTTTACGCATATTATTCTCAATCTAATTTTACGGGTGGCTTGGGTGTTTTTGAGCGAGCGTGATGAGAGCGAGAAAATACCCAAGACAGCCTGCCTGCCGGCAGGCAGGGTCCCGTAAAATTTATATTTATTGTCAATGATTTGCGCCTGGACAGAGTCGAACTGTCACAACTGGCTCCGGAGGCCAGTGCGCTATCCATTGCGCTACAGGCGCGTTATTACAAAGCTTCTTTAATTTTAGAGGAAACAAACTCTTTGTCATTAACCTTAAACTGCTGGATAGAAAATCTCTTAAATTGCTTAGCGCCTTTTTTGTTTAAAATATCCTGCATATAATTTAAGCAGCGCTCATTGCCTGTGCCGCTTCCGTAAGTAGTAAATAAAATTGCTTCTTTATCCTTAGTCCCCAGGCAGATATCCAGGAAGGTATTCATTGCCGGCGCAGGGCCAAAAGCCCATACCGGCGTGCCAAAACAAAGCAGATCATGCTCACACAAATCAAAATTAACAGGCGCTATCTCGGCCCTTTTACGCCTAAAAGCCCTGGCTGCCTGAGTGAAAAATTTACCTGATTCGTCCAGGCTCTTTAGCTCTATTGTCTCAACTGGTCCTTTTTCTTTAAGATGCTCGCTTAAAACACCAGCTACTTTTTTAGTATTGCCGCTAAAACTATAATAAATAATTACGCTTTTCATCTCTTTAGATTAATACCAGCTTTCAGGATACATTTCCCAATGAGTTATATCTTTTACAATCTTATGAAAAATCAATTCTTCTATCTGTTTCTCAAAACGCCGCATCTGGTTGTTGCAAAAGCCATTGATGACTACATTCGTGCTTCCTATGGGTATAGTTTTAATATAGACGATTAACCTAAAAACTATCGAATTAAAATCCCTTCCGGATTTGTTGACTATTTCTCCTGCTGCAACCAACCACTCCTCTGACTTGTGTTTCTGAAACTCTATATTGTGATAATAAAAACGTAATGGCATACGCTAGCTTATCAGAACAGGCTCAATTGCTTTTCGTTTTTCCCCTGTTTTTCCTCATCTTGGAATACTGAAATAATCCCGTATTCACCGTCAAACCCCGCTTGAATTTTTATTCTGCCTTCGCGTGCCCTTAAGATACCTTCGGCTATACGGACAGGCAGTCTCTTCAGCAAATCTTCTTTAGAAAACTTGATTAGGATATCAAGCTCTGTACCGACTTTTGTCACTAAAGCAAGATAATCCCTCTGGATAGATACAGAGGTCTTGGCTATACCTTTTGTTTCAGCGATAATCTCATCTAAGGGGATTAAGTTTCTAAATGGTATGCTGTTTGAGGGAACAAAGCCTAGAGGCCTATCTGCCAATTGTTCAACCCTATTCATAACTCCCACGGTAACGGGCTTACCGCATTTAGAGCATCGGCCGTTATTTTGACGCGTCTGGTCCGGAGACCAGCGGACAGAACACAAGCGGTGGCCATCAAAATGATACTTGCCTTCTTCGGGATAAAATTCGATAGTATACAAAAACCTCTTCTTGTCTTTTGTTTTTAAAACCTCTCTTACGGTTTTATAATTTAATTCGCAATCAAAAACATTGGCTTCGCGGCCAATCTTGGAAGGAGAATGGCTGTCTGAATTCGAAATCAGGGTAAATTTATCCAATGCGGATAGCCTCCAGTTCATGGCCGGGTCGCTGGATAAACCTGTCTCTAAAGCGAATATTTTTGGGGTTTCGCCTTCAAAGCAATCTTCTATTTTATCAAAGCCTGACATGGAGCCAAAAAGACTAAACCAGGGGGTCCAGATATGCCCGGGTATAATCATGCAGTTATCATCAATATCAAAGATAATGCGGGCAAGCTCTTCGGCGTCCATTCCTAAAATCGGACGGCCATCCGAAGCCAGGTTACCATACCTAGAAAGCGTTTCATTTATTTTATCGGTGGTTTTAAAGGAGGGGCTAAAAACCATATTGTGAATGCGGTAGGTCCTGCCTTTTTTGGAATATATACTACTGATCTCAGAAGTCAATATAAAATATACATCCTGGTATTTAAATAGCCCGTTTCCTAAATCTTCTAAATTATGCTTTAGCTCTTCCAGCCACAGATGGTGAGTAAAATCACCTGTGCCCATGAGTGTTATGCCTTTTAATTTGGCCCACTCGGCAATGTGGACGACGTCCATGTCTTTACTGGTTGCGCGCGAATATTTAGAGTGTATATGAAAATCAGCTATAAATTCCATAACTCCTCACTATCGTTCGGGAGATTACAGATTACCGAGCACGGAGCACAGATTTTTGCTGTAATCTGTACTCTGTTTTCTGTTATCCAATTATCCCCTCCAAAGTCTTAGTAACGCTCCCCCAATGTGTTCCTTGCCAGTAGATACGATTACACTTAGGACAATTGATGAAATCTTTCTGGGTATTAAATACATATTCGGGGACGCGTTCTCTTATTTTTTCTTTCTCAATATAAACTAATTCCTCGTTACAGATAACGCAACGCGTAAACATCATCTTCAGGTCAGGCTTAATCTCTAATGCCCCCAAGGCCTCGGCAATCTGTTCTTTAATCCTTTCGCTATTAATCAATACGACCTTCATGCCCCTGGCTTGAGGTATCCGATGATTACGTGTTAAGATTATGCGGTCATCTTTTAAGGCCTGGATTATCAGAGAGCTGGTATTTTCTTCGCTAAAATAGCCGGCATCAATGCCAAGTATCCTTAACCACTTGGCTAATCTTCCGAGTTCTCTAGTGAGTAGCACTTTCACCCCGCCCTTCCTTTTTTACTCCCCCGCCCTCTAGGAAAGGCGGGGTTCATAGTTTATAAGCGCAAGAAGTGCTTACTCTGCTTAAGTGTGATTTATAAAAGGGTAGGCTATCCTTCCGTTACAGATAGTATATTCCACGACCCCTTTTAATCTTCTACCTAGAAAAGCTGAATTTTTCGATTTAGAAACCAACCCGTCTTTCTGCACTAACCATTCCTTATCAGGAGAAACTACGATAAGATCGGCATCGCTCCCCACGCAAAGCGTCCCCTTATTTATTCCTAAGATTTTTGCCGGATTAAGAACCACTTTTTTAACCAGCCCTGGCCAGTCTAATAAACCTGTCTGGATTAATTCAGTGATGCTCACTGCTAGCATGGTCTCAAGCCCAATAACGCCGAATTCGGCTCGCTCAAACTCTATATCCTTTTCATTCTCGGTATGCGGGGCATGATCCGAAGCAATAGCATCTATTGTGCCATCGGCCAAACCGCCTCTTATAGCGCTTGCGTCTTCTTTTGTCCTCAGGGGAGGGTTAACCTTCATGTTGGCATCGTATCCCAAAACAGCTTCTTCAGTCAATGAAAAATAATGCGGGGCAGTTTCAGCAGTCACCTTTATACCTTTTTTCTTGGCTTTGGCTATAAGCTCTACGGATTCTTTGCAGCTCAGGTGTGCAATATGTAAGGGAGAATCAGCTTTTTCTGCAAGCTCAATATCTCTTTTAATTCTGGTGTACTCTGATTCTTTGGATACCCCCCTCAGGCCTAATCTTGTAGAAATAATCCCCAGATTCACCACTCCTTTGTTCATCAAGGCTTTATCTTCACAATGACAAACTACTAAAACCCTGTGTTTTTTGGCGTCTTTAAGCGCCTTAAGCATTAACTCTTTATTGTCTACTGATGAACCGTCATCGGAAATCGCCACCATGCCTTCGTCTTTTAATTGAGCTATATCCGTCAACTCTTTTCCTTGCCGACCTTTAGTAATCGAACCTGCAATCAATACATTTGCATGCGCTGTCTTTTTAATAATATCTTTGAGGAGTCTTATGTTATCCACAGAATCAATCGCAGGAAGAGTATTGGGCATAGCCAAGACGCTAGTCACCCCGCCTTTGAGTGCGGCTCTTGTTCCACTAGCAATAGTTTCCTTGTCTTCCCTCCCGGGTTCTCTTAAATGCACGTGCATATCTACCATGCCAGGCATCACTATCATGGCTTTTGCTTCGATTGTTTTATCTGCGTCGGCCTTTATATTATTTGAAACCTGGGAGATTTTTCCGTTTTCTACCAGTAAGTCTCTTAATCCATCCAAATTGCAGGCAGGATCAATGAGGCGTCCATTCTTAATCAATATCTTCATGGTTTTTTAGTTTGTCTTTGGCTTGCGCTACCAAAAAGAGCACTGCCATTCTTACGGCAATGCCATTAGTCACTTGTTCTAATATGACTGAATTTGCGCCATCGGCGACTTCACTGGACATCTCAACTCCCCGATTGATAGGGCCCGGGTGCATTACGACAATGTTCTTTTTTGCTTTTTTCAGCCGCTCTTCAGTAATAGCGAAATTTTTAAAGTACTCTAGTTGCTTTGGAAAAACATTCTCTTCATCGCGTTCAAACTGCATTCTCAAAACATTGACGGCATCGGCACAAGAAAGCGCATCGTCTATATTTTCGGTGACCCGTACGCCCATCTGTTCTATGGCAACAGGGATAAGCATCTTGGGCGCGCAAACCGTAACTTTAGCCCCTAATTTTGTTAACCCCCATATATTTGAACGCGCCACACGTGAATGCGCAATATCACCGACTATGCTTACATTTAAGCCGGATATCTTTCCCAATTTCTCCTTTAAAGTAAAAATATCTAAAAGGGCTTGGGTGGGATGCTCATGCCATCCGTCTCCGGCATTCACAACGCTTATATTTACATGGCGGGAAAGCACCGCTGCTGCGCCAGAGGCATTATGCCTGATTACAATAATATCTGCTTTTAAGGCTTCGATGTTTCTTCCGGTATCTACCAGGGTTTCGCCTTTCTTGACGCTTGAGGTTTCCGTGGCGATATTAATCACATCCGCGGATAATCTTTTGGCTGCTACTTCAAAAGAGACCCGCGTTCTTGTAGAAGGCTCATAGAACAAATTCACCACGGTCTTACCTCTTAAGGCAGGAACTTTTTTAATCTCTCTGGTAGAAACCTGTTTAAATGACTCTGCAGTAGTCAAAATAAGCTCTATTTCTTCTCTGCTTAGGTCTTCTAATCCCAATAAGTCTTTTCTTGTCCAGGCCATAATGGAGCCCACCTTAGGCTATAAGCCTCCGGGGTTCCAAGGCCCCAAAGGCTGGATACTTGAAGCGGCCAAATCGCCATCCAGGGCCCTTTAGGATGAGGTTTTCTGGCCCGCTCAAGTATAAAAAGCCTACTCTTTCTCTACAATTACCACCTCGTCAGAACCATCTACCTCTACCAGGTGAACTTCCACTGTTTCGTTCTGCGAAGTAGGAATATTTTTCCCTACATATTCGGCGCGAATAGGCAATTCCCGATGCCCCCGGTCAACCAGTACCGCTAATTGAATTGATTTAGGCCTGCCCAAATCCACTAAGGCATCCAACGCTGCCCTGATTGTCCTGCCAGTATACAACACATCGTCAACCAGAACGATATTTTTATCAGTTATGTCGAAGTCTATCTCTGTCTTATGCACTACCGGCTGAGCCGCAATTAAGGTAAGGTCATCGCGATACAAGGTAATATCCAAAATTCCTACCGGTATGCGCACTTTTTCAATTTGTCCAATATAATCGGCTAGGCGCTTGGCCAGATACACCCCGCGATTCCTTATGCCCACTAAAGATAGGTCTTTCGTCCCTTTGTTTTTCTCTAATATCTCGTGAGCAACACGCATCAGGCTGCGATTCAGGGTATCCTTATCTAATAATTTTGCCTTTTCTTTCATAAGTGAAGCCCAAACTTACGGAGCGCAAGCGAACGTAAGTTTGTTGGCTGAACTTACCCCACACCCAGAGACGTTGTTAAAGCATATATTCAGTATCTGGGTGTGGGGTTATTTCGCAGACGTTACGACGATAGTCGCAACTACAATTTATGTCGCCCCGGATAAAAAAGCTGCTCCATAAATTGTCTGCTCAATAAAAAACCCAACCACCTATTTTTTGGCAGTTGGGTTGTATTTATTACTTTATATTTCATTTTCCGCCCCTTGCTGGTTTCTCATGAACCAGCTTAAAGGTCATGACCATTTTTAGTAAATATACCATTCGAATCCTGTTTTGTCAAGGTAATATTTATATAACTATTATAAACTCTCCGCGGGGCCTTTGTTTTTTGAAACATTCTAGGATATCTTCTGCGCTACCACGTTTTATTTCTTCGAATTTTTTAGTTAATTCCCTGGCACAAACTATTTCTTTATCTCCGAAAGTATCTCGGATATCCTCTAAAACCTTAATGACTCTATGGCAGGACTCATAAAAGACTATGGTATGTTTTAGCTTGGCAATTTCGCCTAGGCGGTTACGTCTGGCTTGAGTGCGATTAGGCAAAAACCCTTCAAAGACAAATTGATGGGTAGGCTTTCCGGAGGCTACGAGGGCATTCACAAAAGCAGTGGCCCCGGGGATAACATTGATTTCGATGTTATTCTTTATGGCTAGATTGATAATGTGGTAGCCGGGATCGAGTATGCCTGGCATGCCTGCATCCGAAACCAAGGCAATAGACTTACCCTCTTTAAGAAGCCTTATCAGATATTGCCCCTTAGTAATTCTATTGTGCTGAAAATAGCTTGTAGTGGGTGTTTGAATATTGTAATGGGCAAATAAAATCTGGCTGTGGCGCGTATCTTCGCAAGCGATTAAATCCACGCTCTTTAAAATTTCCAGAGCTCTTAAGGTTATATCTTTGAGATTGCCGATGGGGGTAGCAACTATGTACAGCATATTTAAA
This sequence comes from Candidatus Omnitrophota bacterium, assembly GCA_026387385.1. GTDB lineage: Bacteria > Omnitrophota > Gorgyraeia > Gygaellales > Profunditerraquicolaceae > JAPLLU01. Next base: position 27,618 of record JAPLLU010000094.1, read on the forward strand.
TCCCAATATCAAATACTACCAAATCCCAAATAAATTCAAAATCTCAAAATCAAAACTTATTTTTGGGATTTGGAAATTGGGATTTGGGATTTTCATTATTCTACCGTTACAGACTTGGCAAGATTACGGGGCTGATCTACATCGCATCCGCGCTTGACCGCAACGTGATAGGCTAACAACTGTAAAGGAAGCGCGCATATTAAGGGAGAAAAAAATTCGTCTACATGCGGCACGTATATTACTTCTTTGGTTAATTCTTTTATCTTTTTATCGCCAACGCTAGCAATAGCAATTATCTTGCCTTTGCGGCTGTGTATTTCCTGGATATTAGAACTCATCTTTTCGTAAATCTTAGATTCCACAGCAATGCAAACCACTGCCCTATATTCATCAATTAAGGCAATGGGCCCATGTTTCATCTCGCCCGCAGCATAGCCTTCGGCAGGGATATAGGATATTTCTTTTAGTTTTAATGCCCCCTCCAGGGCAGAAGGATAATTAACATTCCTTCCCAAAAACAAAAATGAACCAAAATGCGAATGGCGACGGGCAAGGGAACCGATCGCATCCTGCCCTTTTAAAATCTCTTCCTGCATTTTAGGGACCCGGCGCAACTCATTAAGGTATTTACGTATCTCTTCCTGGGGCAAGATGTTTCTTATCTTGGCCAGATAAAAAGCAAATAAATACAACGCAATTAATTGTGCTGTATAGGCCTTCGTAGAAGCAACCCCTATCTCAGGGCCTGCGTGAGTATAAATTACGCCGTCTGATTCTCTGGTTAATGTCGAGCCTAAAACATTGCAAATCGAAAGTACTGCTACTCCCTGTTTTCTTGCCTGTCTGACCCCGGCCAAAGTATCTGCTGTTTCTCCGGACTGGCTTATGGCAATCACTAAAGTATCGCGATCAATAAGTAACCTGCGATATCTGAACTCGCTGGACACATCAATGGAAGTGGGGATCGCGCAAACGGATTCCAGGATGTATTTACCGACCATGCCTGCATGATAGGCTGTGCCGCAGGCCACAATGGAGATATTTTTTATGCTTTTTAGTTTTTCTTCGGGGATGTTTTGTTCTTCGAATACTATATCGTTTGAGTCTTTCCTGATTCTTCTGCCAATAAGATTATCTATAATCTTGGGCTGCTCATTGATTTCTTTAAGCATGAAATGTTTGTAGCCTGATTTCTCAGCCTGCGCAATATCCCAGTTTATTCGCACTGATTTCTTAGGAATAATCGCGCCATTTAAGTCAGTTATTCTAACGTTATTATTGGTCAGGATTGCTACCTCGTTTTCATCTAAAAAAATAATGTCTTTGGTGGCATCCAAAATCGCGGGTGTATCTGAGGCTAAAAAGTTTTCATTCTTGCCTACCCCAACAATCAAAGGGCTGCCAGAACGTGCGCCGATAAGTTTACCCGGCTCTCTTTTAGCAATAACTCCGATGGCGAAAGAGCCTGATAAAAGCTTAAGGCATTTCATAACTGCTTCTTCAAGAGGAACATCTTTATAGAATTTTTCTATTAGGTGGGCAATAACCTCGGTATCGGTCTGACTCTTAAAATGGTGTCCTTCCTTAATTAGGTCGGATTTTAAAGCCTCGTAGTTTTCAATGATGCCGTTATGGACTATAACCAATTCGCCCTTGCAGTCATCGTGAGGATGGGCATTAGCCTGGTTAGGGGCACCGTGGGTAGCCCATCTGGTGTGGGCAATACCCAACGTCCCAGCAAGTGGCTTGTTGTGAAGAATTTTCTCTAAGGCGCTAATTTTGCCGGGGGACTTCCTGATAGAGAGAGTATTTTTATTAGGCAGGAGAGTGGCCATGCCGCTTGAGTCATAGCCACGGTATTCCAGGCGCTTAAGGCCGCTTAAGAGTATGCCTTGAGCCTCTCTTTGACCTACATATCCGATTATCCCGCACATTTAATGAGCGCATAACTTATGGAGCTATTATTTTGGTGTGCTCCGACATAAGTTATTTGCGCGAATTGAGTTCCTAATGCTTTTATTTAGCGAAATCCCTGTGAGCGTAAGCGAACAGGGATAATCCCTCGGACAAACAATAATGAAAGCTAAGCGTCCCCAACCGGTCCTGCTTCGCTCTTTAATAGACTAGTGAGAGCTTTGACGAGCTTCGTAGGACTCGGTTGACAATGGTTAACGTCCCCAACCGGATTTACAATGACGGCATAAGTTACGGAATGAAATGAACGTAACTTAAATGCCGGAATTGATCCCGCTCTCGTCTTTTAATCGCTGGAGCGGGAGAACCGGCGAGAACAATTAAGCGTCCCCAACCGGATTTGAACCGGTGTCGAGAGCTTGAAAAGCTCTTGTCCTAGACCAGGCTAGACGATGGGGACTTAAATTTATTCTTCCTCTTCTTCTGCAATCACAGGCGCAACACAGGAAACGCGGTCTTTATCTTGCAGCTTAATCAGGCGTACGCCCTGGGCAGAGCGACCAGTCTCGCGTATGTCCTTTATCGCGCAGCGCAAAAATATTCCGTTCTGGGTAATCACCATGAGCTCGTCATTATCGCTAACACTCTT
>JAPLLU010000066.1 GCA_026387385.1 Candidatus Omnitrophota bacterium
AAGAGCTCGCAAACGATGAAAAAGAAAAAGCAGAACACCTCATGCTGGTAGATTTAGGAAGAAATGATTTAGGCAGAGTTTGTACTCCTGGAGGAGTAAAAGTCAGGGAATTTATGTCTGTAGAAAAATATTCTCATGTAATGCATCTTGTAAGCGAAGTTAACGGTTCTCTTAAGAGGTGTTATGATGTCTATGATTGTTTACGGTCCTGTTTTCCGGCAGGAACAGTATCCGGCAGCCCCAAAATCCGCGCAATGGAGATTATTGATGAACTTGAGAACATAAGACGCAGCCTATATGCGGGTTGTGTTGGTTATTTTAGTTTCTCAAATAATATGGATACCTGCATAACGATTAGAACGTTAATTATAAAAGGAGATTTTGCCTATGCGCAGGCAGGGGCTGGTATCGTGGCAGATTCTGTACCAGCAAGAGAATATCAGGAATCTATAAATAAGACTAAGGCTCTGATTGAAGCGCTGATGAAGTAACAAAAGGAGGATAAGAAAATGGCAGTGCATATACGTTTAAGAAGGATAGGTAAGAACCCTAAAAAAAGGCCGCATTTCCGTATTTCTGTTTTTGATCAACGCCGTGCGCGAGACTCTAGGTTTATTGAGGAAATAGGGTTTTATAATCCTACGACAAAAGCAGTTAAAATTAATAAGGAACGGTTTGATTATTGGGTAAAAAAGGGCGCACAAGCTTCAAATACCATTAAAAATATAGTCAAAAAATTAAAAAAGGAGGTAAGAGATGCCTCAGGCACAAACAGCTAACCCCGTATTAAACCTTTTTCCGCTCATCTTTATATTTGTTATATTTTATTTCTTGCTTATTCGCCCCCAGAAGACAAAAGATAAAGAGCACCAAAAAATGCTTACGAATTTGAATAAGAATGATGAGGTAGTGACATCTTCCGGAATTCACGGAACTATTGTAAACGTAAAAGATAAGACGCTGATTTTAAGAGTAGATGACAACGTAAAGCTAGAAATAGAAAAAAATTGCGTTGCGTATATTAAAAAGAACGAACAGCAAAAAATTAACTAAAAACTAAAGGGTAAATATGGAAAGAAAACTTCTGTATAAGGCAGTCTTTATATCACTTGTAATCGGTCTTTGTATTTATTTTGCTTTTCCTCTTGAGAAGAGGATCAATTTAGGTTTGGACTTAAAAGGCGGAATGCATCTATTGCTCAAGGTTGATACTGCAGGTTTATCAGCTCAAGCCAGAGAAGATGCCGCGGACAGGGCCCTCGAAGTAATCAGAAATAGAATTGACCAGTTTGGCGTAAGGGAGACCTCTATACAGAAGCAGGGAATCGATGAAATTGTGGTGCAATTGCCCGGTGTTACGGATAGGGAGCGCGCCATAGAATTGATCGGTAAGACTGCGTTGCTTGAGTTTAAGCTCGTTTCAAATGATACGGAAAAATTAAAGCAGGCAATAGCAGGTAATGTGCCTGAAGGTTATGAGTTATTGCGTACAGAGGAGGACAACGAGCCGCTATTATTAGAAAAACAGGCGGTTTTAACCGGTAATGCACTTACTAATGCCAACGTGCATTTCAGCCAGGACCAGTTTAACGCACCGGTAGTAGCTTTACAATTCAATGCCGAAGGCGCAAAAAAATTCGCTCAAATAACAGCGGATAATGTAAACAGGAGATTAGCTATTGTATTAGACGGAAAGATTCAGTCTGCTCCGCGTATAAAAGAAGCCATACCTTCAGGTGAAGCAGTAATAACCGGGCGCTTTGGCATAGAGGAAGCCCAGGATTTATCTATAATATTAAGGGTAGGCGCTCTTCCTGCACCTATGCATATAGAAGAAGAAAGGACTGTGGGGCCTTTATTAGGCCAGGATTCAATTAATAAAGGGATTAAGGCTAGCATAATCGGTGGTGTATTGGTTTTTGGATTTATGGCAGTTTATTATCTTTTGGCAGGGATAGTCGCCAACATAGCCCTTTTACTAAACTTACTTATGATTTTAGGCGGTTTGGGCATGCTGCCAGTTTTATTCCCTGGGATATCCGCAACATTGACCTTACCGGGTATTGCGGGCATGGCTTTATCTTTAGGCATGGCAGTAGATGCTAATGTTTTAATTAACGAACGAATAAGAGAAGAGATAGCTACGGGAAGGCCTTTACGCACTGCTATAACTAATGGTTATGATAGGGCATTCAGCGCTATTTTTGACTCTAACTTTACTACTTTAATTGCAGCCTTTTTATTATTTCAATTCGGCACTGGGCCAATAAGGGGCTTTGCCGTAACTCTGACCATCGGCCTTATTGCCAGCATGTTTACCGCTATCGTAGTTACGCGAACTATATTTGAAATGCTTTTAAGTGTAGGCCTATTGAAAAAAACACTACCGATGTTAAAGCTCATCAAAGAAACAAAATTGGATTTTATCGGCAAAAGAAGAATTTTTTATGCTATCTCATTTCTGGTTATCGGGATAGGCCTTTTAGCCTTCTTTAGAAAAGGACAGCAAGCATACGGTATAGATTTTTCAGGCGGGCAGCTTCAGGAATACCATTTTAAAACCCCACCCCAAATAGATAAAGTGCGTGAAATCTTAAAAGAATTAAATATGGGGGATGCCTCGATACAGCAATTCAGGGATAACCCTAATGCTGTGCTTATCAGAACAGCAGAGGATAAAAGCCAGTTACTGACTAACAAGTTAAAAGAGATTTTCCCTGATCAAGATATACAGATACTTAGGATAGAACATGTTGGCCCTATAGCTGGAAAACACTTAAAGACTAAAGCCTTATCTGCAACTATATGGTCGCTCATAGGCATTCTTATTTATGTAGCTTTTAGGTTTAAACACTTTAATTTTGCCGTGGCTGGCGTTATTGCTCTATTGCATGATGTGGCAGTTACATTGGGATTCTTAAGTCTTACAGGTAGGTCCATAGACCTCTTAAGCGTCACTGCCTTTTTAACTATTGCCGGTTATTCCATTAATGATACCATTGTAATTTATGATCGCGTAAGAGAAAACGCCCGCCTGCAGCGTAAAACCAGCCTATCTGAGCTCATAAACTTAAGCGTAAACCAAACCTTATCCAGAACCCTTCTTACCTCTGGAGTTACATTATTGGTTGTGATATCTTTTTTATTATACGGTGGAGAGGTCTTGGGTAATTTTGCCTTTGCTTTATTAGCCGGTTTTATATCCGGAGTATATTCTACTGTCTATATTGCCTCTCCTTTAGTTCTTGTCTGGACTCGTAAGCGCATAAAATAAGTTTTAGAGTTAAAAATTGGCTTAGTGTTTCTTTGTTTTGCCCTCAACCTTAATCTTAAACTCAACCTAAATCCTTAAACTTTTAAATATATGTTTAGATCCCTCAAACTATATACCGGTGGTAAATTCGATTTAGATAGCATCTTACTTTCCCTGGTTGATTTTGGCTACAAGAGACAAGATGCCTGTAGTGAGGAAGGGGATTTTTCTCGCCGGGGAGGAATTATAGATATATTTCCCTTCACCTTTGAATTGCCGGTGCGCATTGAATTAGATGGGGATAAGCTTGCTTCAATCAAGACGTTCAATCCGAAAGACGGCATTGCACTTTGGCAGCATTCGATGGTCATTATCCTGCCGATTAGAAAAACTCATGCATTTAAGTTCTCAGCATTTAAAGAAGAGTTCCCTATAGAAAATTTCCTGGATATAAATACCGGTGATTATGTTGTGCATAGTCAGCATGGGATAGGTAAATTCTTAGGGCTAGAGAAAATAAAGGTTCAGGACGTATATAAGGATCATCTAGTAATTGAATACGATCGCCAGGAGAAATTATACGTTCCTACTGATGCGATGCACCTTGTGCAGAAATACATCGCCTTTCAGGTAAGAAGGCCGAGGTTAAATAGATTAGGGACAAAGGAATGGCAGAAGATCAAAGAGAGGGCAAGAAAAGGGGTACAAAAATTAGCCTGGGAACTGTTATCGCTCGAAGCTATGCGGCAAAGCGTATCCGGTTTTACTTATTCTGCCGATACTGAATGGCAGAAAGAATTTGAAGCAAGCTTCCCATATAAAGAAACTCCGGACCAGATAAGAGCGCTTTTAGATGTAAAAACCGATTTAGAATCACCTAAACCCATGGATAGGCTTCTTTGCGGAGATGTCGGTTACGGAAAAACGGAAGTAGCAATGCGCGCCGCATTCAAAGTCGTAATGGATAATAAGCAGGTATGCTATCTAGTGCCTACTACTATTCTGGCTGAACAGCATTATCAGAATTTTTCTTTAAGGCTTAAGATTTTCCCCATAAATATCCAAATGCTTTCCCGTTTTAAAACAGCCGCCGAACAAAAAGAAATTATCAAAGGAATCTTAAACGGGACAGTTGATATTGTTATCGGCACGCACAGGTTATTATCCTTAGATGTGGGGTTCAAAGACCTTGGTTTACTAATCATTGATTAAGAACAGCGTTTTGGCGTAAAGGCAAAAGAAAAATTAAAGGCCCTGAGGCTGAGTACGGAGGTGCTTACCTTGACTGCAACACCGATTCCCCGGACATTATATATGAGCCTGATGGGAGCAAAAAACTTGTCTGTCATTAATACTCCTCCGGGAAATAGATTGTCTATAAAAACAGTTGTGGTAGAATATGACGATGATTTAATATGCCAGGCAATCACCAGGGAACTGAACAGAAAAGGTCAGGTTTTCTTTGTCCATAATTGTATTCATGATATCGAGAAGCTAAGGAATAGAATTACCAGAATCTTACCTTCAAATATTAGATTTGCTGTAGCCCATGGCCAGATGCCTGGGAAAACGCTTGAAAAGGTAATGTTCGCTTTTTTGGGGGGGAAAATAGATGTTTTAATTTGCACCATGATTATTGAATCAGGTATCGATATCCCTAACGTAAACACAATTATTATTAACAATGCCCATCGCTTCGGGTTATCAGATTTACATCAATTACGCGGCAGGGTCGGCAGATTCGATAGGCCGGCCTATGCCTACTTTATGATACCTAAAAATGAATTTTTAGATACTGATTCAAGAAAAAGACTTTCGGCAATCCAGGAATATTCCCGTTTGGGTTCCGGTTTTCATATCGCTATGGAGGATCTGGAGTTAAGAGGAGCAGGTAATCTTTTAGGGGTAGAACAGCACGGCTTTATTTCTGCTATAGGGTTTGATCTTTACTGCAGATTATTAAAAGAAGCGGTCAGCAACTTTAAGAGGGTAATAACAAATGAAAATAAAGAGACATAAAAGCAAACCGAGGCTGCAGGCTGCAGGCTGCAGCCTTCAGGCAAAAAGAATATCTTTTTTGGTCTTTACTTGCGGCTTGTGGCTTGCAGCTTGCGGCTTCACTAATTTATACGCCCAGGACAGGATTGTTGCCATTGTGAATAACGATATAGTGACGCAAAGAGACTTGAATAATTTTATAAATTTTACTACTATTCAATTAGAGGAGCAGTATAAAGATGAAGAATTAGAGGATAAGATTCAATCAATGAAATCGGATTTATTGGATAAACTGATAGATGACCGTCTTATTTTGCAGGAGGCAAGGAGAGAAAAAATCAATATAGAAGAGGCCAGGGTGAAGGCAAGGATAGAAGACATAAAGAAACGCTATGCTTCTGATAAGGAATTCCAGAATGCCCTCTTGCAGCAAGGCATGTCACAGGCGGATATAGAAACAAAAATAAAAGAACAGTTGCTTATGTACGCTATCATAGATGCTAAGATCAAGCGAAAAATTATGATTAATCCGGCTGAGGTTACTGATTACTATGAGAACAATAAAGATAAATTTATTATATCTGAACAAAGAGAATTTGAATCTTTAAGTATAGATAACGAAAATACGGCTAATGACCTCTATCAAAAATTAAAGAACAATGAAGGATTACAGGATGTGGCTAAAGAAAACTCTTTAGAATTAAATAAATTTAACGCTCAAAAAAACGGAGAATTGAGAAAAGAAATAGAAGACGTAATATTTCAATTAAACTTAGAAGAGGTGTCAAGTCCGATTAAGATAGAAAATAAATATTATATTTTTAAATTGGTTAATATAATCCCTACCCGGCAACAAACCTTAAGCGAAAACCAGGATATGATTCACGCATTTCTATATAATAAAAAACTGCAGGAAGAATTAACAAAGTGGGTGGATGAGCTTAAGCAGCGCTCATATATCAAAATAATGTAGAGATTAATATAGCGAAAAGCTTAAGGAGTAAAGCGAAAAACCAAAACTCGAAGCTCAAAACTTTTAGTTTTAAACTTTAATTTTGCACTTTTAGCTTTACACTTTGCGCTTTAATTGAAGAAATGTATAAAACAAGAATTAGAGTTGGTATTACCATGGGGGACCCATCCGGGATAGGCCCGGCTATCATTGCAAAGGCATTGCCCGAAGTTTCTCACTTGGCAGAATTTATAATAATCGGAGACAAATGGGTTTTTGATAAAGCTTCAGGCTGCAGGATTCAAGCTTCAGGTATAAAGTTTATAGATTTAAATAACGTCTCACATAAAAATTTTGTGTTTGGCAGAGTAAAGGCGGAATACGGAAGGGCATCCATTGAATATTTAGATCAAGCCTTAGAGCTGATTAAGAAAAAGGAAATAGATTGCCTTGTTACCTGTCCTATTTCTAAAGACGCTATTAATAAAGCTGGATTTCATTTCTTGGGCCATACTGAATATTTGGCAAGACAGACTAACACTAAAGCCTATTTAATGATGCTGTTAAATAAAAGCCTGAAGTTTAGTTTAGTTACAAGACACATTCCATTAGAGGATGTAGCCGCATCATTAAATAAAGATAATATCTCCAGGGCTATTCTTTTTACTTACAAGGCACTTAAGGAACTTTTTCTCATCAGGGATCCGCGTATTGTCGTATGCGGATTGAATCCCCATGCTTCTGATTGCGGGCTTATCGGTAGTCAGGAAAATAATGTCATAAAGCCCGCACTATACGCTCTGAGGAAAAACATAAAAGTACTTGACGGCCCTATGTCATCAGATGCGGCTATATTAAAAGCAAAACAAGGTAAGTACGATGGCGTAATTGCCATGTATCATGACCAGGCATTAATACCATTAAAGTTATCAGGGGGGCTTTCGGGGGTCAATATGACTTTAGGCCTTCCTTTTATAAGAACTTCTCCTTTGCACGGGACCGCTTTTGACATAGCCACGAAACCCGCCTTAGCCAGTCCCGATTCCTTGCTTGAAGCAATCAGGCTCGTAGTAAAATGCAGATTAAACCTAAAAAGTCATTAGGTCAAAATTTCCTCATCGATAAAAATATTCAAGGTAAGATAATCTCTGCCTGTCAGCTTAAGCCAGATGATACAGTTTTAGAAATTGGCGCAGGGAGAGGGGAATTAACTAAAATAATTGCTAAACAAGTTAACAAAGTGCTGGCTTTGGAGATAGATCATCATCTTTGCGCTTCATTAAAGGATAATCTAAGGGGGTATGGCAATGTAAAGGTAATTAATCAGGATATCCTGAGCTTTAAATTAAGAAGGCACCTGCTTAAGTTAAAAAATAAAATAAATATTGTAGGCAATATCCCTTATTATATTACAACTCCTATAATTGAATACCTGTTAAAATACCCGGATAAGATTGAATCAATAATTCTTACGGTTCAAAAAGAATTTGCCAAAAGGATAGTTTCCGGCCCTGGCCCTAAAGAATACGGTTCATTCAGCTGTTTTGTTCAATACTACGCTATGGCCAAAATCTTATTTTACGTAAAAAATACCTGCTTTTTCCCTACCCCCAAAGTAGATTCTGCTGTCCTAGAGTTAAAAATAAGACCTGAGCCTTCAGTCAAAGTAGAGAATGAAAAAATGCTTTTTAAGATTATCAGAACAGCTTTTAACAAACGCAGAAAGATCCTGAAGAATAGCCTCAAAGGAATCATCCCGCAGCAAAAATTAGAGCTATTCTTTAAAGAATACCATGTCAATCCTAATATCCGCCCTGAAGAGCTTTCTCTCCAAGACTTCGCTAATTTAGCCAATATTTAACTACAAATTACTCAGCCTTAACCTCAAACTTAACCTTGTAAGATACAATCATCAGCTAAGAATAAATTGACACTTTTCTAAAACAATGATATATTAAAAATTCTAAAAAGGCACTAAGGAGGGAGATGATTATTTATGCCTGAGATAGAAATAAAAAAAGACGAATCTTTTGAATCGGCACTACGTAGATTCAAAAGGAAGATCGAACAGGAAGGGATCTTAAGAGAATTGAGAGACCGTAAGCATTACGAAAAACCCAGCGAACGCAAAAGAAAAAAGGCTAGAGGAAGAAGATAGGAGATGGGTCTTGCGCTGTCTACATCATGGAATGCATTCCGTTATGCCGATGGGTATGCATTAGTTTCTGAGATAAAGGCTCTTGGTTTTGAAGAAATAGAACTGAGTTTTAATCTTACTAGTGAGATAGTAAGCGATATTGAGAAACTAACTAAAGAAAAACAGATAAGAGTTGTAAGTTTACATAATTTCTGTCCGATCCCAGAAGGTTTAAAGCGTGAAGTAGCGTTACCTGATTATTATTCTATGGCTTCAACAGATGAGGTCCAGAGGCGTAACGCTGTAAAATTTAGCAAAAAAACAATAGATACGGCAAAGCGCCTCGGCGCTAAAGCAGTTGTTCTGCATTGCGGCAGGGTAGAGGTACCTGATAGGACAATAGAGCTTATCGGCCTCTATAAAAATGGCGCAAAGGATTCTAAGGAATTTAAAATATTAAAAGAAGACATGGTAAAAAAAAGGAAAGAGTCTTCTGGCCCATTTTTTGAGAATGCACTCAGGAGTTTAGAAGAATTAGGCCAGTATGCAAAAAATCAGGATATATCATTAGGTGTTGAAACACGATTTTATTATCGGGAAATCCCTTCCTCGGAAGAGCTAAAAATAATCCTTGAGACCTTCAAAGGTTCGAATATATACTATTGGCATGATACCGGCCATGCGCAGGTTATGGAGAATTTAGGACTCTCAAATCCCAATGAGTACCTGGATCTTTATGGCAAGTATATGCTTGGTGTCCATTTACACGATGTTTCTGGGTGCGATGACCATAAAGCGCCTGCAAAAGGCGAATTTGACTTTAGCCGCCTTAATCCTTACCTTCAAAAAAATACTCTTAAAATTATCGAAGCGCATCAACCGGCAACCGGCCATGACCTGAAAGAAGGTAAAAAGATTTTAGAGGCTGCACTAAAATGGAGCAATCTAAATTAAGAAAACCTGCGGTAGCAGGACAGTTTTACCAATCTTCCGCCCAGGGCCTAAAAGAACAAATTGAATCACTTATTGATAATAAGGCGATAAAAATCGATGCTATTGCCTGTATGGTGCCGCATGCTGGCTACATGTACTCAGGGCGTGTAGCCGGTGCAACCATCTCTAGCATTAATATTAAAGATAAGGTAATACTGCTGGGCCCTAACCATACTGGTTACGGACATGCATATAGTATTATGTCTGAGGGCTCCTGGCAGACGCCGATGGGCGATGTTAAAATAGACACAGATGTTGCCAAGAAGATAATCTCTAATTCCAGATTTTTAAAAGATGATTCTCTGGCCCATCTGCACGAGCATTCTTTAGAGGTAGAATTACCGTTTTTACAATATTTTAAAACTGGCCTTAAGATTATTCCTATTGCTTTTCTTTCTGACAACATAAAGATCCTTCAAGAAATCGGCAAAGAGATAGCAGGCACCATTAAAGAGCTCAAGTTAAAAGATTCATTTACAATTGTAGCGAGCTCCGATATGACACACTACGAGCCGCATGATGTAGCCCAAAAAAAAGACAAACTTGCTATAGAATCGATACTGGAGTTAAACGAAGAGAAATTAATGCGTACTATCGGAGAATTCAATATCTCCATGTGCGGATATGCTCCGGTTATCGCCATGCTTTCTTTAGCCAAGGCGTTAGGAGCAAAAAATTCTAAGCTGATAAAGTATCAAACTAGCGGTGAGGTAACCGGAGATTTCGATAGCGTTGTTGGTTATGCTGGGATAATAATTTACTAAAAGGGGGTTAATTGCATGACCGAGTTAAATAAAAATATAGACGAAAATTGGAAAGAGGCAGCGGAAAAAGAAAAAGACAAATTAAAGATCGAGGGTAAATTTGTTCCTCCTGAACCGGACTTCAATTTCTTTATAACCACCCTTGGCCTTCAGGCATCTATTTCTTTAGGCGTAGTAGCGAATCCTTCTACAAACAAAAAAGAAGAGGACCCAAGCCAGGCCAAGTTTATAATTGACACCCTGGGGATGCTGAAAGAGAAAACAAAGGGGAACTTAAAAAAAGAAGAAACGGATTTACTGGAAAACATGCTTTATGAATTAAGGATGCACTATATATCCAAAACTAAACCAGGAGATGAAAAATGATAGATAAAGAATTACTGGAAATCCTGGCCTGTCCTGCCTGCAAAGGAGATGTAGAGCTAAAAGATAATAAAATAATCTGTAAGAACTGTGGCAAAAAATATCCTATAAAAGATGGAATACCGATTATGCTTATTGATGAAGCCGAAAAATGATAAATCCCAAATCCCTGCCTGCCGGACAGGCAGGCAAATACTACCAAATGCCAAATAAATTCAAAATCCCAAATCCAAAACTAATCTTTGGAATTTGGAAATTGGGATTTACCCCGTTACTGACATAATTATTTTCCATCTCGTCAGTAACAGGGTTTATTTTGTAGTATTGGTAGTATTGGAAATTGGGATTTCTGCCTGCAGATAGGCAAGCCTACCTGCCGATAGGCAGGTAAGAGGAGTATATGAATAAAATATTAGTCATACATGGTCCGAATCTGGATTTATTGGGGCAAAGAGAACCTGCGGTCTATGGGAGGGTGACCCTAAAAGAGATAAATGATGAATTAGGTAAAATTGCTAAAAAGAATAAGGTTAGCCTTAAGATTGTGCAGTCCAATCACGAAGGAGAGATTGTAGACTTAATCGGTAAAAGCAAAAAAAAGTTTAACGGCTTATTAATAAATCCGGCAGCTTATACACATACCAGCGTCGCTATTAGGGACGCTATCTCAGCCAGCGGGTTACTAACGGTTGAGGTGCACTTATCTAATATTTATTCAAGGGAAGATTTTAGGCAGAAATCACTTATTAGCGGAGTAGTGAAAGGTACGGTATTAGGTTTTGGGTTAAAAAGTTATATACTCGGCCTTAGAGCTTTGATAGATTTAATTTAGTATTAGACGAATCCCCGTTATTTTCTTAAAAAAGGCAGAATTGATGCGGTGATATTTGTTGCTATAAAAAAAAGTGGCATATGGTCTCTCGGCGTTTACAAAGGATTTATACAAAATTAGAGCAAGCCGGACTTGATAGCCTCATTGTTTCCTTTCCTGCTAATATTTCATACCTGGCTGATTACAGAATCCGCGATTCATACCTTATAGTTTCAAAAAAAGCAAATATCTTTATTACCGATTTCAGATATATAGAAGAGGCAAAAAGAAATATCAAAATAGCCCTGATAAGGAAAATGAACGGTTCAGTTTTTAAGTTGATAGCGGATGCCTGTTTGGACCTAAGCTTTAGGCGCATCGGGTTCGAAGAAAGGCACTTGCCTTTTGCAGAGTATAAAAAATTAAATGAAGAATTTAATAAAAAAGCTGATTTAATCCCTACGTTCGGTTTGGTGGAAGAATTAAGAGAAATCAAAAGCCCGCAAGAATTAGGAAAAATAAAAGAAGCGGTTGCTATAAATATCAAGGCGTTTAAATTTATACATGGGCTAATAGGTTGCGGCATAAGAGAAATTGAGATTGCGGCAGAATTAGAGCGTTTTATAAGATATAATGGTGCCTCTAGTTCTGCGTTTGATATAATTGTTGCCTCTGGCCCTAACTCAAGCTTCCCTCATCACATAACTTCCTCAAGAAAGGTCAAAAACAACGAACCAGTACTGATTGATTGCGGCGTCGACTATCTCGGTTATAAATCCGACTTGACAAGAGTTTTCTTTTCAGGTAGAATAACCTCTACAATCAGAAGCGTTTACGATATAGTTCTTAAGTCGCAAGATAGGGCAATAAAAGAAATAAAGGCAGCAGTTAATATAGATAAAATCGACAGAGTTGCCCGCCAATATATAGCCCAGAGAGAATACGGCGGGTTTTTTGGTCACAACTTAGGCCACGGAATAGGCCTTGAGGTGCATGAAGCGCCTCACATATCAGCTAAAGAAAAAAGCAAATTAAAAGCAGGAATGGTCTTTACTGTTGAACCCGCGGTTTACTTACCAGGCAGGTTCGGCATAAGGATCGAAGACATGGTTCTGGTAAGAGAAGAAGGAGTTGAATTATTAAGTGGGAATCTCGATAAATGAAATAAAATCAGGCCTGACAATATTAGTCAGTGGAATCGTATATCAGGTTGTAGAATCCCAGCCTGTAAAACCCGGCAAAGGTGCGTCATTTATACGTACAAAACTTAGGAATCTAAAAAATAGCAATATCCAGGAAATGACATTTCGGGGAGATGAAAAAATAGAAGAGGCTTATGTTGAGGAGAGAAAACTACAATACCTCTATCACTCAGGAGAAATTTATCACTTTATGGACCAGGATAATTTTGAAGAAATAACGGTTTCTAGAGATTCGATTGGAGAAAAAATTAAATTCTTAAAAGATAATCTCGACGTTACCGCATTTTTTTATAAAAATGATGTTCTTAGCGTAAATTTACCGCATTTTATTGAATTTAACATTGTTCATACCGAGGCCGGAATTAAAGGAGACACATCAAGAAGCGGAACAAAGCCAGCCAAGATTGATACGGGAGCAAATATACTAGTCCCTCTTTTTATTAACTCCGGAGATAAAATAAAAGTCGATACGCGGACAGGAGAATATGTAGAGAGAGCCTACTGATAAAAGGAAGGAAGGGCTTGGGTGAACCCAGCCCTTCCTAATAAGATTAAAACGAACCACAAAGGATGAGATAAGTTATAAGAAAGGAAGAGCTTAGGTGAATATTAAAGAAATAAAGGAAATGATCAATCTTATGAATGAAAACGGCATCGTTGAGCTGGAAATAGAAAAAGACGATATGCGCATAAAATTAAAAAAAATGGGCTCAGGATTAGAGATGCCAGGCGGGTCAATCGTGGTAGAGAGAGAAAAGATCCCGCAAGGCACATCCCAAGAAGTTTCTGAGGCCATTGAAAAGGCTACCGCAAAGACAATTGAAATAAAGGCGCCTATGGTAGGCACTTTTTACCGCTCCCCGTCGCCTGATGCCGCACCTTTTGTTGAAACAGGACAAATAATTGAACCTGGGCAGGTTATTTGTATTATAGAAGCAATGAAGTTAATGAATGAAATAAAATCGGAAGTTAAAGGCAAGGTATTAGAAATCCTCGTTGATAACTCCGAACCCTTAGAATTCGGACAACCGATGTTTCTCATTGAACCTCTCTAATCTTAGTCTGTTAGCCTGGCTATTTAATAGTTTTTTAGTCAACTAACAAACTAACCAACTAAATTGTTTTCTAAAATATTAATTGCTAATCGGGGCGAGATAGCTTTAAGGATAATCCGTGCCTGTAAGGAATTAGACATTCGCACGGTGGCCGTATACTCTGAAGCAGACAGAAATTCTCTGCATGTACGCTTTGCCGATGAGGCTATTTGTATCGGAAAAGCCCAGAGTAGCAATAGTTATCTCAATATCCCGGCAATCATAAGTGCCGCAGAAATTACTGATGTAGAAGCCATACATCCCGGCTACGGGTTTTTGGCAGAGAATGCTCATTTTGCGGAAATTTGCGGGTCCTGTCATATAACTTTCATCGGGCCTACTCCTGAAAATATAAGGCTCATGGGCGATAAAATGGTAGCGCGCTCAACCATGCAAAAAGCAGGCCTTCCAATCGTTCCCGGCAGTACTTCCGTTATTAAAAATAAAGAAGAGGCAATTAAAACCGCAAAAAGGATAGGATATCCCGTAATCATAAAGGCCTCTGCAGGAGGAGGCGGAAGAGGGATGAGGGTATGCCACAATGATATCAGGTTAATCTCAAGCCTTATTACTGCACAGCAGGAAGCAGAGGTTAATTTTGGCAATCCCAGCGTTTATATCGAGAAATATATTGAAAAAACCAGGCATATTGAAATACAAATTTTAGCGGACAAGTACGGACGTATTGTGCATCTCGGGGAAAGAGATTGCACCATCCAGAGAAGACATCAGAAATTATTAGAAGAATCTCCTTCTTGCGCTATAGATAATAAGTTACGTAAGCGTATAGGGGAACTCGCTATTAAAGGAGCAAAGACGGTAAGCTATGTTAGCGCTGGAACAATAGAATTTTTATTAGACCAAAACAATGATTTTTATTTTATGGAGATGAATACCAGGATTCAGGTTGAGCATCCGGTTACCGAGATGGTAACCGGAATAGATTTAATAAAAGAACAAATACGCGTTGCCGCTGGCGAAAGACTTCACTTTCAGCAAGAAGATATTCAAATAAAGGGTGTAGCAATAGAGTGCCGGATAAATGCCGAAGACTCTGAAAATAATTTTATGCCTTGCCCGGGAAAAATAGAGACGATTAATTTTCCAGGTGGCAGGGGAGTGCGTTTAGATACCCACATTTACCCCGGATACGAAATCACTCCGTATTATGACTCATTAGTGGCTAAACTTATAACTTACGGAAGTAGCCGCCAGGAGGCAATCAAGATTATGCAGAGGGCATTAAGTGAATTTAATATTGCGCCCATTAAAACAACAATAGCTTTTCACTCGCAACTGCTACAAAACCCTTTGTTTATAAAAGGGGAAATATCTACGCATTTTATACAGGAATTATTGAAAGAGGAGATAAAAGAAGAAAACGAAGAAAGAGAGTAAGTTATGTTTCGCAAAGAAGAGTCGCGTACCGAGC
>JAPLLU010000076.1 GCA_026387385.1 Candidatus Omnitrophota bacterium
ATTCGATTGCATCGTGACTCCCGCATCTCCTACAGCGGCATTTAAGATCGGGGAAAAGATAAACGACCCTTTGAAGATGTATCTTTCTGATATCTATACAATTTCCGCAAATTTGGCAGGTATCCCCGGGATATCCATTCCCTGCGGGTTTACCAAAAAAGGCCTTCCCGTGGGGTTACAGATTTTGTCAAAGCACTTTAATGAAGAAATGCTTTTTAAGGTAGCTTATGCCTATGAGCAGAATACCCCATGGCATAAGATGAGACCTAAAATATAGAGGGTTCAAGGCAGTATGGATTACGAAGCAGTTATCGGACTAGAAGTCCATGTCCATCTAAAAACTAAAACCAAGGCATTCTGCGCCTGTTCCACAGAATTTGGCCAGGAGCCAAACTCACAGGCTTGCCCGGTTTGTCTTGGTTTCCCAGGCTCTCTACCTGTTTTAAATAAAGTTGCCTTAGATTATGCAATTAAAGTTGCGCTGGCATTAAATTGCAAGGTGCAAGAATATACCAAATTTGACCGGAAAAATTATTTTTATCCGGATTTACCTAAGAACTATCAGATTTCTCAATACGATTTACCTTTATCTAAAGACGGGTTCCTGGATATTGATACCGATGATAAAACCAAACATATACGCATACGGCGCGTGCATCTGGAAGAAGATGCCGGGAAGTTAATTCATCAGCAGGAAATAAGCCTGGTAGATTTTAACCGGACCGGTATCCCCTTATTAGAGATAGTGAGCGAACCCGATATGAATTACCCTCAAGAGGCCTACGAATATTTAACTACTTTAAAAAGCATTATCGGGTATTTAGATGTTTCTGATTGCGATATGGAGAAAGGGTCTTTGCGCTGTGATGCCAATATTTCAATAAGGAAGACAGGTTCATTGGAGTTAGGAATTAAAACAGAACTAAAGAATATGAATTCTTTTAAGGCGGTAAAAGACGGCTTAGGTTTTGAGATAAGCCGCCAGATAGAATTATTAAGCAAAGGAAAATCGATTATTCAGGATACAAGATTGTGGGATGCTAAATCTGCAAAGACATTTTCAATGCGCACAAAAGAGGAGGCTCAGGACTACCGTTATTTTCCTGATCCAGATTTACCGCCGTTTTTGATCTCGCATAAAAAAATAGAAGAGATTAAAGAATCTATTCCGGAATTACCTCAAAGTAAGAAAATACGCTTTATGAAAGAATACGGATTATCCGAATACGACTCCAAGATATTAGTTGCTTCTAAGAAAGATGCTGATTACGCTGAGGAGTGTTTCAAGGATTATCCGGATGAAAATAAGAAGCCGGTGGCAAATTGGCTGATAGGCCCGCTGGCTTCGATAGCCAATGCTAATAACAAGACAATCTCTGAAGTAGAAATCCCCGGAGGAATTCAAGAATTTATAAAATTGATAAAGCTAGAACAAAGCGGCAATATCTCTAATCTGGTGGCAAAGTCAGTCTTCAGTGAATCCATCACTAACCTTGTTTTATCATCCGAGATAATTAAAAATAAAAATTTATTTCAAATCTCGGATTCAAAAAACCTGGATAATTTAGTGGATGAAGTAATAAAAGAAAATATCAAGTCCGTAGATGACTACAAAAACGGAAAAGGCAATGCCCTTATGTTTTTGGTGGGTCAGGTAATGCGTAAATCTAAAGGGGTCGCAAACCCAAAGGTGGTGCAGGAAATATTAAGGAGGAGACTATCCGATGGCTAAAAGATTATTCATATTCGTAGTTTTAGGGATACTAATCTTTTCGGTTTATTCTATTGCCTCAGAAAAAGATAAAAAAGATGATTTGTACCGCCAAATAGAGCTTTTTTCGGATGCGCTGGCAACTATCAAGACAGATTATGTTGACGAAGTTACTCCCCGTGATTTAATTTATGGTGCGTTAAATGGGATGCTTTCTTCGTTGGATCCTCACAGCCAATTTATGGATCCCGATACATATAATGAATTAAAGGTTGATACAGAAGGCAAATTCGGCGGATTGGGGATTGAGATTACTGTAAAAGACGGTCTTTTAACTGTAGTCACGCCTATAGAGGATACCCCGGCATGGAAGGCAGGCGTAAAGCCGAATGATAGGATTATTAAAATCGGCGATGAGATAACCCGCGATATGACACTCACCGAGGCGGTGAAAAAATTAAGAGGCCCTCCGGGAGAACCAGTAAATATTACCCTTTTAAGAGAATCGGAAAAGAATATCTTAGAATTAAAAATAATACGCGAAATCATCAAAATTAAAGATATAAAGGAGGCAAAGATTTTAGAGGAAGGCATCGCCTATATCCGCCTGCTTGAATTCAGAGAAAACACCTCTAAAGACATGGATGCAGTTTTAGAAAAACTGTCTAAAGAAGGCATGACTAGTTTAATACTGGATTTACGTAATAACCCCGGAGGTTTGCTGGATGAAGCGGTTAAGGTAACGGGAAAATTTATCGAAAAAGGCAATCTTATTGTTTACACAAAAGGCCGTCTTGCATCGCAGAATTTAGAATTTGTCTCTGAGTCTAACCGCCCTATCCTGGATTCACCCATGGTTGTATTAATAAATGAGGGTTCTGCTTCGGGCAGCGAAATAGTCGCTGCGTGCCTAAAACATTATAAACGCGCAATTCTATTGGGAACAAAATCTTTCGGTAAAGGCTCTGTACAAACCATCATACCTTTAAGTGATGGTTCGGGATTAAGGCTTACTACCAGCAGATATTTTACGCCTTCAGGAGAAGTAATCCACGGGAAGGGCGTAGAGCCGGATATTATTGCCGAGGAGTCACGGATAGGGCCTGAAACTAAAGAAGAGGTAGAGCTTGAGAAGCCACAATATATATTTGAAAAATTAGAAAAAAGTGACCAGGAAAATAAAGGTGCTCAAGCCCCTGATTATAAAAGCGATAATCAGCTTATGAGGGCTGTGGATATCTTAAAGGCCGTAAAAATTTATAAGCTAACTAAGACAACTACCGGAAAATAGGAATGCGTTATAAAGGTTATAGGATCACAATTCTCATTTTAGCGGCCTTAATTGTCATTGAGACCTTACTGGTTATTAAACTCGGAATTAAGCAGGCGGGAAAAATCACTAAAGTTACTGCACCTATCGCTAAGATTGCTATCGTTATTGATGATTGGGGCTATAATGTTAATAACTTAGATATTTTAAACCAGATCAGATACCCTTTAACCGCCTCTGTTTTGCCTAATCTAAATTATACTAACGAGGTTGCTCAACAGTTGCATGAACGAGGCGTAGAGATAATGCTGCATTTGCCTATGGAGCCGCACGAAAAGTATCGCCTGGAAGAGAATACCATTATGACCTCCATGGATGAAAAGACTGTCAACGAAATTATTAGCCAGGATTTAGCTAATATTTCTTATGTTAAAGGCGTTTCGAACCATATGGGGTCAAAGGCTACAGAGGACCCCCGGATTATGTCAATCGTATTTAAAGTACTAAAGAGCAGGAATCTTTATTTTCTTGATAGTTTTGTATCTTCTGAATCTATCTGTTTTAATTTGGCAAAAAAAATACATCTGGGTTTTGCCAGGAGAGGCGTATTCTTAGATAATAATGAAGAACCGGAATATATTAGGAAGCAGTTAGAAAAATTAAAGAAAACGGCAAAATCTTACGGACAAGCCATAGGTATTGGCCATGACCACAAAGTTACTTTAGAGGTGTTAAAGGAAGAAATGCCGCGGTTAGAAAAGCAAGGCTATAAATTCGTCTTTGTTTCACAAATGATAAAAAAGTAAGGAAGGGTATGTACATATTAGGCATAGAAACATCATGTGATGAAACTGCTGCATCCGTAGTAAAAGACGGCAGAAGAATACTGTCTAATTCTATTGCCTCTAGCCTTAGTTTACATAAAAGATACTGGGGCGTAGTGCCTGAGATCGCCTTCCGTATGCAATTGGAAACCATAACTCAGATAGCAAATAGCGCTATAAAAGAAGCACGAATCGACTTAAAAGATGTAGGCTTGATCAGCGTTACTAACGGGCCTGGGCTCTTAGGTTCTTTATTGGTAGGCATATCCTTTGCCAAATCAGCCAGCCTTGGCCTTGGTATTCCCTTATTAGGCATCAATCATCTATATAGCCATATTTATGCAAGTTTTCTGGAAAATTCACACGTAAGTTTACCTTTTGTGTCTTTGGTAGTCTCTGGAGGACATACAAGTTTATTTTATTTGAAAGATTTTGATAAAATTCAACTTTTAGGCTCAACCCAAGATGATGCCTGCGGTGAGGCATTTGATAAGGTAGCCAAGATTTTGGGATTGGGTTATCCGGGCGGGCCGCTCATTGAACGATTAAGTAAAAACGGTAATCCCAGGAAAATCAGATTGGGGTGCTCAAAAACAGAAAACCCGCTTGATTTTAGTTTCAGCGGTATTAAGACAGCGGTATTGTATTATGTACGCAAGATGACGCAAAACTCCAAACTCCCTGCCTATCCGGCAGGCAGGCAAACTCCCTGCCTGTCCGGCAGGCAGGCAAACTCCAAACTGATAAGAGACATCGCTGCTTCATTTCAAGAAACAGTGATAGATACCCTGATTAAGAAATCAGTATTGGCCTGTAAATTAAAAAATACAAAAAGGCTTGTTGTAGGAGGCGGCGTTGCAGCAAACTCAAGATTAAGAGAAAAATTTTATGAAATAGCAAGAGAAAAAGGCCTGACAATATATTTTCCTTCAAAAAAGCTTTGTACGGATAATGCAGCGATGGTCGCGGGTTTGGGGTATCAGCTATTTAAAAAAGGCTATATCTCGGGATTGGATTTAAATGCGGATTTGAATTAAAGGAGGTGTAAATGATTACAGATTACCAGATTATGATACGCTTGAGCACCTCAGTCATTTTAAGCGGACTCATCGGGCTTGAACGTCAGATACACCGCCGCACTGCGGGGTTACGTACGCATATTTTGGTATCTTTGGGTTCCTGTCTTATCATGTTGACATCTCTATACGTTTTTGATATATATAAAAATGTGGCAGCGTTAGATCCCAGCCGGATTGCTGCGGGCGTAATCACGGGTATTGGTTTCTTAGGAGCAGGGGCAATAATACGGGAAAGAGAGGAAGTAAAGGGCCTGACTACTGCAGCAAGTCTTTGGGTAGTGGCTGGTATTGGTTTAGCCACAGGGTGCGGTTTTTTTAGTGCAGCTATTTTTACCACTATTCTCGCTTTGTTTATTCTTTTCTTTTTAAGATATCTGGAAACAATGATTTTGGATAAAAGAGAATGTAAATGATCGAGAGGAGGTGAATTAAGATGGCTTTAAGAAGAAGATTGGAAGAAAAAATTATGGACTTAGACGCTAACATGCAAGGGAGTTTAAGTTTTAAGGATCCGGTAAACGTGCGTATAAACGGTAAATTCGAAGGTAACTTAGAAATAAAAGGCACCCTTACAATTGGTCATACCGCAAGTGTTTTTGCTGATATTGTTGGAGATAGCATTATTATCGGAGGTAGAGTCAAGGGTAAAGTAACAGCCAAAGAGGCGCTGGTTCTTTTGCCTACGGCAATTATGGAAGGCGATATTTATCCTGCAAGACTGAATGTTGCTGAAGGCGCAATATTGCAAGGCAGATGTTCAATGTTGCATGATTTTATGAATGCTGAAGAATTAGCGCGTTATTTGGAAGTAGATTTGGGTTCAATATTGGAATGGGCTAATTCCGGAAAGGTCCCGGGCGCAAAAGAAGGAGAAGGCTGGAGGTTTGAGAGAAGGACAATAGATTCTTGGGTATCAGCTGGAAAAGTAGGTAAGTAGCAATTCATAACTTTATAGTTCTATAAAAAACTAACAAAAACCGTAGGTACTGGTTTTTGCTATGTAAGGCATATTTTTTTATTGAGTATTCTAAATGCAAAAGCAACCTAATGGAGGATTATCTTTCTAGAGGTTTAAAACAGCAGGGATTATAAAATATGGCAGAAGAGAAACTTTTAACAATACGAGAAGTTTCCTTGATTTTAGGTATCTCGGAAAAAGAGGTTATAGATTTAGCTGAGGACGGCTCAATGCCGGCTTATAAAGTTGGAGGAGTGTATTTAAGGTTTAAAAGAGATCAGATAGAAGAGTTTAAGAAGTCGTTTAGGCAATCCGTGAATAAGAATACGGCCCTGAGCAAAACTAGCTATGCATCAGGCAATTTTACATTACAAAAGAGTTCAATTAAGGAAAGGCTGAGCGATTTTTTTTACTTGAACGATTTTTATATATTATCCATTCTTTTAATTGCCTTAATTTTTATTATCATGTTTGGGGGATATTAAAAGTTCAGACTATATTTTAATGAAAAGTATAAACTCTGTTGAACATAATGAAGAACAAATATTTTTGCGATTTAGGTTTTGCCAAAGTAGATATAGATAGGCTAAAACGTAGAGGTTTTTCAGAAGCAGTTTATTGTCCGGGCAAGACCAGGCTCCATCTTAAAAAAATATCTCAGCAGTTAATTAAGAATGGGCAGGACCTGCTACTTACAAAATTAGAAAAAGATAATTTTACCTACCTAAAGAAAATATTCCCTAAATTAAAATATAATTCTTTAGCAAAATTGGGTTATTTTATACAAAGACGAAAAACCTCTGTTAAAAATCCTGTTTTAGTTATATCAGCAGGCACATCAGATATAGGTGTAGCTGAAGAGGCGGTTGTTACCTTAGAGGTAATGGGAGAGTGCGTAACCAAACTTTATGATGTAGGTGTTGCCGGCGTTCACCGCATTATGGGTAATATAGAGCTGCTAAAGAAAGCAAGGGTAATCATTGTAGTTGCGGGAATGGAGGGGGCATTAGCAAGCCTGGTCAGCGGCCTGGTGAGTTGTCCGGTAATTGCTGTCCCGACGAGTTGTGGTTACGGGGCTAATTTCGGCGGCTTATCAGCATTATTGACTATGCTCAACTGCTGTTCTCCTGGTGTTGCGGTGGTAAATATCGATAATGGTTTTGGCGCAGGATATTTTGCGCATCTTATTAATAAATGAGAAGAATTACAATAAACGAAGCAGCACAATTCCATGGTCACCTTGGGCCTTATTTAATATTGGGTATCTTGGCAGGGGAGTTGGCTATTAAGATCCTGAAGTGCAAAAGATACTTTGGATTGGATGTTTTGGTTCAGGGGGCAAATGAAAAACCAAAATCTTGCCTTATTGACGGACTACAGTTATCTACCGGGGCAACTTATGGCAAAGGAAATATAAAAAAAATATCCGGAAATAACATAGTAATTTCTTTTCAGAATTTAAAAAATAATAAAAAAGTAAAAATATTTTTGAAAGAGGCTTTAATAAGAAGGCTAGATGCTTTAAAAGGGCACGCTGCTTCAGAAAGGTTAGCAAAAGAATTATACAACGCTGACTCATTGGATATTTTTGAACTTACAACGGGAGTATAAAAATGGCGCTATCCGGATTAGATATCTACAAGTTATTACCAAAGACCAATTGCCGTGAATGCGGATTTGTAACGTGCCTGGCTTTTGCCATGCAGCTTGCAAAGAAAGCGGTAAGCATTGATAAATGTCCTTATTTAAGCCTGGAGGCAAAGAAGGCATTAGAAGCCTCAAGCCTTCCTCCGATTAGATTAGTTAGTATTGGCGAGGCAGATAATAAATTAGATATAGGCAATGAAACCGTGCTCTTTCGCCACGAAGAAAAATTTCATCATCCCTGCGCCATCGGGTTTATTATTGAAGACAATTTATCTGACCAAGAAATTAAACAAAGATTAGAGAAAATAAATAAGTTAAAGTTTGAGCGCATAGGGCAAGAATTAAATGTTAATATCTTAGCAATCAGGCAAAATAACGACAAGAAAAGGTTTCAAGAAGTAG
This sequence comes from Candidatus Omnitrophota bacterium, assembly GCA_026387385.1. Lineage (GTDB taxonomy): Bacteria > Omnitrophota > Gorgyraeia > Gygaellales > Profunditerraquicolaceae > JAPLLU01. Next base: position 7,892 of record JAPLLU010000076.1, read on the forward strand.
TAAAATTGGTTTTAAGCAATACGCAGCTTAGCCTAGTTCTTATGAGCGATGATATAGAGGCATTAAGAGGCGCGTTAGAAATATCAGCGTCGAGGAAACCCCTGATTTATCATGCTACTATAGAGAATATGGTTTTGGTGTCTAAATTAGCCCAGGACTTCAAGGTGCCGCTAGTAGCAACATCTGTGGATTTAGAGACACTTTCAAATCTTACCAGGGAATTAAATAGCCAGAAGGTAGAGGAACTGGTTTTAGATACCGGTAAGAAACCTGTTGCAGAAAAAGTCTGGGATTTGACACAGATCAGAAGATTAGCCCTTAAGAAATCAGACCGTAGCTTAGGTTATCCGGCTTTAGTAATAGTAGATAAGAAAGATTTTTATGAAGAGGCGATAGAAGCGGCCACCTATATTGTAAAATATGCCGGCATTGTTTTGTTAAAGGGGTTTGAGGCGTATGAGGCCTTATCGCTTCTAACCTTAAGGCAGAATATATATACTGATCCGCAGAAGCCTTTACAGATGGAGCCAAAACTTTATCCTGTAGGTAGCGTTTCCGATAAATCGCCTGTATTGGTTACCACTAATTTCTCATTGACCCATTATACGGTATTGGGAGAGGTAGAGGCAAGTAAGATCCCTTCATATATTTTGAGCGTAGATACGGAAGGGATGTCGGTTTTGACTGCCTGGGCAGCAGAGAAGTTTACAGCCGAGAAGATTACTGACTCTCTGAATAAATTTGAAGTAAAGAATACAGTAACACATAATCGCTTGATCATTCCGGGTTATGTGGCGGTGATGAGCGGAGACCTGGAAGATAAATCCGGCTGGCAAGTAATAGTCGGCCCTAAAGAGGCCGCTGGCATACCGTCGTTCTTAAAGAATTTGTAGAATTTAGCGGGTCCCTGCCTACCGGCAGGCAGGCTGTCTTGGGTATTTTCTTAAGCCGCATCACGCGGCTTCGAAAACATCCAAGCCACCCGTAAAAACATAGAGAGAGTTAAATAGTCATGGAAAAATATAAGGTTACATTTTATCCGGAAAATAAAACCGTAGAAGTAGAGAAAGAAAAAACGATTCTTTCTGCGGCTATCTCTGCTGGTATATATATCAATTCCAGTTGCGGTGGAGATGGTGTCTGCGGCAGATGTAAAGTGAGGGTTAAAAGCGGACAGGTGTTAACACAGCCTACCGGAAGGATAAGCATAGAAGAAAGAAGACAGGGGATTTATTTGGCGTGCATGGCAACCATTCAGAGCGATTTAGAAGTTGAGGTCCTTCCGGAATCCAGGCAGGATTTTGAAAAGCTCACTCCCCAAGAATTAGATTTGAGGCTTAAAGGCTTTTACTCTGAAACCGAGGAGGCAGATTCTGCAGCTTCTATCCTTGGGGAAGAATTGTTTGTGCATTCATCTTTAGCTACTAAGTTATATTTAGAAATGCCGCCTCCGAATTTAGAAGATAGGATTAGCGACCTGGAGAGATTGTATCGCTCAATCCGCACCATACAGGATATTCCAGTTATGCAGACCGGATTGACTAATATAAGGCGCCTAGGAGAGTTATTGCGTTCTTCTGATTGGAAAATAACTGTCACCTTAGGAAAAAGAAACGGCACAGCTGAAGTTGTACTTATTGAGCCAGGAGATACTTCGCAAAAAAATTTCGGGTTGTGTTTTGACATCGGAACCACGACGATCTCAGGGCAACTGGTAGATTTAAACACAAAAAAAGTTTTAGGGACAAAGGCAACCTATAATAAGCAGGCTACATTCGGTAGCGATATTATTACGCGCATTATTTATGCACAGGAACAGGATGGCCTTGAGAAATTACACCATGCAGTTATTGACGGCATGAACAGCATGATTCAGGAATTAATCCAGGAGCATAATGTGGACCTTAATGATGTAAATTGTATTTTATGCGCCGGTAATACCACTATGATACATCTTTTATTGCGCGTTGACCCGACCCATATTAGAAGAGAGCCCTATGTGCCTACTGCAAATTTTGTACCTACTATCAGGGCTGCTGAAGTAGGGATAAAGATAAATCCGCGCGGACTTTTGTCTTGCGTTCCAGGGGTTTCAAGTTATTTGGGCGGAGATGCAAGTGCAGGAGTTTTATCTTGCGGTTTAGATAATGAGAAGGATTTAAGTCTTTTGATCGATATCGGCACAAACGGAGAGATAGTCTTGGGCAATAAAGAATTTTTAATCTCTGCCTCTGCCTCCGCTGGTCCCGCTTTTGAAGGCTCGGGTGTAACCTCAGGTATGCGGGCAAGCCGCGGAGCAATACAAAAAGTTAAGATTTCGCCTTCAGAATTTAAGGTGAGCTACGAAACCATAGGCGCAGTTAAACCACGCGGCATTTGCGGTTCAGGATACATTGATATAATCTCACAGATGTTATCAGTCTGGTTATTGGATAAAGACGGAAGCATAAAAGAAATAAAACATAAGCGTATCCGGTCCGGTGATTATGGAAGAGAGTTTGTAGTGGTATTTAAGGAAGAGGCTGATTCTTCTTCGGATATCGTTATTACAGAGGCTGATATAGAAAATATCAAGCGCGCAAAGGCGGCTATCTATGCAGCGACATCGGTTTTGGTCAAACGTATGTCTTTGGATTTATCTAAGATAAGGAAGATTTTTATTGCCGGTGGGTTCGGTACCTATATTAATATTGAACACGCTATAAATATAGGTTTACTGCCGGATTTAGATCTTTCTCGTTTTATCTTTGTGGGAAATAGCTCCCTGGCAGGAGCCCGCCAGATTTTGTT
>JAPLLU010000030.1 GCA_026387385.1 Candidatus Omnitrophota bacterium
GTTCTTTGGTTGAGCCAAAGGATTTCACCCCCAACTTATATAGCCACCTACCTGCCCTTTACACCCAATAAATCCGAGTAACGCTCGCCACCCCCGTATTACCGCGGCTGCTGGCACGGAGTTGGCCGTGGCTTCTTCTCTAGGTACCGTCAGCTCCTGCATTTCTACAGGAGATTTCTTCCCTATCGAAAGAGGTTTACGTACCGAAATACTTCATCCCTCACGCGGCGTCGCATAGTCAGGCTTTCGCCCATTGCTAAAGATTCTCGACTGCAGCCTCCCGTAGGAGTCGGGGCAGTGTCTCAGTCCCCGTGTGGCTGACCATCCTCTTAGACCAGCTACCCGTCAAAAGCCTTGGTAGGCCATTACCCTGCCAACTAGCTGATAGGACGCGAGCTTATCTTTACGGTTGAAGTACTTCTTGCGAAGCACCCCCCCCAATATCGCTCGACTTGCATGCCTAATCCACGCCGCCAGCGTTCACTCTGAGCCAGGATCAAACTCTCCGAAAAAATTTGGAAGTTTGTATAAAGGCTCTTTGATTATTTTTATTAACCTCTTGACCTCAAAAATCCTAAAGGATTGTTTGGGCCTCGTCCCGTTTGCACGGGACTCGCTTGGCTATTCAATTATCAAAAGAGCGGTTATCCCTCGCCGCTTAATAATATTTCTGGCGGCTCGGGATAATTTTTCTGACATTATAGCCAGAAAAATAAAAAAGCGTCCCGACAACATCGGGACGCTTTAAATTCTGCTTTTACTTTCGCGTCTTTTAGCCGGAAAAATTAACTATCCAAAACTGTCAATTGATTTTTTTTGTTTCATTCGCAAGCATAAGTATAGTCTATACTTTAAGCTTTGTCAAGTAAAAAAACAGTACCAAAAAATCTTAACTTTGTCAAGTTTTTTTATTCTTTTTTATTTTATCAGCCATAAGTTATAAACAACGGCACCCTTTTGAATAAACACAAAAGATGCTTTAATAGTCTGTCCGTTCTCTTTCCCTGCCCTAAAACTATCTTCAAAAATTTATTATAATCGTTCAAGGCCGCCAAGGCGTGGGTATTTATTAAGATGTGCCTGCTGTATTTAGCTTCGGCGTATTTCATAGTAAATTCTAAGAATAGGTTATCTTTCACAGAATAACCCTTCTCTACTAATCTGCCGTAAGCAAGCGGCGGCAGAACATACTTATGTCTTAATCCGAACAAGAATAAAATATTTTTTACATTCATATACAACATTATTATAAATTCTCGGGGGTTTGTGGATGCATAACTCATGATATAATCTTTTTTTCTTTGATTTAAAAAATATAAAATTATAAGAACTACAAGTATAAGGAATATTAAAAATAAAATAATTTTAAATAAAAGCCATAACAGCCATTCTAACGTAAGCTTGACTTTGATATGGGCAGGATTACTTTTTATCCCCTCATGCCCAGCAAAAACATCTGTTTTTCCGATAGTGCGCGGCTTTACCAGGCCTTTATCTATTCTTAGGATGCGCTTTTTAGTGATCTCCCACGATACCAAAGAAGTGATATCCTTGCGGGAAGAATCAGTATATACCGCTTCAGCTTTTAGTTTTAAGGCTTGCCCCACTGTTTTCTTCTGTGCTACCTTACCGATAATAATGCTCATAAGAGCGAATAAGAAAATCGCCGCTATAATAAAAACTGTTATTGTGGTAATTTGCGATGAGCGCCTTTTTCTTGTCATCTTTTTGCCTTATTTACCATGCGCCTGTTTTAGTGGTTATCTCTGAATTCTTAGGAGTAAGGATTATTTCAACTAACTTCGCTGCTAACACAACTACTGTGGCGGGTTCGCTCTTTAACTCTTTATATTCTGCGTAGACTTCAATCCTGCCAACAGAAAGCGTGGAAACTTTGCCTTGAGATACGGAAGCGATTATATCGTCCGCGCCTGACCATTGTACAAGTGAAGTTAAATCTTCCTGAGAACCGTCATCGTACTCGCCTACGGCAATGAGTTGTTTCTCTTCGCCCAAGAAGACCTCAGAATAATCAGGCATTATTATTATGCGAATTAATATTTTTTCTTTGAGCACAGGAGGAGGAATCAGCTCAACCTCCTTCTTTTCCTCCCACTTTATGTCTTTCAATTCTTTCCGTAGCTCTAGAAGCATTTGCTCAAGTTTGAAAAGTTCCTCAATATTCTCCCGTTTTTCTTGCTGCTCCTGTTTCTGCTCAATATTCTTCAGTTGTTCTTGCAGTTTCTCCTTCTGTTTAAGAGGTACCTCGAGCTGCATTAATTCTTCTTTCAATTTCTTAAGCACCTCGGGGACAAGAATATCCTGCAAGACATCCATAATTTCTTCTGCTTTCTGGACAAGATTCTGCATTTCTTTAGGAACTGTGTGTTTCATTAAGTCAATTTTCTTCTCTACCTCTTTAAAATCAGTGGCAGTTTCTATTTTCTCTATATCAGAGACCAAATTTTCAAATTGTTTTTTAACCTGCTCATCCAAAGGAACAATCTGATTCTTTAACTCCTCCATCTTCTGACGATAGATTTCCAGGGCCTTCCATTCCTTAAGTTCTTTTGCAAGATCTTCCAGTTCCTTCTTTACCTCTTGGTCAACCCTCTTTGAATCTTCAATAGTTCTTTTAATCTCTTTCGCATACTGACGGATTTTCAGATAGATTTTTCCCCTGCGTATCTTATCCACCCGGCTTATAATACGAATTCTCTCCATAAATCTAAACTGGTTGCGTTTCAGAACATAAATTATCTTCTGCTTGATCTTTCTTAAGTTAATTTGGATCTTTTTATCAAAATAATCCTTAAGAAGAACGACTAATTGTTCTGGCTCAAATGACGGCATAAGACCGGGGCCGCCTCTTTTAAGATAATCTATAAGTTCTTCTTCCGAAGCTTTAATCTCAGCAATATTTGTTCCTGTTACTAAGGAGTTAAGTCTTTCAATAATACCTTCCCTTTCCTCTTTGGTCTCAACATTATCGATCATCCCCGCTATTAGCTCTTGTATCTTATCTTGTTCATCATAATACATCTTTTCGAGGGATACTTCGTCTTCAAGGTAGCGCATCTGTTTATGCAAGAATTCCCCCCCTTCTTCAATTTTTCCGAGTATTAAAAATAAAAAGAGCATCCATGATATAATAGCGATGATTGAGAAAAATGATGTAGAAACAAAGAAAGAGTGCGATTTCTTTAATTCCTTCTCCCTGATCGGGTTGAAGGATTCGTAAAACTTAAGCTTCAGTATTACTGCCCAACAAACTAAATAAATTGAGACTAATACGGCGTGCAGATTATTATAGTCCTCGACGAAAGTAGGAAAACCCATAAACAGAGGAAGGCTTAAGGCCTGCATGTAACCAAGGAAAGAATAAGACCAGGTATGAAAACTCAGGATAATCTCTAACAAGATACCTGCTTTTACAAGTATAAGAATTATATCTCTATAAATCCAGGAACAATTCGCTACAGAATAAATCATCCAGACAAGGACTGCGACAATACCGGTGTTTATAATAAACCTTATTACGGCGCTTTGCTTATCCCGGACAAACCAGCTAAAATAAAAACCAATAATTATCCCCGGAGCCAGATATAATTCATATCCCGGAAGGACATCCTGGAAAAGAAAGATTATTACGATTAAAATAAGGAAGGTAAATAAAAATTCTAATAAAATATATCTGTCTTTTTGTTCCATATTCAATGAGCACGCAATTGAGCACCTAAAGCTTTGGTTTGGCGAAATCCCTGTGAGCCTAAGCGAACAGGGATAACCCAGCACTAATTTCCCTTTAGCTTGATATTGTCGAAATTAGTGCTGGATAAACTAAGGACGCATAACTTATGTCCTCGCTTAATATTTAATAAAGGCCTCTGACAAATTAGCGCCGCAAGAAAAGAATACGGGCATAAAATTAAAGGCCTTGGGCAGTTTCATTATCTGAGAATCTTTAATTACCTGTTCCTCTAATGGATGCAAAAACGAAGAGGAAATCAAGATTAAAGGAACCAGGGATATATTTTTTCCTTTTAAGGCCAGCAACGCAAATAGATATTCCCAGTCCATATCCAGCATTATAATCACTAAACTTGAATCATTGGGGATATGGCGACTGAACTCCTGAAACATCTCATCCATGCCTATTTTACTTTCTGCCTGAGCCACAGCAAGAAACTTGAATATATCTTCCATGTGTTCCTGGCCTTTATTAAAGGGCATGTGTACTATCTCTCCCGTATGAGCAATGATCTCCACGGAAATTCCTTTATCAATCAGATACTTAGCCACAGAGGCGGCTATTTTTACGGTATATTCAACGACGCTTTTTTTACCCTCGCCATAATTCCTATCTTGATTTAAATTAAAAATAATGGTTGTCCTGTAAAATACCAGCTTTTGAAATAGCTTTACGATTAATTTATTTTTTCTGGCAGTAGAAAGCCAGTGGATTTTCTTAATAGGGTCGCCACGCTGATATTCCCTGACTCCGTAAAACTCATGTTCATCACCGCTGACGCGGCTTGTCTCCATTCCGAACCACGGCACGATTCCTTTTACCAGCTCAGGAAATCTTGGAATTTCAAATATGCGCGGATACACGTATAGCTCTGAATACACAAAAAAGGTCTTCTTTAAGAAAAACAGCCCTAAAGGATCAAAAAGAAAAATAGAGAAAGGGCCTATCCTATATTTTCCTCTTAAAGGGCACTCACAGCTATATTTTATAGTTACAGAAGAACTTGGGCCTAAATATTCTAATAAAGCCCATTTTTTTCTTTTTTCAGGAGCTGCGCAGGAAAGATTATCCTCTAAGACTAAATTAAGAAGCGGCAAAATACTCTTATTCTTAATCACCGCTTCCAACTCCAGAATATCATCCTCTATCACCCTGCGCGGAATCTTTCTTTCCAAATGTAGTGTTGCCCCTATATATTCCACTAACACCCAAATAAGACTCAAGGCGACAACGGATAGTAAAAACCAGAAAAAGAAATAGAAAAAATCAGCAGCTGTTCTCAGGCCGATAATAAGGTCAAATATTATAATAATAAAAAGGAAGATCCACTTCTTGAGGAGTATTCTGAGCATATTAAGGCTTTTTAGGGAATAGGCGTTTGTTTAAGCAATTCTGAAATTACAAACTCCGGGGTCTTCTCCGCAATTAAGGCTCTGGGTTGCAATATGATCCTATGTTTTAATACCCAGGGCAAGAGATTAACAACATCATCAGGAATAACATAATCCCGCCCCTCTAAAAGAGCCCAAGCAGAACTGGCCTTCATAAGCGATATAGAGGCACGCGGGCTTGCGCCGAGTTTTACGTCTTCTCTCTCACGAGTGGCAGAAACCATATTTACGATGTATTTCAAAATATGGCTGGATACATCTATTTTCTTTACGTCTTCCTGGAATTTTAAGACTCTGTCTAAGTCCATGACCGCTTTTAGATCTTCAACGGGGTGCACCATCTTCTGCTCAGAGACAACCTTGATTTCTTCCTCGGTGCGCAAATAACCCATATTTATCTTCATTAAGAACCTATCTATTTGGGCTTCAGGCAAAGGATAGGTCCCCATATATTCTATCGGGTTTTGAGTAGCGACTACCATAAAAGGCTGAGGCACAGGAAAAGTCTTACCTTCTACTGAAACTTTATATTCCTGCATGGACTCAAGGAGGGCAGACTGCGTACGGGGAGTAGTTCTATTGATTTCATCGGCTAAGAGTATATTAGTAAATACGGGGCCTTTTCTAAAATCGAACTCTCCGGTCTTGGGGCTATAAACGAACCCGCCTGTGACATCCGTAGGAAGAAGGTCAGGAGTAAACTGAATCCTTTTAAAATCAGCATTTATAGACTTAGCTAATGACAAGGCAAGCATTGTTTTACCCAATCCTGGCACATCTTCGATCAAAATATGCCCGTTGGTCAGAAGGCCGACAATTAACAACTTCACAGTGTCGGTCTTTCCTATTATTACCTTCTCCATATTTTCTATTAATCTCGTTAGTTCTACATTAACCATCTTCCCGCTCCTTTCATTAAAATAATCAACCTACGGCTACCCCGGACTAAAGTCCTGGGCTTGTTAGAGGTTGATACTACGACGCTTTCATCATCCGCCCTTAAGGGCGGGGTTTTCAAGCGGCGAATGTATAAACATAATTTTAATAATATAATTGCTCCTTTTAACTCAAATTTATACCTGCTTATTTAAAACTATTATAAGTATTTTTTAGGAAAAAATCAATTTAAATTAAGATAGATTAAAGAGGATATGGGTAGGGCTAACCCACTATTAAATAGCTAGGTTGTTGCGTTAGAGTTAAGTAGTTAGTTTTTTAATACCTAACCTTTACCCAACTACCAAAATAACTTCCTTCACCTTTATCTAACTACTATTCTTGCGGTTATCCGTATTTTCTTTTATCTGTCGCGAAAAATATCCACCGGTAAGCGCATCAATTGAGGCCGTAAGTTCCTGTAATTTAAGCTCTTTATCAAATCTCTTTTTTCTATCCTCAATAGACAGATTATCCAGCTCCATTTTAGTGCGTATCCGCTCAAAATACAACTTTGTTACTTCATCCAAGATATCATCGCGTAACTCAACCATGAGCCTTGAGCGTACATCAATATTGGTCTGATCATCGCTAAAGATTAAATCACCCAACTCCCAAGTCAAAGAGACGCCCCAGTTATTATTCTTATAGCGGGTTTCGTCGTCAGGCCCCACAAAATACCTGCCGGGAGTGGTACCATTCCCATAGATGCCCCAGATACTGCTGGAAGACGTTCTGTTATTGTCCTTGTCCATGCTTACCGTCAAGTGCGGAAGTAAAGCGCGCCTTGCTGCCTGTTCCCTCCAGCGCTCAATCTTTTCCGGCTCAACCTCAGCATATTTTATAGCTGCCTGCTGCACCTCTTTAATGCCCGGTTCATCTTTAGAATATAGCGATATCGGCTCGTCTTGTCTTTTATTGTCAGAAGATTCTATCTTTGCTTTAAATAAACCTTTATCGCAAGCAGCATATAGGTTATCTTGATTATCCTGCGTCAAAAATCTTATATCTTCTGCCATAAGGCCTAAAGATAACTCTTGCCATCTGTCATTTCTATATTCAAACACGCCTGATTTTGTCGCGGCATAAAGATTGGACTTATTAGACACCAAAAGAAACCTTGCGTCTTGACTGAGCAGGCCGTAGCTAGAAACCGATTCCCACGTTTCGCCCCTATCCTGACTTTTATAAACTCCCCTTGAGGTAGCCAAATAAAGATAATTTAAATTATTCGGGTCAATGGTTATATATCTTAGATTAGAAGATTTTTCTTCTTCGTCTTGGTCCTCAGTTATTTCTTCTGTCTCATTGCCATTTTCATTTTCTGCTGGATGAGTTGTGAAAATCCTCTTCCAGGACTGAGCTCCATCTTTAGTTTTAAAAACTCCATCTACGCAGGCAACATAAATAGAGTTTGGCTCCTTAAGATTGCAGGCAATAGCTAATATTGAGGTTTTTCCGATTTCACCGCTTTGCCCATGCCAAGAGCGACCCTTGTCCGAACTGACAAATAACCCTGCCTTTGTCCCCAGATAAATAGCTGAGGGTAAAATTGCCAAAGTTGTACATTCGTTTTCAAGATAGTTTTTCCCCTTGAAGAGCCTGTTCCAGTTTTTACCTTGGTCAAAACTGTAAAATAGCCCGTTTCCGGTCACAGCGTATAGAGAATTTTTATCCTTAGGCTCAAACAATAAAAAATTTACTACCTTATTTTGCCCTTTGATTGATAAAATATTCCTCCAACTCTCTCCTCCATCCTCACTCTTAAAAATACCCTGCTCTGAGCCGATATAGATGATGTTGGAATTATCGGAGCCTACCAAAACAGTCCTTACATTCATATTACCTCTGGCTATATCCTCCCAGACCAAATCTGAAGCAGAAACTCTCCCTAAAAAACTTACCACAAACACCCACGCCACTGCCAAAACTACAATATACTTTTTCATCTTTACCACCTCCTTGCCCAGAAAGGGCACACCGGCGCATCCTATAGCGCCGGGTGTCTGCTTTAATAGACGTAAGAGGCGGTAAAATCTAACAATAATTTTTTAGGAATTTTTTAAACCGGTAAGATTTTTTAAGGAGGCGGCAAGACGAACAAACTAATCCACTGGCTCATTCAGACTTAGAAGTTCCTCTTTCACTTCTTGATAATCATTTGTATCTATCAAGCGATAAATCTCCTGTGCCTTTCTGAAATAATCCCTGGCTTTATTTTTTTGTCCTTTTTGTTTGTATAAAAGCCCTAAATTATAATAAATAGCGGCTGATTCCTGCTGGGCAGCCACCTGGCTACTAATCGAGAGCGCCTGATTAAAGGACTCCTCTGCCTTTTCCAAATTCCCCATCTCTACATACAACTCGCCTATCATGTTATAATCGGCGGCTATGCTCGGCATATCTCCCGAAGCCTGATCTATCTTCAAGCCCCGAGAATAATAATCCATTGCTTCTTGGTATTGTTTATCAAACAAGCATAACTCCCCGAGATTAAAATAATAATCACTTAATTCATTTTTTAATTTAAGCTTTTCAAATAATGCCTGGCTTTTTTGATAAAATTCTTTTGCCGCCGCAAAGTCATCTTTATTACAAAATACCAGCCCCATATCAAAATAATCACAGGCTAAATTATATCTATGTTCATATATATTCTGCCTCTGCCGGTTAATCTCAGAACTCTTCACAAGTAGTTCCATCGCCTTATCATAATCCTCTTTGTCCATATGCCAGACAGCCAGCTTTCTTAATACGATAGCCTCATTTAAGCTATCCTGGTTTTCCCTGCTTAAAGTTATTGCCTTGTTATAAAAATCAAGTGCCTTGGGATATTCACCCTGTTTATGATAGCTCCATCCTATCTTAATATAGGCAGATGCCAGGTTCTTTTTATCCTGTTTTTTCTGGCTATAAAAAGCGTATTCAAAATAATATTTTAAGGCCTCATTGCTTTTACCCATTTTCTGGTAGGTATCTGCGATTAACGGATAAACCGCCAAAAATGAGGGCTCTTTTTTAATGATTTGGCTCGAGAGCTGAAGGACCTCCTGATTCCTGCCTTTTAGAAATGATGCATTAGACTTACGGAACAAAAAGTAGGTATTGGGATTTATGGTAGGTAACATCATATAAAGGTATATGCATATAGACAGGGCAACTGCCGATAACGATAGCTTTAACGCTAACTTTCTATACATGCCAGACCATCCCTGAAATCTTAACTTAGGGGGACTGGTTTTTGTCTTAAACAGTACGAAATTGGGGTCACCGTAAAGAATATAGCTTGCCCAAGAGACTGCGGCAACGCCATGTTTCTCGAGTAATTTTAAACGGCCCATACGCACGCATTCGCCCATAGACCTGCCTTTAATTAACTGAGTATAGAATTCCTTAGCAAA
>JAPLLU010000057.1 GCA_026387385.1 Candidatus Omnitrophota bacterium
ATAGATTGCTCTTTTCCGGTACCTAAATCTTTGGCTGCAACATGCACTATACCATTGGCATCAATATCAAAAGTAACCTCTATCTGAGGAATGCCTCTAGGTGCAGCAGGGATTCCTACCAAATCGAATCTACCTAACTCCACATTATCGTCAGCTATCTGCCTTTCGCCCTGCAAAACACGGATAGTAACCGCGGTCTGATTATCAGCAGCGGTTGAAAAAATCTGGCTTTTCTTTGTGGGGATAGTAGTATTCCTTTCTATAAGTTTTGTATTGATACCTCCTAATGTTTCTATGCCTAGCGATAAGGGAGTAACGTCCAAAAGCAAAACATCTTTTACATCACCCTTGATAATAGCTGCCTGGATGGCTGCGCCCAAAGCCACGCATTCCATCGGATCAACCCCACGCTCTATTTTCTTACCCACGAAATCTTCTACAAATTTCTGGACAATGGGCATACGGGTAGGGCCTCCTACCATAATGATGCGGTCGATTTCGGAGGAGCTGAGCTTTGCATCCTTAATTGCCTCCTCCATGGGCTTACGGCATCTCTCCACAATCGGAGAAATTAATTCTTCCAGCTTTGCCCGTGTAATTGAAACCGTCAAATGTTTAGGACCGCTGGCATCCGCAGTGATAAAAGGCAGATTGATATCTGTCGCCATCGTTGAGGAAAGTTCCACTTTAGCTTTTTCTACGGCTTCGCGCAGTCTCTGCATGGCCATCTTATCATTTCTTAAATCAATACCACTTTCGCGTTTAAATTGATTGGCGAAATAATCGATCAAAGTATTATCCATATCGGTACCGCCCAGCTGGGTATCTCCGTGCGTAGATTTTACCTCAAAAACTCCGCTAGCCATCTCCATAATGGTAACATCAAGTGTCCCGCCTCCCAGATCAAAAACCATGATCTTTTGCTCTTTCTGCGATTTCTCCAAACCGTAAGCTAAGCAGGCAGCGGTTGGCTCGTTGATTATTCTTAGCACTTTTAAGCCGGCAATTTCTCCTGCATCTTTTGTGGCAGTTCTTTGGTTATCATCAAAATAAGCAGGGCAGGTAATTACTGCTTCTTCAATTTTATCTCCTAAATAGGCTTCCGCATCCTGCTTAATTTTCTGCAAGATAAAGGCAGAAATCTGCTGAGGAGTATATTCTTTACCAAAAACCTTAAATTTAAAATCCGTACCCATTTTACGCTTAGCCGCCTGGATTGTGCCTTCAGCATTAATTGCTGCCTGGCGCCTCGCCGGCTCTCCAACTAGACGTTGATTATCTTTTGTAAAGGCGACATAGGAAGGAAATGCTTTTCCAGAAGCGACACCTGCTCCTTCTGCGGAAGGAATTATAACCGGCCTACCGCCTTCCATCACAGCTGCTGCCGAATTAGAAGTACCCAAATCAATACCGATAACTTTTGCCATTTTTATTACCTCCTCTAAATATGTTAGTGACCCAGCAACCCAGTACCCAGCAACCCAGCATCTTTAACTGGGGCTCTGGGGCTCTGGGGAACTTATACTTTTCTTTGACACTTTTACTTTTGTGGTTCTTATCACCTTATCATTTAACAAATATCCTTTTTGCAATTCTTCGACTACCGTGTGTTCCGGTATATCTTTATGTTCTGCCTGCATGAGCGCTTCGTGTAAATTCGGGTCAAAAATTTTACCTTCCGCCTCAATCGGCTTGACACCGTATTCCTTTAACATCTCATAGAGATGGGCTAATATCATCTCAACGCCCTTTAAAAAAGCAGCTAAATCCTGATGCTTAGATTGAGCAAGTTCTACTGTGCGTTCTAAATCATCGAGAATATTTAATAATTCTGAAATAATGCCTTCGTTTGCAAATTTGATAAAATCTTGTTTTTCCCTTTCCAGACGTTTTCTGGTGTTATCAAAATCTGCCTGAAGCCTAAGTATCTTCTCCCAACATTCCTTAGCCTTATCCGCCTCTTCTTTTAATTTGAGATATTCGGATTCTTTTAAAGAAACAGCCTTTTCTTCTTTTTCCTCTGCTTCCTGATGTTTTTTGTTCTCTTTATGATTCTCCATAGCTAAAATTTAGACAGTATCCAGTAAATCAGTCAAAACACCAGAAACATATTCTAGTGTCGGTATAATATGATTATATTCCATGCGGGTCGGACCTAAAACCGCTAGCCTCCCCAAAGGCTTCTTTTTTACGCTATAATTAGAAACGGCCAGGGAACAATTCTTCATTTCAGGACAATCCAACTCTTCTCCTATATATACTTTGACTTTTTCCTTAAATTCGCGGTTGATAATACTGAACAGGCGCTGTTTATCTTCTATCATTTTTATTAAAAACTTTATGCAATTGGAATCCTGAAATTCCGGTTGTTCTAATGTAAAACTTATGCCTTTATAGAAAAGTTTATCCTGCCATTCAGAGAGGCAAACAATACTGGCATAGTGCGTAATCGTAGAGATTATATCGGACGTCTTCTCTAACACATCCTCCAACTTTTTAATCTCTCCTTTGTATTCTCTAACAATAGACTCCTTCTCATTTGCTAAAAGCTCCATTTGCAAAATAAGATAATCAATATAGTAACGGTAACCTTTAGAGGTAGGAATCCTGCCTCCGGAAGTATAAGGATGCGTCAGGTATCCTCCCTCCTCTAAATCGGAGAATATATTTCTTATTGTAGCCGAGCTTAAAGAAAAGTCTTTAGCCAAATCTTCTGAGGAAATCGGAATAGCTTTCTTGATATATTTATTTATTGTGGCTGCTAAAACTGCCTTTTTTCTGGATTCGTAATCAGTGGTTCTTACCATAAAATTTCTCCTATTTTGGCACTCTTACCATAAGAATGCCAAAGGAAGATTTTAACATAAATACTTTATTTGTCAATCATTGGATATGATATTTTGCTGCCTATTTAAATACTAAATTGCTCTTTTGAGCATCTACATCAACAATAATCTTAGCTCCTTCTTTTAAAGACCCTTCCAGAAGTTTAATAGAAAGCGCATCCTGTAATTTTATAGTGAATTTATTAAATCCCATTCTTTCTCCTTTGCCCCTGGTGCGTGACTTATCTCACGCCGTTTACAAGTGTAATCTTGCACCGGGTGTAAGTGTAATCGGGCACCCGGTGCCAACACCGCTTAGCGCTCTCTTGCAGAGACTGCTAATTAAAACATAAAAAAAATTATTCTGATACCTCTGTTTGTAAAATTATCTTTATCCCGTGAATATTCACATGTTTCTCATCCATTAAATAATGCACATATTCTAACTTCTTTATTTCTTTAAGGCAATAAAGCCGGCTTTTTTTTCCGATTCTCTTAGGACAGACCACACCGGCCTTATCCAGTTGGCGCAAAGTCCAGATAGGCAAATTAACTAATTTACTCACCACGCTGATGACATACACCGGCTCATCAGGACTTATATAGATATCGAATATCGGCATCTTAAAACTCCTTTTATTTTCAAACTAAGTATAACATAAAACAATAATTTTGTCAAGATATTCTAATAATTTATTTTCGATATTCTAATTGATTAGATCTATCTCTTTATTATGCAGTAACTTATGAAGGAGTATTTTGGGTAGACTAAGCTTAATTTTTATGCCTTTTTGAAGGTATTTTATTTCTTTTATTTTACCTTCTCGGTGAAATAAATCCACCAGGTCCATACGTGAATGCGAGACCATTACCTCGAAAATTTCCATTCTATTAGCAAACCTTTTTTGGATTTCTAGCATTAAAGCATCGAGGTTTTGTTTCAGTTTAGCAGATATTTCTATAGAGTTGGCGAAGTCTGCCTTAAGAGTATTCAGCCACATCTTATCATTCAAAAGGTCGATTTTATTTAAGGCGGTAATAATTGGTTTTTCATCCGATTTTAATTCTTTTAATACTTCAAATACCGCCTTGCTATGCTCGTGTACGCGAGGATGGGCTACATCCAAGACATGAATTAATAAATCTGACTCTACAACTTCTTCCAGCGTAGCCTTGAACGCCTCAATAAGGTGATGGGGTAAATTATTTAAAAACCCGACTGTATCGGAAATAATAATATTTTCCCCGTTAGGCAGATGTAAGCTTTTTGAGAGCGGGTCAAGGGTAGTAAATAAGCTATCTGATACGATTTGCCCTGCTTGGGTAAGCGCATTTAAAAGTGTAGACTTGCCTGCATTAGTATAACCGACTAAAGCAACCATCGGCAATTCATTATCTTTTCGTTTTTTACGCAAGGTCTGGCGATGTAAGGCGTAATGCCTTAAATCATCATTTAATTTATCTATCCTCTTTCTAATACGCCTCCTGTCTACCTCTAATTTCTGTTCTCCGGGCCCCCTCGTTCCTATTCCGCCTCCTAAACGGGAAAGTATTACCCCTTTACCTACCAGCCGCGGCAATAAATACTGAAGCTGCGCAAGCTCAACCTGCATATTGCCTTCAGGGCTCCTGGCATGCCTGGCAAAAATATCAAGAATCAATTGGGTACGGTCGATAGTCTTTTTTCCTATGACTTCTTCCAGATTACGCTGCTGCGTTCCTGATAAATCGCAGCTAAAGATTACCGTATCTATCTCCTGCTCCAGGCACAAAAATCCTATCTCCTCGGCTTTACCTCTTCCAGTAAAGAAATTAGGAGTAATTTTATCGCAATTGACAGCAATATTATCTATGATTGCAGCACCTGAAGTAGTTGCCAACTCCTCTAGTTCCTCCGCAATATCCTCTATTTTCCAATTGTCTCTCTGGTTCTTTAGTTTTATAGTGACTAACAGAGTTTTTTCCATATTCTCATTGCTATTTCTTTAGGTTTTTCTTTTTCATTAATCTCAACCCAGTTAATTCTCTTGTCCTTCCTGAACCAAGTCAGTTGCCTCTTTGCATAAAGCTGGGTATTACGCCTCATCAGTTTCTTTGCGTTCTCTAAATCATACGCACCACAAAAAAAGCCCTTTAATTCTTTAATTCCTATAGCGCAATGTGCGGTTTTACTTAATTTCAGCTTTAACAACGACCTGACCTCTTCTATTAATCCCTGTCTAAACATCTGCTCCAGGCGTCTATGAATACGTTGATTAAGTTTATCTCTCTCCATATGCAAACAAAAAATACTTACTACATATTTATCTATAAGTCCTTTTCTCTGTTTTTGGAATTGGGAAATGGGTTTTCCGGTAGTTTCGTAAACTTCCAGAGCCCGCACAATACGCCTTGTATCATTAGGATGAATTTTTAGCGCTACTTCTGAATCTAACCTTGCTAGTCTATTATAGAGATACGCGCTACCGTTATCTTCTGCTACTTTATAAAGTTTTTTTCTGATACTCGGATTTTCGGTTTTTGCTTCAAATATGCCGTCAATAAGAATGGACATATACAAACCTGTGCCGCCAACAAAAAGCGGCACTTTGCCCTTTTTAAGGACAGCCTTAATCTTCTTCAACGCATCTTTTCTGTATCTCGAAACATTGTATTCTCTTATAGGAGAAAGCACATCAATTAAATGGTGCGGAATCAGTTTGCGCAAGGCTCGGGCGGGCTTAGAAGTAATAATATCCATTTTTTTATAAACCTGCATCGAATCGCATGAGATAATCTCAGCATTTATCTTCCTGGCAAGACTAACCGCAATTTCTGTTTTGCCTACGGCTGTTGGTCCCACGAGAAATATAATTTTATCCTTCATTTGGATATATCCGCTAATTCTTTTTCTATAATTGCTTTTTCCTCAATCCGCCAACGGTTAATCTTCTCAAGCGCCAAACCAAATTCTCTTTTAGCCTTTTTAACATTACCTATGAATTTAGAAGCCATGCCCAGTTCAAAATGGACACTGGCATCTTCAGGGTATAAAAAGACCGCTCTATCCAATACTGCCTCGGCTTCCTTAAAACGGCCCTGCAAGTTATATATTAGCCCTAAATTATAGTAAGCATCAAAACACAAAGGACTAATCTTGGTCACCTCTTTAAATTCTTCCTCTGAGGACCGGAAATCGCCAAGAAAATAGCGTATAACACCAAGACGAAATATTGCCCTGCGATTTTCCGGATGCATTGTACGAGCAAGGATTAATTCTTTGATTGCGTTTGGGTAGTCAGAATTATCTTCATAGACCATTGCCTTGGCTAAATGGTAATCAAGAGCCCCAGAATTATCTTTTAAGTCCGCGGCAAAGCTCCTTACACGTGAGCTATTAAAATTTAACAAGATAAAAATTGCAACTAATGTCAGAATTAATAAATAAAATTTAATATAACTTTTATTTTTCAGCGCATCCAATAAACTAAAAAAACCAAACGCTACAAAAATCATAATGACCGGAACTATTACAAGACGATATCTTGCGGCAACAAAAAACATAACTATGCTGGATGATACTGCAAACAGAAAAATATAAAGCAGCGCACTGTCTTTAAATCTTCTTAAACCTATCAGCATTCCTAATATACCAAAAGGAAGCAGGAAACTTAAATCCTTAAACATTATCTTAAGAATCCCGATTTTACCTGCAATAAGCTGATATTCGATATCATGAATAAACTCGTACTGGCTTAAACAATAGGTTATTTTTTTTAATAGCAGTTTTAGATAGCCTACCCGGTCTTTCCGGATAAACTCTATAGCTTTGTTAAACCAAAAATTGGAAACGCCGGAAGTCTTTAGATCCTTTCCTGTCTCGTACCTTGCAATAATGCCTGAATCACGGAACATGTCTTCCTGATTTAAAGTAATTTCTGCGGGGCAAAAAAAAGTGCCGGTTGCCCGCGGGTTGTTCCCTGAATAGAAATTTATTCCTATGTTACCAGCGATTAAAACAAAATCTTTTTCCACTAAATAATTCCTTAATGTTACGCTGCCTATTACCATAAACAAACCTAATATAAAAAAGGAGAAATTAAGTAACATTTTAATGAGCGTTACCTTCTTTAACTGAATAATCCAGCCAATAGCCA
>JAPLLU010000054.1 GCA_026387385.1 Candidatus Omnitrophota bacterium
ACCCAATAAACTACACAGCCTGATAAATTATGTGCGTCAGGAGGAAGGCCTGCCCTGCATTTATTTTGTCTTCGGAAGAAGGCGGGCAGAAGATTTAGCGCAGGATTTGTATGGTTTTAATTTCCTAAACGGCAAAGAGCGCAATGAAATTACCGCGCTCTATAATTCTCTTTGCGAGCGTTTTGATTTGAAGCAGGAACGCACTGCGCAAAACTTATATCCTTTAATCCAAAAAGGCATTGCTTATCATCATGCCGGGATGCTTCCCACTTTAAAAGAGGTAATCGAAAGATTATTTACCTCAAAACTCCTAAAAGTCATCTTTACCACTGAAACTTTTGCCCTAGGCATAAATATGCCGAGCCGCTCAGTTATCTTTGATGACTTAAGGAAATTCTACGGCCGCTATGTAAGGACTTTAAAGACCAGAGACTTCTATCAGATGGCCGGACGCGCAGGTCGGCGCGGTATGGATAAGGAAGGTTTTGTCTACTGCCGCGTAAATCCGAATAGAATAAAGTTTGAGGAGGTAAAACGTATCATCTATGGTAACCCTGAAGAGGTAAAGAGCCAATTCAATACCTCCTATGCCACTATCTTGAACCTTTACGAGAAATATAAAGAAGACATTTATAAAATCTATCCGCTATCGCTCCATTGTTTTCAATTCAGGAAATACGAGCAAAAAGAGGCATTAAGATTGATCGAGGCAAAAGTAAATCTCCTTTCTGAATTGGGCTTCATACAAAACGGCTCTTTGACTCAGAAAGGCCAATTCGCTAAGACCGTCTACGGTTATGAATTAATCCTCTCTGAACTCTATGCCCAGAATATCCTGGAACAACTCGATGAATTTGGCTTAGGCGTTACCGCAGTAGCAGCAGTATTTGAACCCAGGAAGAACCAGTATCAAACCGGCCTCTCAAAAAGTGCCCGTAAGATAAAAAGAACCTGCGAAGCCATATATGAGCAGATAAAAAATAAGGAACAGAAATACAGGATATATCCTTTCAGCAAACAACCATATTTTAATTTAAGTAACGCAACTGAAGGGTGGCTACGCGGCACAAACTTCAACAAAATCCTGCAATTCACCGACACCGACGAAGGCGAGGTAGTGCGCTATTTTAGGATGGCGATGCAAATCCTAAGGGAAATAAATGACGCCAAAGTCGCCTCCTACCTCCTCAAAGACAAAATTAAAGAAACCATTCGCGTAATAAATAGAGACATTGTAGACGCCGAGAAACAGTTAAGGGAAGGATAACGTTAGTCACCCGTCACCAAGTCACCAGTAGTTACCCAGTGACCTGAAAAATCCCAAATCCCAATTCCCAAATCCCAAATAAGCCCCGTTACTGACATAATTATTTTTCATCTCGTCAGTAACGGGGTAAATCCCAATACTACCAAATCCCAAAATATTATTCAGGTTGAGACTGAGCTTGAGGCTAAGCGAAATCATTAGTAGTTACCCATTGACCCAGTTGCCCAGAAAAAATCCCAAGCGTTTTAGCTAAGAGCTAGGAGTCATGAGCTAGGAGTCTTACTCAAAACTCACAGCTCACAACTAAATAACGGCTTGGGATTTTTGGTTACGGGTGGCTTGGGTGTTTTCGGGCAGGGACTTGTTGGGGACCCCGCGAGCGGGTGTGTGCGAGGAAAATTTGACGAGCACGCACCCCGCGAAGCAGGGGAAAACTTATGCCCTGCGAGTATCAAGCCAAGACCCGCGAAACCTAATTACACTTTAACTTTAACTGTGTCTGCGCCTCATACATGGATTGACACTGATTTTTCTCTATGCCCGTAAGAATTTTCCACTGCCCGGTAAATAACAATACATATTTGACTTGCCCCGTTACACGGTGTACTAATACGGTCATATGATTAGCGCAGAGAACAACTTTTTTACACAGGATTGTATCGAAAATATTCACTGCATAACAGGGGGTGGTAATTATCAAAATCAGCAACAAAGCAATAACAATCTTCTTCATCCTGAACCTCCTGCCCACCGCGAACCTGCCTACTCCTGCCTGACGGCATTCAGGGCAGACGGGGGTGGCCATTAAACAACTCTTAATTGCTTTTCATTTATTGTTTAGAACTTAAGAATTTATCAACTTTTGAAACATCACAGCTTTCACCATCTACGGTAACTGTATCCCCATCACATACAGTATCATTGCTAAATTGAATAACTGATTTTGCTAGAATATTACAGGAAGGAATTTTAATAAGCGCCACTGGGTTAGTATCTTTATATACCATAATAGCGTGGCTATCGACACGGGTCCATCTAGTAATAGTTGCAACGTCAATGCAGGCAGCCAATATTAAACCTGTCAATAAGAATATAAAAACTAGTGTTAATATGGAAATTGTCTTTCCCATTTACCTAAAACCTCAACCTCAGCCTTAACCTTTATACCGGTGTCCTTGCCTGCCTGCCGGCAGGCAGGTGTCGTGGTGCCCTGGTGACCCCTACTTTAAACTAAATGGATCCTTACCTTCTTTATATTTCAAATAATCCGACAGTATTTCTTTATGGTCAAACGCAAACTCTAACTTTTGAAATTCATCTAATTTGACTACTTTTAACCCCGCGGCATCATCTCCTGCCTTGGGTGTACCTTTTCCTTTGGCAAGAAAGACCGTGCAGATGGTGTGAAAACGCGGGTCTCGTCCGTGTTTGGAATAGGTGTGGAATTGTTTTAAGTCCTCTAAATCTAAATCAGTCTCTTCTTTCATCTCTCTTCTTACTGCATCTTCTAAACTTTCGCCGTAATCCACAAAGCCTCCTGGAAGCGCAAAACCAAAAGGCGGGTTACTCCTTTTAATAAAAACAACTCCGCCGTTAATCTCTATAATGGCATCAACAGTAGTAAAGGGCCCGTTTTGCAGTTTGTGGATAATGTATTCTAAGTAACTTAATATGCCTTTATTAAAAATATCTAGCGCCTCTTTATCATAGAGGCAGAAGATGATTTCTTTTAACTCGGAGCCGTCTTCTTTTATGTGTCGGAAAACCTCCTGCGACATAATCTTTGCGCTTGCAAGTAGCGGAAAATCTCCTACGCCACAACCAAGAGCGGGAAAGGCAATTGATTTTATTTTTAATTCTTCGGCTACCCTTAAAGCATTCTTGCAGGAATTCCTGATTTTCACTTCATCGGTCTTAAAGTCCGTCGCCATAGTGGCAGCATGGATTACGTATTTTGCCAGAAGCTTTCCCGCAGAAGTAACTACTGCATCGCCGATTTCTATCGGGCCTTTTTTTACTGCCTCATCTTCTATTACTTTGCCGCCCTTTTTCTTTATTGCGCCTGCAACTCCCCCACCCATAACTAATTCATTATTTGCGGCATTGACAATGGCATCGACTTTTAATTCCGTAATATCGCCTTGTATTATTATAATCTCAGTATCCTTTATTCTCATTTTTTTAACTCCATGTTAAGCGTAAAGCTAAAAGTGTAAAGCGAAAAACTAAAACTAAAAACTAAAAACTTTTAACTTTAAGCTTTAACTTTTCGCTTTAAGCTTTACGCTTTTCGCTACCTCTATTCTCCAATTATTTTAATCAGCGCTCTTTTCTTCCGCTGTCCGTCAAACTCACCGTAAAATATCTGCTCCCAGGGACCAAAATCTAACTTGCCATTGGTTATGGCCACGACCACTTCTCTACCCATGACCGTTCTCTTTAAATGCGCATCCCCGTTATCTTCACCGCTTAAGTTGTGTTTGTATTTCTCCTTACCGTAAGGGGCTAATTTCTCAAGCCAGCTGCTAAAATCGCTATGCAACCCCTCTTCCTCATCATTGATAAATACGCTGGCGGTGATATGCATGGCATTTACCAG
>JAPLLU010000108.1 GCA_026387385.1 Candidatus Omnitrophota bacterium
CTACGTATAATCTTATAAAGCTTGTGCCTTAGGATGAAGTTTTTGAAAACCCTGCCTCTTCTTAAATCCAGATAGCGATATTTAAGGCGTAACTCTTCGGTAACTTCCAGATTTTCCGTTATCTCAAAAGGCGGGATAAGGCTCTCATTTAAAATCTCTAAATCCAGAGCCAGAACTTCTATTTCACCTGTGGCAATCTTGGGATTTACATTGCCGGCAGGACGCTTAAATACCTTTCCGGTTACCTTAATCACAAATTCGCTTCTTAATTCCTCTGCCTTTTTATAAGTATGCGGAGAATCCTTTTGTATGAACGTTACCTGAGTGAGCCCGTATCGGTCGCGGATATCAATAAATATGAGTTTTCCGTGGTCGCGGCGGCTGGCTACCCAACCGCACAGTGTGACTTCGCTACCGACATCATTTACGTTTAATTGACCACAAGTATGGGTTCGTAGCATATTTGTCTCAAGCTTCAAGCCGCAGGCCCCATGTCTCAAGCTCTTTAATTATTAGCTTGCGTCATGCAGCTTGTAGCTTGTGACCTCCAATATCACTTCATCTATCTTTAACTCTTTTTGTTCTCCTGATGCCATGTCCTTTAAAGTCACTACGTTCTTCTTTAATTCGTCTTCTCCGATAATTAATACGAATCTTGCGCCTAAATCATTGGCTTCGCGCATCGCCCCTTTAAGAGACTTAATTTCCATATTGGTGCCGGAAGGAATGTCTGCTTTACGCAGGCTATCCAGCAATTTTATACTTTGTTTTTCAGCCTCATCTCCTAATGCTATTACATAAACTATGACTGTGGTCTGTGGACTGTAGACTATGGACTAAAAACAACCTCTCTATCCCGAAGGCAAAACCCATCGCCGACACATCCGGACCACCGAGTTCCTTGACCAAATTATCGTATCTACCTCCTGCGCCCAACGCGTCCTGAGCGCCTAAATCTTTATGGGTGATCTCAAATACAGTGCGGGTGTAATAATCTAAGCCCCTGACCAGATACGGGCTTATGCGGTATTTTATCTTTAAGGCATCGAGTCCGCTTTTTACTTGCGTAAAATGAGCAGAGCAATCGTCGCAAAGATGCTTATCCTGCAAATTCAGCTTTTTAATCACCTTTTGGCAGCCTTCATTTTTACAGTCTAATATGCGTAACACATTATTTTGAAATCTCTTCTGGCACTCATCACAGAGATTATCTCGTTCGTACTTAAACGCATCCTTTAAAATCTTTATTAATTTCTTTTTATCTTCTTGGCATCCTAAGCTATTTACAATAATTTCATATCCGGATATGCCCCATTCATCCAGCAACCTATCAGCCAAGGAAATAACCTCTATATCTACTTTCGCCTGGCCTGAACCGATAACTTCAGCGCCAATATGATGGAATTGCCGTAGCCTCCCTTTTTGCGGGCGCTCCAGGCGAAACATCGGGCCAATATAATAAAACTTTGCAATGCCTGTGGTCTTATCCAGGCTGTTTTCAATATAAGCCCGGACAACCGAAGCAGTGCCTTCCGGCCTTAATACATAAGTATCCTCGTTATTTTTTACGAGAAACATCTGCTTCTGGACAATCTCGGTAAATTCTCCGAGCGACCTAGCATAAACAGCTATATCTTCTATTATGGGAGTGCGAATCTCCTGATAATTATAAACCGAGAAAGTTTTCCTGCTTATCTCTTCTATCTTCTGCCAACGAGATACTTCTATGGGTAGGATATCTTTTGTGCCGGGGACTTTCTTCAACATAAATTAAATACCGCTAACATCTGCTTTTTTTGGTTAATCCTGTTTAGGGAGGACAGCCACAAGTATATTTATCTACATTATTATTGTAATAGTTCTTTTTTTTGGCGCCGGGGTTACTTCACGTTACTTTTCATTTCCAGGCCTGGCTTAAAGATTACTACTTTTTTTGGCGGGACAGGGACTACTTGACCGGTACGAGGATTCCTGCCTGTGCGGCTTTTTCTTTGTTTTACCTTAAAGACGCCGAAATTACGCAGTTCTATCTTCTCTCCCCTTACCAGTGCCTCTACAATACAGTCAAAAGTCTTTTGTACGACTTTCTTTACGTCTATTTGCTTTATATTAGTCGCATCTGATACTTTTAGAATTATGTCTTTCTTGGTCATTTCCTACCTCCTTCTTTGCTAACTATAATAAACCCAAAAAGTTACAGTGTCAAGGAGAATAATCTCTAGTAAGAATTAAATCGTCAAAGATAGTTTTTCTTCCCCTAAAAGGTTTTCGATATCCTCTATTAATTTTTCTGATGGAGTAACATACAATCCTTCCCCCACCACCAGGTGTACCCTGGACTTAACAGAAGTATCCAGGCGCAGATATACAGGGATTTTTCCTTGATGAGATAGGAGTAATTGTTTTAAACTATCAAATAAATTTTCCCGTAAACCCGAGAGATTTATATCGATAGCAGTAATTAATTTATAAATCTCGTCTATAGGAAACAAGTCATTAGTTATAATCTTGGGGGTATCTTCTTTCAGGTTTAACCGGCCTCTCACCAATACAACCGTATTAGGCAGGATGTAGCGGTATACCTTTTGAAAGGCGGCAGGAAAGACCAGAACTTCGACTATTCCGCCTAAATCCTCTAACTTTAAAATAGCCATCTTTTCTTGTTTAACGCGCGTGGTTGTCTGCTTAATTTTGGCAATCAGGCCCACTAACTTTATTTCCTCACCGTCAATATGCTCTGATAAATTAACGGTGGAAGATGAAGTAAACCGCTTTAACTGGTGAGCATAACGCGCCAAAGGATGACCGCTGATATAGAATCCGAGCATCTCTTTTTCAAAAGCAAGGATCTGGGGCTCTGGCCATTCTTTCACTTCGGGCAGGCTAATAGCAGCATTAGTAAAACCATTTTTTTCTAATCCTTCATCAAAAAAAGATAGCTGCCCTTTAGCCTGTTCCTTCTGCGACTTTGAAGCTGCTTCCAGGATCTTATCCATACCGGCTGCCATTTGTGCTCTCGGAATCATAAAAGAATCCATGGCGCCACATTTTATTAGGCTCTCTAAAACTTTCCTGTTAGCCAACCTTAAATCGATATACTGACAAAAATCTTCCAAGGATTTAAATTTTCTATCATTTCTTGCCATAATTATGGATTCAATGGCACCCTTCCCTACGTTCTTTACTGCCAATAAGCCGAATCTAATAGTCTTCGAGTCTACTACTTTAAATAGCGCTTCGCTTTCGTTTATATCAGGAGGCAGAATCTTTAGGCCCATATTAGACGCCTCATTAACATATTCTACAATTTTATCCGTGTTGTCGCGTTCCGAAGTCAATAAAGCAGTCATAAATTCTACGGGAAAATTTGCCTTAAGATATGCGGTGCGGTACGAAATCAACGCGTAGGCAGCGCTATGAGATTTATTGAAGCCATAACCTGAAAAATATTCTATGAGGTCAAATATCTTATTTGCTACGGCTTCGCTGCTTCCGTTATTGACGCAGCCTGATACGAAATTTTTTCTCTGTCTCTCCATGACCTCAGGGATTTTTTTGCTCATTGCCCTGCGAAGTAAGTCTGCTTGCGCAAGGCTAAAACCAGCCAAGACAGAGGCAATCTGCATAATCTGTTCCTGATAAACCATTATCCCGTAGGTCTCTTTCAAAATTGGCTCTAGCTTCTTATGGTCGTATCTTATGGGTATCGCATTATGCCTACGCTGAATAAAATCGTCCAACATCCCAGAACCAATAGGCCCTGGCCTATAAAGAGCTAAAATGGCAATTATGTCTTCAAAGGCCCGGGGTTCTAATTTTTTTAACAGGTCACGCATGCCGGAACTTTCAAGTTGAAACACCCCAATAGTATGAGCAGAAGTTAAGAGCTTAAATGTTTTAACATCATCTAAAGGCAAGTTATCAATATTAATAACTTTACCTTGAGTTTCTTTAATAATTTTTAGTGCCTGATCAATTACCGTCAGGGTTCTTAATCCCAGAAAGTCCACTTTTAACAGTCCGATCTTTTCTAAGGCGGTCATACTATAGCCTGTAGTAATCTGCCCATCCTGCGTCTTAAATAAAGGCATATATTCATTAAGGGGCTTATCTGCAATAACCACGCCTGCAGCGTGAATAGAGGCATGGCGGTTTAAACCCTCAAGAGGCAGGGCTGTTTTAATCAGTTCGGCTATCCGGGGATCGCTTTTGTAAAGATTCTTTAATTCCGGCTGGCTTTCCAGCGCATCCTCTAAGGTCATATTAGGATCGGGCGGTATCATCTTAGCCGCACGGTCAACATCGGCATAACTTATGCCCATGACCCTACCTACATCCCTGAAGACTGAACGCGCCTGCATTGTCCCAAATGTAATGATCTGGGCGACATTCTCCTGCCCGTATTTTTTTGTCACATAATCAATTACCTCCTGCCTTCTTTCATAACAAAAATCTATATCTATGTCTGGTAGCCCCAGGCGCTCAGGATTTAAAAACCTTTCAAAGAGCAACCCGTATTTTAAAGGATTGATGTCGGTAATCCCCAACAAATAACTCACCAGGCTCCCGGCTGCGCTACCCCGGCCCGGCCCAGTTGGGACCCCTTGAGCTTTAGCGTAATGAACGAAATCCCAGACAATTAAGAAGTAACTGATAAAACCCATATCTCTGATAATCTTTAATTCGTGTTCCAGGCGTTCTCTGATAGCAGGGGTGACCTCTTCAAATCTTTTTCCTAAGCCGGCCTCGCAAAGCTCTCTTAAAAACTCCTCTTTGGTCTTACCTACGGGTGGCTCATATTTGGGTAAATGGACTTTAGAAAAATCTAATTCAAGATTACAGCGGGCGGCAATCTCTAATGTATTATTAATTGCCTCAGGAGAATAACTAAAAGACTCTTTCATCTCTCGAGGAGACTTAAAATAAAACTCATCGGTCTCGAAACGCATCCTTTTAGGGTCGCTAAGAGTAGTCTGAGTTTGTATGCAAAGCAGGGCCTCGTGGCTCTTTGCGTCTTCCTTGTTCAGATAATGGACGTCATTGGTAGCGACAAGAGGAATATTTAATTCGCGCGATATTCTTATCAGGCCTTCATTGACTATTTTTTGTTCCGGAATAAGGTTTTCCTGCAGCTCTAAATAAAAATTACCCTTTCCTAAAATATTTAAAAAATCATCGGCAGCCTTTATTGCATCATTAAAGCGCATCTGTTGTAATAAGGCCGGAATTTCTCCTTTAAGGCAGGCAGTTAATCCGATAAGGCCCTCATGATGAGAAACGAGAATATCCTTATCAATGCGTGGCCGATAGTAGAACCCCTCTAGATAAGCGCAAGAAACCAGCTTCATTAAGTTTTGATATCCGGTTTCATCTTTAGCCAAAAGGATAAAATGATAAGAAGCATCATCAATACCGCTAGACCCTTTATCTAAACGGCTACCCGGAGATATATATGCTTCACAACCGATAATAGGTTTTATCCCCGCCTTCTGGGCCTCTAAATAAAAATCTATTGCGCCGAACATATTACCGTGTTCGGTGACAGCCAGGGAATCCATCTTATAGTGTCTGGCAAGCTCTAAAAGCTCGGGTATCCGGCAGGCGCCATCGAGGAGACTGTATTGGGTATGCAGGTGCAGATGGATGAATTCTGAATGCGGCATCTTTAAAGCTAAAAACTTAAAGCGAAAAACGTAAAACGAAAACTTAAAACTAAAAAGCTTTAAGCTTAAACTTTACGCTTTACGCTCTTAACTTTACGCTTTTATTATTCCCACTCAATCGTTGCAGGCGGTTTAGATGAGATATCGTAGACAACGCGGTTAACTCCCTTGACCTCATTTATAATACGGTTGGAAATTTTCTGGAGAAGCTCATATGGAAGCTTAACCCAATCTGCAGTCATCCCGTCATTACTCGTAACGCAACGTAAGGCCACTACATTTTCATAAGTGCGCTCATCGCCCATAACGCCCACGCTCTTTATGGGAAGAAGCACGGCAAAAGACTGCCAAATCTGCTCATAAAGATTGGCTTCTCTGATTTCTTCTATTACTCTTCGGTCAACCTCGCGTAATAAATCAAGACTCTTGACAGTCACTTCTCCGATAATCCTTACAGCCAAACCCGGTCCCGGAAATGGCTGACGGTATATTATCGGATCCGTTAAACCCAATTCTTTGCCAATCTGGCGCACCTCGTCTTTAAATAGGTCCCTTAGCGGTTCGATGAGTTTTAATTTCATATGCTCCGGTAACCCGCCGACATTATGATGAGTCTTTATGCGGCTTGAGGGTGCCCCTGTGAGAGATGTAGACTCAATCACATCAGGATACAAAGTGCCCTGGCCTAAGAATTTTACGCCTTTTAATTTAGCCGCTTCGTCTTCAAATACTTTTACGAATTCTCCACCGATAATCTTCCTTTTTTGCTCAGGGTCTGTTACGCCTTTCAAGCGCTCTAAGAACCGTTTACTCCTGTCTAAGCAAATTAGATTCAGGTAAAAGCTGCTACTGAATATCTTTTTTACCTGCTGCGGCTCATCCCTGCGCAATAATCCATTGTCTATAAAAATACACCTTAAATTCCTGCCTATGGCTTTATGGATTAATAACGCTGCTACCGATGAATCAACTCCGCCGCTTAGGCCTAAAACCACCTTATCGCGTCCGACTGTTTTTTTGATATTATCAATGCTTTCTTTTATAAATGACTGCATAGTCCAACGCCCGAGACAACCGCAGACCTTGAATAAAAAATTACCTAAGATTTGATTTCCTCTGTCAGTATGAGTCACTTCCGGATGGAATTGGACTGCGAATATTTTAAGCCTTCGGTTTGCTATAGCTGTGATAGGGGTATTATTGGTATGGGCAATGGCCTGAAAACCGGGAGGTAGTTTTGTTACGTAATCGCCGTGGCTTGCCCAACAAGTAAGATTTCCCGGAAGACGACTGAATAAATCTCGGTTGTTATCAATAAACAACTCCACTTTTCCAAACTCTCTATCTTTCGTATGCTTCACCCTCCCGCCTAAAGCCTCAGCAATAAGCTGCATCCCATAACAGATACCCAAGATAGGAATTTTTAATTTAAATATACCTTTATCTGGATGAGGTCCTTTTTTATCTATGACGGATGCCGGCCCTCCGGAAAGTATCAGGCCTTTAGGCTGCATAGCGGCAATTTCTTTTGCCGGCATGTTGTAAGGTATAATCCTGGAAAATACCCTGTTTTCCCTGACGCGGCGTGCGATTAACTGAGTATATTGCGAACCGAAATCTAAAATAAGTATAGTTTGTCTGGTCATTTACCCATACCCACTCTTTGACCAACCTGAAATATTTTTCCTTCGGTCTGTATTGAAGGGGCTATAATAATCTCTACATTATGCATTTCTTTAATATTAAGTGCGCCCAAAGAGCCCATAGATGTTTTCAATGCCCCAATTAAATTCTGCGAGCCGTCATCGACCTTAGCCGGGCCAAAGAGGATTTCTTTTAAGGTGCCGGTTGCACCCACATAAATACGGGTGCCTCGAGGCAAGTTAACATGTGAAGTAGCCATACCCCAATGATAACCCCTGCCGGGAGCTTCTTTAGCACGGGCAAAATTTGAGCCAATCATCACTGCATCTGCTCCTGAGGCAAAAGCCTTACAGATATCTCCACCCCGGCTCATTCCGCCGTCAGTAATTATAGGCACATATCTACCGGTTTTTTTATAATAAAAATCACGTGCAGCTCCTGCATCTATTGTAGCAGTCACCTGCGGCACGCCGATCCCTAATACTCCCCTGGTAGTACAGGCAGTGCCCGGACCAATGCCTATTAATAACCCTGCTGTACCGGTTTCCATAAGGGCTAAAGTAGTCTCATAGGTTACGCAATTGCCAAGAATCACAGGTATTTTGGTAGCTTTACAAAACTTAAATAAATCCAAACTCTTATATTCTTTGGAGACATGCTTTGTGGTGGTAACGGTGGATTGCACTACAAAAATATCGGCTCCGGAAGCAACAGCAATCCTGGCAAAACTCTCTGCGTGTGCGGGAATACAGCTTACTACAGCAATACCTTTTTTATCCTTAATCTGCTCAATCCGTTTTGAAATAAGCTTTTCCTTAACAGGGGTATTATAAATTGACTGGATTAACTCAGTGGCTTTTAAATTTGAGGCTTTTGAGATTTTTTCTAAGACTACATCCGGATTTTCATAGCGGGTCTGGACACCGTCAAGGTTTAATACTGCGATACCACCCAGTTTTGACATCTCGATGGCAAACCCGACATCCACTACTCCGTCCATTGCCGCTGCTAAAATAGGGACGTTAAATGCTTTACCATCGATTTCAAAGCCTACGTCTACTTCTTCGGGATTTATTGTCTCGGCTCCGGGCACAAGCGCAACCTCGTCAAAACCATAACACCTGCGTGCCCGCTTATTTATACCTATCCATTCTGCCATTCTTTCCTCTCTTTATAACTTATTATTTAGCAATGAGTTATGCTCTAACTCGACTTTTAAGGGGTCCTGGAAATGGTTCTTGAGATTTTACAATAAGTTTATTATTTTGTCAATGATTATTTATTCGCACACCCATCCCTTTGCTTAACAAAGCGAAACAGCGGGGGCTCATTAAACAAAAAGGGCGAAGCAGATTACCTGCCCCGCCCTTTCAGTTTTTAGCTTTTAGCTTTTCGCTTTTCGCTTTTAATACATCCCTCCGCCCATTCCGCCCATTCCGCCACCCGGTGGCATTGGCATAGGAGCTTCTTTTTCAGGTTTGTCAGTTACTATCGCTTCTGTAGTCAACAATAAAGCTGCAATACTGGAAGCATTTTGTAAAGCAGAACGCGTAACCTTTGTGGGATCAATTACGCCTGCCTCAATCATATCCACATATGTATCTTGATTTACATCATATCCCACATTGGTCTTTTCTTGTTTTACGCGCTGCACTACGACTGAACCTTCTAAGCCGGCATTCTGTGTAATCTGCCTTATAGGCTCCTCTAATGCACGCTTTATAATATCTACCCCTATCTTCTCATCGCCTTCAAGCCTTAATTTGTCCAGGGTAGGAATCGTACGCAATAATGCAACTCCGCCACCCGGTATAATACCTTCCTCTACTGCAGCTCGGGTAGCATGCAGGGCATCTTCTACGCGCGCCTTCTTCTCTTTCATCTCTGTTTCAGTAGCAGCACCCACATTGATTACCGCAACTCCCCCTGCGAGTTTTGCCAGGCGTTCCTGCAGTTTTTCTTTATCATAATCAGAATCGTTATCTTCAATCTGTTTCTTAAGCTGGGCGATCCTGCCGTTAATGGCTTGAGTCTTTCCTGCGCCTTCCACTATGGTAGT
The DNA here is from genome assembly GCA_026387385.1 of Candidatus Omnitrophota bacterium. Classification (GTDB taxonomy): domain Bacteria; phylum Omnitrophota; class Gorgyraeia; order Gygaellales; family Profunditerraquicolaceae; genus JAPLLU01. Next base: position 9,367 of record JAPLLU010000108.1, read on the forward strand.
ATTTTCCTTATCCACCTTTATTCTCTTTGCTTTACCCAGATCCTCAATATCAACATTCTCTAATTTTATACCTAAATCTTCGGTCAGTGCCTTACCCGAGGTCAAGACAGCGATATCTTCCAGCATAGCCTTACGCCTATCTCCATAACCAGGGGCCTTAACTGCACAGGCTGCGAGTGTACCGCGGATCTTATTAACTACCAATGTAGCCAATGCCTCACCTTCTACTTCTTCAGCGATAATCAAAAGCGGTTTTCCCGTGCGTGCAATTTTTTCTAATAGAGGTAACAGGTCTTTAAGTGAAGATATTTTCTTCTCATGAATTAGAATATAAGGCTCCTCCAAAAGGCATTCCATTCTTTCTGCATCTGTAACAAAATAAGGGGATAGATATCCCTGGTCAAACTGCATACCTTCTACAACTTCTAAGGTTGTGGCAGTAGACTTGGCTTCTTCAACAGTAATAACACCGTCTTTACCTACCTTATCCATTGCCTCGGCAATCAGGTCGCCAATCGCTGTATCGCAATTAGCTGCAATTGAAGCTACCTGAGCTACTTCTTTTTTGTCCTTAATAGGAGTAGAGAGTTTTTTCAATTCATCCACTACTTTATCTACCGCTTTCTCAATTCCCCGCTTTAATTGCATAGGGTTTGCTCCGGCGGTAACATTCTTTAACCCTTCGCGATAAATAGCCTCGGCTAAAATTGTGGCTGTAGTCGTACCATCTCCGGCGATATCAGAGGTTTTTTCAGCTACTTCTTTAACCATTTGGGCGCCCATATTTTCAAACGGGTCTTCCAGGTCAATCTCCTTGGCTACTGTAACGCCGTCTTTAGTTATAGTCGGTGAGCCAAATTTTTTATCTAAGATGACATTGCGGCCCTTGGGCCCCAAAGTTACCTTAACTGCCCTCGACAACTGCTCAACGCCGCTTAAAATTTTTCTGCGCGCCTCGTCCTGAAATAATAGTTGCTTTGCCATTCTACTAACCTCCTTTAATGAGCACATAACTTACGAACACGAAGTGTGCGTAAGTTATAAGCGCGAATTAAACCCCGCCAAAGGCGGGGTAAGTTCGGACTTATAAGTTATGTCGTTTGCATTATCTTTAATATATGACTCCATAACTTATGTCCTCACTTATTTAATGATTGCTAGAATATCCTCTTCTTTCATAATCAATAATTCCTCGCCTTCCTTGGTAGTAATTTCATTTCCGGAATACTTTCCGTATAATATCTTATCGCCAACTTTTACTTCTAAAGGCTGAATAGTCCCGTTTTCTAAAGCCTTACCTTTACCTACAGCTACAACCTTACCTTCCTGTGGCTTCTCTTTTGCGGTATCAGGCAACACTATACCGCCTTTTGTCTTTGATTCTGCTTCCAATTGTTTTACGACTACGCGGTCTCCCAATGGATGAATATTCATGTATCCACCTCCCTTTTATCTGTCTTTAATGATTTAGCCCTTCGACTGGCTTATTCGCTTTAAGGGCTAAGAGTAAACGAAACCTAGCTGTTAGCACTCATTTCTTTAGAGTGCTAATTATAAACAAAAAAAAACTCTTGTCAAGATTTTTTTTTCTTTCAGCAATCTTATTGAAGCTCCGTAAAATAGTTAAATAGGCATTGCTCATTATCATTCGGGCGAGGTTAATGAACCATATCTTATCTTCTCTATTTCTGACCTGCTAAAGACCACTGAACCCTCTCCTTTTTCAAAATATAAATTCAATATTACCTTATCGCTTGTTTCTCCTATAATCCTGCCTTCAAACACAAAGCCGTTCTTCAATATCAACATGTCCAGATTCTTTGGCTTAACTTGCCTCGTGATAACCTTAAAACCTGTTATATGGCCCACGGTAGGCTCAAGAATTTTCCTGGACACAGACGGATATAATATTAAAATGGCAAAAAAGATAATAAAGATACAGCTAAACAAAAGAAATAACCTCCATGCTTTTAGGTACCCGATCCTGCCTGCTAAAGTGGTAAGATTACGCCCATGGCGCTTAGAGAAATACATGGCCTCATCAATCCTCTCTAGTAATTTTTCTTGGCTGAACCCGTCGGAAGGGAATGAGGCGATGCCGCAGCTGATTGTAACTTTGTATAATTTGTTTGCGTATAAGAAATGACGATGGAGCATATTATAATTACATCTCTTAAATAAACGCAATATTTCCTGCGGTTCTTTTTCGGGGAATACCGCAATAAACTCATCTCCCCCGAAACGGAAGAAATAGCATTGCTCATTATGGAAGGTGAGGCGCAGTGTGCTGGTTGCGTATTTTAAAACCTCATCTCCAAAAGGATGCCCAAATCTGTCGTTGAATTTCTTGAAACGGTCTAAATCGATAAGCGCTATCGAAAAAATCTTTTTCTTAAGATTGGATTCTATTATGAGGTTTTCTAAGAAACCTCCGAGTGAATCCCTTAAGAAAAAACCCGTTAAAAAATCTTTTGGTGCCTGTTCTAACATATTATGATTAACCCTCGCCCTTAGCAGCTCTAAAAATTATATTCAGCCCTTTAAGCGTTAAATCTCTATCTACTTTATCAATGCACTTTGAGTATTTTGCGATTAAACCGATATCTCCGCCTGTAGCGACTATCTTCGCTCCCATTCCTATTTTATCTTTTATCCTTTCGGCCAAATTATCTGCAAGTGCGCTAAACCCATAGACTATTCCGCTTAAGATGCTATTTTTGGTATCGCTGCCTATAAGCTCTTTAGGGTCGCTGAGTTTTATCCTGGGCAACAATGCCGTGTGTTTAGCTAAAGCAGTCAAGGAAATTCCCAGGCCAGGGATGATTAAACCTCCCAGATATTCCTTTTTCTTAGAAACAACGTCAATTGTTATAGCTGTACCGAAGTCAATGAGAATCAGCGGCGCGCCATACAGCATAACTCCGGCATAAGCATTAACCAGGCGGTCCTGGCCCACTTTACTAGGGTTTCGATAAAAGTTAATTATAGGGACTTTGGTATTTTTTCCTAAAACGCAAGGACGCCTTGTAAATAATGATTTTAAGTCTTTCTCTAATATATTACAGGCCTTCGGAACAACACTTGCTATTATACTTTCCTTTATCGAATACTTCCTTAATTCGCTTTTTATCCTGCGAATAGAGTAATCCTTTGTAGGGATAAAAAACTTCTTTACCAATCTTAAGCCCTTAAATATCCCGAAATTAATGTTGGTGTTGCCGATATCGACAGTTAATAACATAGCGTAGAGCGTAAAGTGTAAAGCGTAAAGTTAAAGTTCAAAACTAAAAGTTTTTAGTTTTGAGTTTTCCTGCCTGCCGGTGAGGCAGGAGTTTTTCGCTTTACGCTTTTAGCTTTAAGTTAAACTCCTTAATTTGATCTCTAACAGCTGCTGCTTTCTCAAACTGCAGGTTCCTGGCAGCCAATTCCATCTCGTATTCTAATTCGGATATATATTTTTTCAATTCGTATTCGTCTTTTTCTAAACCGGTCAAATTTATGGCGAATTGCTCTATCTCCTCTAAATCCTCAATCCCGTCTTTAATTGTCTTTTGAATGGAACGGGGAGTAATGTTATTTTCCTTATTGTATTCTAATTGTAATTTTCTTCTGCGGCTACTCTCAGCAATTGCCTTCTTCATCGATTTAGTTATGGTATCTGCATACATAATTACGCTGCCATTAATGTGACGTGAGGCCCTGCCTGCAACCTGAATTAAAGAAGTTGCTGAGCGCAAAAACCCTTCTTTATCCGCATCTAGTATAGCAACCAGGGACACCTCAGGTAAATCCAGGCCCTCTCTTAGTAAATTTATCCCTACTAAACAATCGAACTCTCGCCTGCGTAAATCTCTTAATATCCTTGAGCGTTCAATAGTCTGGATCTCAGAATGCAGATATTTTACCCTTAAACCCTTTTCTTGTAAATAAAGACTTAAGTCTTCAGACATCCTTTTGGTTAAAGTAGTTACTAAAATACGCTCATTTACTTTAGAGCGCTTTCTAATCTCTTTTATCAAATCCTCAACCTGCCCTTTGCTCGGCTTGACTATAATCCCGGGATCAACTAATCCGGTTGGCCTGATAATCTGCTCAATTACTTTTCCGTGGCTATTTTTTATTTCGTAGTCACTGGGTGTTGCGGACACAAAAACTAATTGTTTCTGGGATTCCTCAAATTCCTCAAATTTCAAAGGCCGGTTATCTAAACAGGAAGGGAGCCTAAAACCGTATTCTACAAGGACCGTTTTCCTTACGCGGTCACCCTCGTACATCCCGCGTATCTGCGGAATTGTGACGTGCGATTCATCGATTATCGTCAAAAATCTTTCCGGAAAATAATCAAGTAAACAATACGGCCGAGAGCCTTTAGGCCTGCCTGAAAGATGCCGGGAATAATTCTCAACCCCATGGCAATAACCTGTTTCCTTAAGCATCTCCATGTCGTAATGAGTGCGGCTATCCAGCCTCTGGGCTTCCAATAATTTATTCCTGCTCTTTAAAAAATTGAGCTGGCCTTCTAATTCCGATTCGATTGACTTAAGCGCGAGAGCAATCTTATCCTCAGAGGCTATAAAATGCTTGGCAGGATAAACCGCTATCCTTACCAATGAATTTAATTTCTCACCGGATACCGGGTCTATTTCAGAGATCTTATCTATTTTGTCCTGAAAGAATTCTATACGCAGTGCCTTTTCTTCATAAGAAGGAAAAACCTCTAAACAATCTCCTCTTACACGTAACCTGCCGCGGATAAACTCATAGTCGTTTCTTTCATATTGGACCTGTATAAAACGTAAGATGAGGTTATCACGGCTGATGACTTGCCCTTTTTCTATAAAGACGAGTGAGCCCCTATAATCATCTGGGCTACCCAAATTATATATACAGGAGACAGAGGCAACGATTAAAACATCATTACGCGACATAAGCGCACTGGTTGCCGAAAGTCTCAGGCGGTCTAACCTATCGTTTATGGAGGCGTCTTTTTCTATATATGTGTCCGTTGAAGGAATATATGCTTCCGGCTGGTAATAATCGTAATAGCTGACAAAATACTCAACTGCATTCTCGGGAAAGAATTCCTTAAATTCCGAATATAGTTG
>JAPLLU010000026.1 GCA_026387385.1 Candidatus Omnitrophota bacterium
ATTTGCTATCAAGTAAAATTGCCCTCCGGACAATCACTTGATACGCAATTTTACGCAGTCCTGTGGAGACGACGTAATCGTCGTCACGGGATCAACCCAATTCTATTTGCCATCAATGGAATCCACAGTAGAGATGATAGCAAAGACCTTATTTAAATCCAATGTGGCGCCTTTATCTTTTATGTAAACCTTAAAGAAATTCCCATTGCTATTGACAATATTACAATCAAAATAGTTACCCGTTTTCGCGAGATTATAATTAATGAAGCCTTTCCTGTCCGGCATCTGTAAGTGCAGCATCCTTACATTCTTCTGGTCTCCTAAATCGGGCGTAAAAATACATTTCATAACTACAAAGAAAACATCGGCCAGGTTCTTTATATCTTTTAATTTTGCATACATTGTCCGCCTCATAAATTCATAATCGTCATTTATGCCTTGCTTATTAGCCTGAGGGAATAGAGTTGTAAAAAAATTAGGCTCTTCGAAAAGCAGGTACATAACAGCACCTTTATCCAGCCTTTTATTTTTCTTATAATAAATCTTCTTGACCGCTTCCTTAATTAAGCTAAAACCTCTTGGTACGTGCAGGTGCATCCCGGTAAAATCCTGCGGCAATAGTTCACTAACGTACTCTTTATTTATTTCTGGGGCAATTACCTCTTCTTTAGGTGCCATGCATAATATAGGTATTTTTTCACATGTGCCGATACCTGTTTCCACATAGAACCTTAAGAGAGAAGGCCCGCCAAATTTGGCTACAAACAAAACAGCTAGAAACAAAGTAACTGCAATTGAGATATACTTAATGCCTTTTTGTTTAAGTTTTTGGCGCATCTCTACTCTAATTTCCTCAGCTCTTCTTCCTTGATTGTAAAAGTGTGTTCCCGGGAAGGGAATTTCTCTTCAATAACCTCTTTCTTATATTCTTCTATTGCCTTTTGTATCAGGGCTGATAGATTGACATATTGTTTTACAAACTTCGGTTTAAACCTTTCGAACAGGCCTAATAAATCATGCGTAACCAGGACTTGGCCGTCACAATATAATCCTGCCCCGATACCGATAGTAGGTATTTTTAATTTCTTAGTGATTATCTGTGCGATCTTATCGGGGACGCATTCAAGGACTAATGAAAAGCAGCCTAATTTCTCCAGGGCGATAGCCTGTTCTATTAATTTTTGAGCGGCCTCTGCATCTTTACCTTGTACCTTAAAGCCGCCTATTTTATCCGCAGTCTGCGGAGTTAAACCGATGTGGCCCATCGCCGGAATTTTAGCTTTTACAATCTCTTGCGTTACCTCTAAACACTGTTGGAACCACTCTAATTTTACGGCATCGCAACTCGCTTCTTCAATAAAGCGTTTGGCATTCTTAACTGATTCTTTGGGATTCAGTTGGTAAGACTCGTAAGGCATATCGCCCACTACTAATGCATGTTTTACTGCACGAGTTACTGCCTTAGCATGATGAATCATCTCTGTCATCCCAACCTTAGTCGTAGAATCAAGGCCTAAGACAACATTTGCCACAGAATCCCCTACTAAAATCATATCAATCCCTGCCTTGTCAATCAAAGAAGCCAAGGGAAAGTCGTAGGCAGTCAACATCGTAATCTTGCGCTTGCCTTTCATACCTAAAATATCTTGAACTGTGATCTTCTTATCCATTTTCCCCTTTCAGAGATGTTTCCCAAGCTGTTCGAGAAACTGCGCCCTTTTTCTGCCTAAGGGGTACAGTTTCCGCTTTAGATTGGAAGGCGTCTTTAGGCCCTATTATTAGGTTGACGGAGGTAGTGGGGCTTTAGAAATCTTCAACCTTAACTCGCACCTAAGGCAACGCTTGGCTTCTTCCACTGCTTTGTTTTTCGTAAGAGAAAATTCTACTTCCTCAAAACCTTTTAATCTTTTTTTCTTCGCCAGCATAGGTAACTGCGTTCTTTTTCGGTGTGCAAATTCCGCCTTTCTGCCTAAACAGGCAGTTTCAATTTCCGCACTGGTCAATTTCTCCTCTATTACTCCTAAGCCTCCTATATATTTATCTATTGCGCTCGCGGCAATTTTGCCGGCAGCAATCGCCTCGATTACCGAAGCAGGGCCGCTGACCAAGTCACCTCCGGCAAAAACCCCTTTTACGGAACAGACAAGAGTCTCTGGATCCGCTTCTATCCATCCTTTTCTATTCAGCAAATTATTCATTCCCTGCGGGACTGTTGCTTTCTGTCCAATAGCCAGGATTAGCCTATCGGACTTTACTATAAATTCACTTCCCTGTACTGGAACAGGCCTCCTTCTGCCACTGGCATCAGGCTCACCTAATTCCATCCGGATACATTCTATTTTTAATTTTTTGCCTCCTGAGATAATTTTTTGAGGAGCTACCAAAAAACTGATTTTCACACCTTCTTTTAATGCCTCCTCTACTTCTTCTGAGCAAGCAGGCATTTCCTGGCGCGTCCTGCGATAAAGTATGCTTACCTTTTTTGCGCCCATCCTAAGTGCGGTGCGGGCAACATCAATCGCTACGTTTCCTCCGCCTACTACTGCAACTTCGCCGCAGATATCCGCCTTTTTGCTAGAATTTATTGCCCTAAGCACAGCTATCCCGTCCAATACCCGAGGATCGTCTTCTCCGGGAACCCCCATCCTTATTCCTTCGCCACAACCTAAGGCCAAAAATATTGCTGCAAAGCCCTGGCTAAAGAGGTCCTGCGTTGATCCTATTTTGTGGCTGGTTTTTATTTCTACCCCAATATTTTTTATTTCTTTAATTTCTTGGTCTAAAATTTTACGCGGTAGCCTGTATCTAGGTATACCTGCACGCATCATCCCGCCGGCTTCACTTAAAGCTTCAAAAACTACGACTGTATGCCCAAGCTTTTTTAAATACCAGGCGCAGGTTAACCCGGCAGGCCCAGAACCAACTATAGCAATGCGCTTTCCGCTTGCCGGAGAAATTTTTATTTTAGCACGCCAGCGGCGAGTATCTTTTTCAGCGACAAATCTTTTTAAAGCCCTGATGGCAATCGGCTCATTAACCTGGCCTCTACGGCAAGCTTCTTCGCATGGGTGATCACAGACGTATCCTAATATTTTTGGAAAAGGAACTTTTTCTCTGATTACTTCTAATGCATCCTGGTATTTTTCTTCCGCAATTAATCTTACATAACGGGCAGCATCTATTCCTGCCGGACAGGTATTGGTGCATGGAAGCAGCACTTTCTGACGTTCTTTTTCATCAAATTCTTCTTTATCCACCAGCGCTAGAGAGGGACAAACTTCAACGCAGGCAGTACAAAATACACAACCAGCGTCTTTTAAGGGTAAATCCAGGCTGGTGCCAACAGTAGTTTTTATTCCACGATTGATAAACCCCAGTACGCCTGCCTTTCTTACTTCCTGACAGATTCTCACACAGCGGCCGCATAAGATACAACGGTCAAGATCCCGGTTAAATAAGGGATCATCGCAGATTAGGGCAATATTTTTGCTATGGGGGGTATACCCGGAAACCATCTGTTTAATTCCTATCCAGTCAGCAACCTTCTGTAGTTGACTGGAAGTCTTGATCTGCTGCGGATGTTCGCTTAGAATTAGCCAGAGAATATTTTTTCTCAGTTCCTTGAGTTTTTCGCTATCAGTGCGTACCACCATTCCGTCTTTTACTAAAGTCGTGCAGGAGGTAGGAATCCCTTTCATGCCTTCTATCTCCACAATACATAAACGGCAGGCGCCTACAGAAGTCAAGTCAGGATGGTAGCAAAGATTAGGTATATAGATACCCGACTCAAGCGCTGCCTCCAGTACGATTTTTGTCGATTCTGTTTCTATAATTTTTCCGTCGATATTCAACTTGATCATATGATCGCCAGAAACGGACAGACATTAATACAGGCCTTGCACTTAATGCATTTGTCCAGATTGATTTTCGCATATTCCTGTTTTTCCCAGATAATCGCGCCTGCCGGGCAAACCCCAAAACATAGCCCGCACTTAACACATTTCTCGATTAAAACCTCAAATTTTAAAAGTCCGGCGCAGACCCCTGAAGGACAGATCTTATTTTTTATATGCGCTTCGTATTCATCTTCAAAATACTGCAATGTAGTCACTACGGGATTAGGGGCGGTATTACCTAAGCCGCAGAGTGCCGTATCTTTTATAGTAGCGCTCATCTCTTTTAAAAACTCCAGGTCCTGTGGCTTACCTTTTCCGGCAGTAATATCTTCCAAGACCTCTAACATCCTTTTTAAACCTACCCTACAGGAAACGCATTTTCCGCAGGATTCAGCCACGGTAAATTCTAAAAAATATCTTGCCATATCCACCATACAGGTGTGTTTATCCATTACCACCATGCCTCCGGAACCCATGATTGCTCCGGTAGAAGTTATAGATTCATAATCGATAGGTGTATCTAAAAGTTTTTCAGGAAGACACCCTCCGGAGGGACCACCGATCTGCACGGCTTTGAAGCCGATATTTTTATTTAACATTCCACCGCCCGGGCCAAAAATAAGTTTTCGGATAGTCGTGCCCATAGGAACTTCAACTAAACCGGTATTCTTTATTTTTCCTGCCAGGGCAAAGACTTTTGTCCCCTTGCTCTTCTGAAATCCAATAGATGAAAACCAATCTCCTCCTTTGGTAATAATATATCTGACGTTAGCCAGTGTCTCTACATTATTAATCAGGGTGGGCCTGCCCCACAGACCCTGTTCGGCCGGGAAAGGTGGACGTGTAACCGGCATGCCCCTTCGGCCTTCAATCGAAGCCAGTAAAGCTGTTTCTTCTCCGCAAACAAATGCTCCGGCACCTTCTTTGATCTGGATATCGAATGAAAATTTAGTTTTTAGAATGCGTTTACCTAAAAAACCTTTTCTATCGGCAGCCAAGATTGCCTTCTTCAGCCTTGCCAGCGCTAAAGGGTATTCTGCGCGGCAATAGACATAACCTGCTTGTGCCCCAACTGCAAACCCGGCGATTAGCATTCCTTCAATTACCGCATGCGGGTCACCTTCCAATATGCTACGGTCCATAAATGCCCCCGGATCACCCTCATCGGCATTACAGACTATATACTTTAAATCGTTTTTTGCCTGCTTGGTAAATTCCCATTTTAAACCCGTAGGAAACCCGGCACCGCCCCTTCCCCTTAAACCAGATTTTTTTATTTCTCCGATTACCTCATCAGCAGACATGCGCAAAACTTTCTTTATTGCGCTGTAACCTTCATTGGCGATATATGCATCAATATCCTCGGGGTCGATTTCTCCGCAATGAGAAAGTACAATGCGCATTTGTTCTTCAAAAAACTGCGCGTAGTCGTCTTTGGCGCGCAGCTCTTGTACCAGCCTACCCTCAATAATATGTTGCCTAACAATTAAGGCTACGTCTTTAGGTTTTATATATTCATAGGTAACTCTGCCTAATTGTTCAGTGACGATGTCTACCAGGACATCCCGAAATAAGCCTCGGTCACCGGAGCGGATAATCTGGCATTGAGCGTTTAATTTATATCGACTTAGCTCTTTTTTAAAGTTTTTTACCACTTCTATCGCGCCAGCGGAGATTCCGCTGGTTCCCATGCAGATAATAATTTTTGTTTTCATTTATTTTTCTTTAAGCGATAGCCTAAAAGCAGCTTCTTCACCTTCTCAACAGTAGCCCTGCCGTAAAAAGCATTATCTATTACTACTACCGGAGCCATACCGCAACAACCCAGGCAGGCGACTCTTTCCAAGGAGAACATCCTGTCCTGCGAAGTTTCTCCCTGATTGATTCCTAATTTACCCGAGAGATAATCTAAAATATCCTTTCCTCCCATCACATGGCAGGCAGTACCCTGACAGACTTTAATAGTATGCTTGCCTCTAGGAGTTAGATAGAATTGCGCGTAAAAAGTAAGTATTCCGTAAATATCTACCGGAAATATGGATAATTCCTGGGCAATTATTTCTATTGCAGCTGTGGGAATATATCCGTAAGCTGACTGGATATCTTGCAGTAACGGAATTAATATTCCTTTTTTTCCGTGGTATTTACGGATTAATCTTTTAGTCTGCGTGAGATTAACTTTCATAAGTTCAATACGCATCAGAACCACAAAACAGGAATAAAGAACTGTGCGACTTTAAAATAAATAATCAGGCCGACCACATCAACGATACTTGTAGTTATCGGCCCGGCTAAAACCGCCGGGGAGATTATTTTTCTCTTTGATTTTTTCCAATGCCTCCTTGCGCTTGCCTTCTTTTATCAATTTTATAAAGGCGGGAATGTCAATTTCTACCGGACACCCTTTTACGCAAGACGGATTTTTACATTGGATACATCGTGCTGCTTCTTTTTCTGCGTCTTCTTTTGAAAAACCCAAAGCAACTTCAAAAAAGTTTTTTACTCTTTCTTTTATTGGTTGCTGAGAAATCTTCTGACGCATATTTATTTAATTAAACGGGATATTAATGGAGAAATAACCAGTAGTATTGATAGAGATATAAGGATAAATGCCGTTGACCACCCTACAGCGTTCTGAAATTTATTATTTATATATCCTCCCATTATATCGCGATTATTCACCATAATTAACATAGAAATTATTACTACTGGCAACAATACAGCATTAATTATCTGAGTCCAAATTGTGATTGCAATGAGTGGAGCATGAGGAAGTAAGATTATAAATACGCCGATAGCTATAATTGAAGTAAAGAGAGCGTAAAACTGTGGAGCCTCGTTAAGTCTTTTATTTATGCCTGCCTCAAAACCGAATGCCTCGCATACATAAAATGCGGTTGCCAACGGTAATATTGTAGCGGAAAAAATTGAAGCCACAAAAAGACCAAAAGCAAAAACTTGCGATGCAAAAACCCCCGCAAATGGCTTAAGGGATACCGCTGCATCTTTTGCTTCGTTTATTACTATCCCGTTTTTGTGTAATGTTGCGGCGCAGGCTATAATTATAAAGAACGCTACAACTACGGTAGCGGTACATCCTACGATAACATCCCAAAATGTAAATTTATATTGTTTTATTTTCAGTCCTTTCTCTATAACAGAAGATTGCATATAAAATTGCATCCATGGCGCTACCGTAGTTCCTATAATGCCAAGAATTATGGTTAAATAATCTTTATTAAAATGCATTTGCGGAGTTAAAAGGCCTGTCGTTACCATCTTCCAGTCAGGCTTTGCCAATATTGCTGAAATGATATAAGAAAGAAGGCAAAAACTAAAAAGCATAAATACCCTTTCTGCTATTTTATAATTTCCTTTTACCACTAGAATCCATACTAATACTGCAGCTATGGGAACGCATATATATTTGCTTATGCCGAACACCATCATGCTACCTGCAACTCCGGCAAATTCGGTTGCGGTATTTCCTATATCAGCAATTACTAAACCTAAAAATATGAGAAAAGTGATTTTTAAGCCGAAATTTTCTCTTATCAAATCAGCTAGTCCCATGCCAGTAACAATACCCATTCTGGCATTCATTTCTTGAACCACAACCAAAATGATAAATGCCGGTATCAACGTCCAGAGGAGCTTGTATCCATATAAGGCTCCTGCTACAGAATAAGTAGTAATACCTCCTGCGTCATTATCAACGCTTCCCGTGATAATTCCGGGTCCTACTAAAGATACAAAAATTAAAAACCCGAGCCAAAATCTTCTTAATCTTTTTTTCATAGATTCTTCGGTTGAACCTTAATGCGTTTCAGTCTTCTCCAGGCAATGGAGATCACCTGACTTAGAATATCGTCCACTGTAATAATTCCTTGTAATACATTATTGTCATCTACTACGGGGATAGCGTAATATTTATATTTATCCATAAGATAAGCTACTTCTTTTACGCTGCTATTTAAGTGTACAGAATAGGTTTTAGGAAAAGAGGCATTTTGAATAGGCGCTTGAGATTCAGCTAAGATGAGGCGCCTGAAATTAGTTGAGCCTATCAGGCGGTTATTTTCATCTACAATATAAATAAATTGTGCCGGCTCAACCTTAAAGACGCGCTCTTTTATTTGATTTAAAACTGATTCAACAATGGTGTCTTTAGGAAAAGCCATGTATTCCATGGTCATCAGTCCTCCGGCAGAATCGCTGGAATAACCTAAGAGTTGCGAGAGTTTCTTGGATTGCTTACTCTCCATAAGACTTAAGATATCATGCGTAGCATCACGCGGAAGCTTCTCTAAAAAGTCTGTGGCTTCATCTGAAGGAATGTTATTAAGAATATCTACAATCTCACTGGTGTTTAAATCTTCGATTAAGGACTTCTGGGTTTTAAAATCAATGTTAATAAAAATACGCGCCTTGGTAGATATGTCCAATGACTTAAAGAGCACAATCTGGTCTTTCATATTTAAGTCCAAAAATATTTCTCCTAAATCAGCAGCCGGGATGTTGCGAAAGTCCTTTTGTGCCACATCCACCTTTATGGCCATGCTCACAGGATTAATAGAAAGCGGCTGAATATGTTTCCATGTGATAAGGTATTCCAAAGTCAGGTATTTAGCTTTTTTGTTAAACAATTTAACCAGGAAATCTACAGGCACCTCAAATCCCAAGCGCCTAATTAGGCCTCTGGTGCTGATATCTACATGAGCCACCATCAAAGAATGATCCACAAAAAGGAGATGGATATCATTCACCCGAACAACCTTATGATTGTAAGTATCTACCACCTGCTGATCAAGGATATCACGCCTTAAGGTGAACTCTTCTTTATTATCGTGTTTTTCCTTAAATGCGATCTTTGATTTATCAATATTAAGCCTGATCTCTTTTTTGTCCATCTCTTGGATACTCAACCAATCCACCACCGCGTATCTGCGTTTGGGGAACCCCTTACGTATAATTAAACCCGATGATTGCGGATAGACCGCAGAAGGCTTCACAATAATATCGTATAACCTACCTATCGCTTCTGCGTTCTTGTCAAAGACTGGCTTATCTATTAATTTAGAGAAATAAATAAACATATTTTTTGCTGCCTGCATTGCAATATCGGACTTAATTTGATTAACCACTATAACCCCTTATATCCCTTTTCTTCATTCTTAAACAATTTTAACCTTTGCTGCAATTCATCAAAATCAACCTGCCTTGGCTTTTTGGGCTATCTGTGGAGCTTCCACAATAATCTTGGTTATGTCCTGCGCTAGTTCTTCCTTATTGATTATTTTAAACATACTCGCTCTAAATATTGAGCTACAGGATTCAGGCTGCAGGACGCATCTGGCTTGCAGCTTGGAGCCCGTCTATTTACTCTCTATTATTTTTACGGTAACATCTTTGAACTTCTTTGCCAACTCCATCCCTTTTTCTTTACCCAAAACAAATATAGAAGTAGATAGCGCATCTGCGATTAATCCGGTAGGAGCAATAACTGTCACGGATGCAATTCCTGAATCAGCTGGATATCCGGACTTAGGATTTAGAATGTGAGAATACCTTTTATTTTCTTTTATAAAATATTGCTCGTAGTCTCCTGATGTTGCCACAGAACAGTCTTTTAATTCTAAATAATCTATAGTTTTCTCGCCTCTTGGATTCTTAACCGCTACTTTCCAGGGTGAGCCGAACTTGCCCCGCCCTTCCTTAAAATATGAAATAAGGTCTAAGGGAGAGCGGGGCTTGTCTCCCAGGCAATAAACCTGGCCTCCGGCATTTATGAGGCAGCTTTTGATACCGGATTCCTGTAATTTCTTTACTGCGCAATCTAACGAATAACCTTTGGCAATTGCACCTAAATCAACTTCCATTCCAGGAAGAGTAAATTCTACCACATTATTTAGTTGATTTAAAATAATTTTATTCATCCCCACCAGTTTAAGGGCATTATTAATTTCTTCTTCGGTAGGCAAATAATACTCTTTATGCGTAAATCCCCACAAGTCGATAAGCGGGCCGACAGTAATATCAAATGCGCCATCGCTAAGCAGCCAAAACTCCTTGGATTTATTTATGATATAAAAGGTATCGGGGCTAGCAGCTAATTTGCCTGTTCTATTTAATTCTGTTATCTCGCTATCGGAATTATATTTACTCAGTAACGCTTCTATTCTCTTTATCTCACTAAAAACTATACCTGCTGCCTCCTTATCCCCAGAGGTTACTTCGACAAAAGTCCCCATCATTACCTGGGTGTTCTTGTAGAGCGACCTATTCTGACAGCCGCAAAGAAGCGTAAAGCTTAAAGCGAAAAGCGAAAAGTTAAAGCTTAAAGTTAAAAGTTTTACCTGCCTGTCCGGCAGGCAGGAGTTTTTAGTTTCAGTTTTTCGCTTTACACTTTGCACTTTTAGCTCCAATATTTATTTCTTAATCGCTTGCAATAGTTCTTCTAGCGAGAGCGTATTAATAACATCTTCTTTAGCCAGCCAGCCTCTGCGCGCCACTGCAATACCTAACTTGATTTCTCGTAATTGTTCAGTAGTATGCGCATCAGTATCTATTGCTAACTTAACACCTATCTCTTTTGCCCGATGGCAATTCAAATCATTTAAGTCTAACCTGTTAGGGAATGCATTTATCTCTAAATGGGTGTTTGTATCTTTGGCGACTTTTAAAATTTCTTCTAAATCAATATCGTAAGCATCCCTTATTCCCCAGAGCCTTCCTGTAGGGTGCGCAATAATATGCACGTACTTATTTGTGCATGCTTTAATTATTCTCCCGGTAAGCTGCTCCCTTGACTGCTTAAATCCGGTATGAATTGCCGCAACCACAATATCAAATTCTTTTAATATCTCGTCTTTATAATCAATTTGCCCTTTAGAGTCTATGTCTACCTCAGTTCCGTACAAAACCCTAAAGGTCTTTAATTTTTTATTAATCTTTTCTATTTCCTGTTTCTTCTTCTTTAAATCTGCCAAACTTAACCCATTTGCTACTTTAAGGCTCTGGGAATGATCAGTAATAGCAATATATGAGTATCCTAATTTTCTAGCGGCATCGGCCATCTCTTCAATTGTATTGCCGCCATCTGACCAATCAGAATGCGCGTGTAAATCACCATTTAAATCTTTAATTCCTATTAACTTCGGCAGTTTATCTTTTTGCGCCAACTCTATTTCACCGGTATCCTCCCTTAGTTCCGGTTCAATATAAGGTAACCTTAAAGTTTTAAACATATCTTCTTCGGTCTTACCGCAGACAAATTTATTATTCCTGAATAAACCATATTCATTTAATTTCAAGCCCTTTTTAATTGCTATCTGACGAAGCTTGATATTAAAATTCTTTGATCCGGTAAAATATAGTAAAGCTGCCCCAAAGGATTTATCTAAAACTACTCGACAGTCAACCTGCACATCATCTTTTGTGCGCACAGAAGATTTTGTCCTCCCTTCTGCCAGAATATCTTTTACAGAAGGTATCTTTATAAATGAGCTCATAACTTTCTGCGGTTTATCTGAAATCACCAGCAGATCAATATCTCTTACAGTTTCCTTTTGGCGGCGCAGGCTACCGGCAGTGGATATCTTTTTTACTGCAGGTGTTTTTTTCAATGTGTTGATAAACTCTTCTCCCACCAAGACTGCCTGGCCTAAAGTCATGCGCTCCTTACCTCTTTCGAGTATCTCTATCCCTTTTAGGATATTCTCTACGGTCTTCTCCTTGATTCCGAAGATTCCCTCCAGCTTATTTTTCGAGATGGCGTTTTTCAAATCTGCTATGTTCTTTATCTTTAATTTTTCATACAATAACTTTGCCGTCTTAGGCCCGACTGAGGGAATCTTCAGTAAATCCAGTAAGCCTTCGGGTATACTTCTCTTTAAATCTTCGTATATTCTAATCTTGCCGGTTGAGACAAATTCCCTTATCCTCTCTGAAAGGTCCTTGCCGATCCCGGGAATATCAGTAAGCCTATCTTTATCAATAAAAACTGCGATATCTTCAGTCAGGCTTTCAATATTCTGCGCCGCCCTCTGATAGGCGCGTATCCTGAATCTATTTGCTCCCTTAATCTCCAGTATGTCCGCAATATCCCTGAATATCTGTGCAATCCCTATGTTTTTCATATTTATTTATTGGTAGTGGGTCCTGTTTTCAGTTGTGAGCTATGAGTTGGGAGTTGGGAGTTTCTTACTCCAAACTCAAAGCTCCTAGCTCCTAACTAGTTCCTACCGGCAGGCAGGCTTGCACACTCTTGCCGAAAATTTTCTAATGTGCGCTCCAGCGAAACCATAAAATTTAAAATTTACGGTAAAAAGGTGGATTTAAGTTTAAAAAATTTAGCGGGTCCTGTCTTGGGTATTTTTTCAGCCGCATCACGCGGCTTCAAAAACACCCAAGCCACCCGCTAAATTTACTTCTCTACTGCCAGATTATAGCTGGCTTCGATAGTCTTGACTAAATCTACGAGAATCGAATTCACCGGCACAAGGATACCTAATTCCTGGCCCTGCCGTACAATCACCCCATTAATAAAATCTATTTCAGTGCGTTTTTTTCTTAGGACGTCCTGCAACATACTAGACACATTAGTTGCAGTAGCTTCGCAGACAGCCTCCACTTTTGCTAAAGGATCGTCATAAATTAACTTGATGCGTTTTCTTTTGGCAACGCGGGTGGCTTCTGTAACCGCTTCTCTCAGGATTTTACGCATCCCCTCAAATTCTACTAACCTTCCGTTATTAAGCCGCGTTATGGCTGTAAGCGCATTGATACCGACATTAATAATCAACTTTGACCACAGGAGGCCTTTAATATCGCGTGAGATCCTGGCCTCAAGACCGACCTTATTAAAAGTTTCGCGGATAAAACGCATTTCTACGGGGATTTTTCCGTCAATGCGCCCGATAACAGTCTCTCCCTTTCCTGCGTGCCTTACATGCCCGATATCTATCAAAGTCGCTCCTAAATTGGTAACGCCGCCTATTACTTTATCAGGCCCGGCTACTTCCTGGATAATCTCAATATTACCGATGCCGTTCTGCAAGGTGAGGATGTTTGTATTATCTCCTATGAGAGGCCTGGCTTGTTTTATGGTCTCCTTGGTATCATAAGATTTTACGCAAATAATAATAAGGTCTGCGCTGCCTATTTCTTTTACATCAGCACTTGTCTTAACCCTTGCCTGCAAATTTCCGGATAACCCCTCTACGGTTATACCCTGCTGATTAATCTTTGCAGCACGTTCATTATTTTTATCCATAAGCCATATTTCTTGACCGGACTTAGATAAAAAAGCTGCGTATAAACAACCTATCGCACCAGGGCCGACTATAACTATCCTCATTTTCTCCTCCCTTAAACTGTAGTCTTGGAATTTATGGAAGAAATTTTTGCTGTGGGCACGAAATTATTTAATTTATTTAATACTTTCTGTGATTTAAACTCTTTCTCCAGATGAAAATTTAAAAATGAATTCAAAACCAAATCCAGCTCCCTTTTAATCTGAGGATTTAAGCCTAAATTCAAATTACTCTTAAAATCATTCTTTTCAATATGTAAAATTGTGGCGACTGTCCCCCTAAAGATTGTGCGCGCCCTCATATCTTTATGGCTACAACTGCTGCAAAGCAGGCCTCCCAATATAAGGCTGAATTTTGCCTGGCCTAAGATCCTATCCTGGCAGGAAACGCAGGAATCAAAGTGCGGCTTAAATCCTGAAAGAGCCAATATTTTAATTTTATAAATAGTCATAATTTTATCCGGATTGCTGTTTATCCCCAATTCGCTTAAAGTCGCTAAAGCAAGATTAAATATATCTTCGTTCTTATCCTCCTCGGGCATGAGCGCATCTAAAAGCTCTATTATGAAACTTGCCATCCCTACTTTATAAATATCCTTACGGATAGGCATAAAATTATCCCTCAAGTCGCACTGGGAAACCAGGTGTAATGATGAATTTCTTTTCTCGTAGTATATAATCTCGTTATAAGAAAACGGCTCTAAGGTGCTGGCAAATTTCTCCGGCTCTTCTTTTATGCCCTTAAGTATCCCGCTCAGTTTTCCGAAGTCTTTTGTAAAAAAATTAGCGATGAGGGAAGTCTCCCTGAAATCACGCCT
>JAPLLU010000100.1 GCA_026387385.1 Candidatus Omnitrophota bacterium
GCTTGCGCTAATCTGGTAAAATCCAGGGAGGATTTACAGAAGGCAGCAGGGTTTGCTAAATCTATAAAAGGCGTATCAGGGGTTATTATAATAATAAAGAATGCTATTGTCAGTTGGGGTAAAGTGGAGTTTGTATAGCATGCCGGAGAACATTCATCGATAAAACAAAGCCATCCATTTGATTTCTTACGCGCTTTATTTTGCTTGAATTCTACTTTTGACAGCATTATAATATAACTTATTTAGATGCATAGAATTAAGCTTCTTTTCGTAGTTACTAAATTAGAATTAGGGGGAGCCCAAAAGCAATTATTAAGCCTAATTGCCCATCTTAATAAAGAAAGATTCCACATATTTTTATTTGTCGCTCAAGAAGGATTATTGCTATCAGAGGCCCTGTCAATAAAAGGGATAACAATAATAAAATCAAGGTGTTTAGAGCGTGCTATAAATCCTATAAAAGACCTCTTGGTTTTCATTGAAGTTTATTGGGTTATTAAAAAGAATAATATAGAGATTGTACATACCCATAGCTCCAAAGCGGGTATTTTAGGTCGCCTGGCAGCGAGGCTGGCAAAGGTCGGGATTATAATCCATACTGTCCATGGCTGGAGTTTTAACGATTACCAGCCTGCGTTAGTAAGGGGATTTTTTATCTGGCTGGAAAGATTTAGCGCAAGATTCACCCATAAAATAATCGTTGTTTCGCATTACGATAAACAGAAAGGCTTAAATAATCGCATTGGTAAAGAGGATAGATACGAACTTATCCGTTATGGTATAGACTATAAAGAATTTAGCGAACGAAAACAAAATATAAGGCAGGAATTAGGGATAAACACTCGTGACTTGGTAGTAGCTATGGTTGCCTGTTTTAAGCCACAAAAGTCTCCCATGGATTTTATAAAACTCTCCTTTTTAGTCAAAAAATCCCTTCCGAATGTAAAATTCGTTTTAGTCGGCGATGGAATTTTGCGCGAAGAAATCGAAAAATTAATTTGCAAGCTTAATCTAGAAGGGCAGGTTTTTTTGACTGGATGGCGCAGGGATATCCCAAGGATATTATCGGCAATAGATGCATTTGTGCTGACTTCTTTATGGGAAGGCCTGCCTATAACGGTATTAGAAGCCATGGCTTCTTCTAAGCCGGTAGTTGCTACCCACACTGGGGGCATTCAAGAAATAGTCGTTGAAGGCAAAACAGGATTTCTTGTTTCTCCCCGCAATATGGAATTAATGTCAGAACAATTGATTATTTTATTAAAGAATGAAGAGTTAAGAAGACAAATGGGGCAACGCGCTATAGAGAGTTTAGATTTTAATTTTAGTCTTGAGAACATGGTCAATAGTACTAAAACCCTATATGAGACTGTAGTAAGTCAGAATTCTTCCTTATATGCCAACTAATTATTTTCTTATTATCTTATTAAGTAGCTACCTCGCAGGTGTAGTTTTTATATTTTTATTAAAGAAATTTGCCTTAAAATTCAAATTATTAGTTCATCGCGGTATGCCCCTTATAGGAGGAATGAGCATAGGATTATCTTTCGGCCTCATTTATTTGTTGGGTTCTGCTTCTCGTGGGTTTTTATCACATGAAACAATGGGAATTATTTTTAGTTCAGGGATAATGCTAATCTTTGGTATAGTTGATGATTTGCGGGAGCTATCTATCGCTAATAAATTTTTGGTACAAATTATCGCTACCTCTTTGCTAATACAATTTGGCATAAGAGCTCAAATCGTACACATTGGTAATGCGTTGAATATAATTATTACTTTCGTCTGGGTATTAGGCATTACTAACGCATTTAATCACTTGGATATTTTGGATGGGTTAGCGGCAGGCATTGCGGCGATTGTGAGTTTGGCTTTATTTATAATCTGTATTATAAATAGCGATTTCGCTACAGCAATTTTAGCTTTGGCTCTAACCGGTGCAGCTCTAAGTTTTTTAAGCTATAATCTTCCTCCGGCCAGGATTTACATGGGTAATTCCGGAAGTCATTTTTTGGGATTTGTCTTGGCAGCAACAGCCTTAGTGATAAGTTATGCTCCTATGCAGAGGAAGATCGCCCTCCTTAGTCCCTTATTAGTTTTAGGGTTCCCGGTGTTTGATACGGCATTTCTTATCCTGATGCGCATAATTAAAAAAAGTTTGCCTTTTAAAAAAAGCAACGATCATCTTGTGCTGAAATTAATGGCTTTAGGGTATTCCAAGAAAAAGTCTTTATCGATTATGCTTATTTTAACCTTACTTTTTTCTTCCTGTGGCATATTGGTGAGCCAGGTATCCAATCTCTTTGGCGCAGCTATCGTTTTTTTTGTGGTCTTGGTGAGCGTGTTCGTAATTAATAAGGTGAGCAGGGTAATTGTTTATGATTAAAAAGCGAATACTTATTTTAGGTGCGGGCCTTGCCGGATTAAGCGCAGCCTGGCACCTGCAGAGAAGAAACTTAGATTGCCAGGTCTTTGAGAAGGAAAAAGAAGTAGGAGGACTTTGCCGTTCCAAAAAGATAGGTGGTTTTACCTTTGATTGCGATGGGCACATTTTACATTTTAAACAGCCTTATGCATTTCATCTGATCAAGGACGTTTTAGGCAATAATCTAGTTGAACACGAAAGGAGCGCCTGGATTTATTCCTGCAATAGATATAGCCGCTATCCTTTTCAGGCCAACCTTTATGGGATGCCTCTATCAATTATTAAGGAGTGCCTATTAGGATTTATTATTGCATCCGAAGATGGCCATCCTGAAGAGAAAAAGAATCTAAATTTTTCTAATTGGATAAATTATACCTTTGGCAATGGGATAGCCAGGCATTTTATGGTCCCTTATAATAAGAAATTCTGGACTATTTCACCTTACGAATTAACCTGTGAATGGCTCGATGGTTTTATCCCGGTACCATCTTTAAGCGAATTAGTTGACGGCACCATAGAAGAAAGCAAAAGGCAATTTGGTTACAGCGCCCACTTTTGGTATCCTCAAAATTCGGGGATATCCTGCGTTCCTTTAGCCTTGGGAAGTTCAATTAAGAATATCCATACCGACTGTTCTATTGTTGAGATCGACATCCATAAAAAAGAAATAAAAATGGCTTCCGGAAACAGGGAGAAATTTGATTTTGTGATTTCGACAATCCCTTTGCCTGAGATGGCTTATTTAATTAAAGGGATCCCGGGAGAGATCTTGTCAGCATTGAAAAAACTAAGATGGAATTCTATCTTTAATCTGAATTTAGGGATAGAAAAAAAAGATTATTCCGTGCGCCACTGGATATATTTCCCCCAAAAAGATTTATCTTTCTTTAGAATCGGTTTTTTTAATAATTTCTCTAACTATCTTGCCCCTCAAGATAAAAGTTCATTATATATTGAGGTTTCCTATTCCAAAAATAAACGCATAGATAAAAATAATTTACTTTTACGTATAAAAGAGGATCTAATCAAGGTAGGCATATTAACTCCCAAAGACACGATATGCGCACAGGATATAAACGATATAAAATACGGATACCCCATATACGATAAAAACTACGGATGGGCCAGGGAAATGATCTTAAAGTATCTTCATAGTTATAATATTATCCCCTGCGGCCGCTATGGCTCCTGGCGCTATTTCTCTATGGAAGATACGATTATCAATGGAAAAGAAGTAACAATGCATCTATAAAGTCTATGGACAATAAATCCTGGAGAATAAAAGAATTTCTGGAAAAAAGAGCGTTGCTTAAAAGTTTAGTTATAAAGAATTTAAGAAATAGATACTCTAATACCTTGATAGGTTTTTTATGGGCAGTAGTTACACCGCTTTTAATCTCTCTGGTGATATCTTTTGTGTTCACTTATATCATGCAGGTCAGAATCGACAATTTCGTCATATATGTAATCTCCGGGATGCTGCCATGGATTTGTTTTTCTTCTTCGCTACAGGAATCTTCCACCTCGCTTATTGAAAATGCGGGCTTATGGAGACAGTTCAGGGTACCCTTAGAATTTATCCCGGCCTCCTACGTGATTATTAATTTCTTAAATCTAATTATCGGACTTACGGTGGCTTTAGCCTTTTTCATAAAATCTTCACCTAAGGTAGCATTATATATTTTCCTTTTGCCCATCCCCCTCATTTTACATTTCATATTTACGCTGGGAATTTCTTTCGTGCTCTCTTCGCTTTACGTGCGCAGTAAAGACATAACATATTTTTTAAATATATTACTTATTTTTTGGTTATGGTCCAGCCCGGTTTTTTACGTATTAGATAGATTCCCGCTACACGTTCAGAGGTTATCTAACTTGAATATAATGATCCCTTTTCTAAACTTATACCGGAGTATTTTTTATAAACATGTCTTTTTTGATTTCAGAGACTTATTTCTGGCTTCCTGTTTATCTTTGGTTTCTTTTATATTGGGATATCGAGTTTTTATTAATAACGAACACTTGGTTAAAAAGACACTTTAGAATATCCGCCTCGTGAGTTGCAGGCAGGCGTCAGCCATTTTTGTAAGAAGGCAAGGTTAAATTATGCAGAAAGAATTGGGGCAGATAGAAAAAAATGCCAGGCCTATAGCGAATTCAGAGCACGCCGTAACTTTTAACAATGTCTCTGAGAGTTACGGTATAGATTTTCAGATTGACGGAAGAGTCGAGCATGAAGAAATTTTAGCGGTAAATCAGGCCAGTTTTGTTATTAAAAAGGGAGACTGCGTCGTCTTATTAGGAGCTAACGGTGCGGGGAAAAGCACCATACTTAAACTCATATCCGGGATACTTAGGCCCGATAGCGGAAAAATAATAGTTAATGGCCGCGTTGCTTGTTTATTGGATTTAGGAGCGGGATTTGACCCTAATGTTACAGGCAGGGCAAACATCTTTTTATTAGCTCAACTCTACGGTATTCCAAAAGACCAAATTCAGCCTAAGATAGAAAGAATAATAGAATTTTCCGGCATAGGCAAGTTTATCGATGCGCCTTTAAAATGCTATTCTGCCGGTATGTATGTAAGATTAGCATTCAGTTTAGCCATACACGTAGACCCCGATATACTATTAATAGATGATTGCCTGGTAGTAGGAGATGAGAGCTTCCAAAAAAGATGCGTTGAGAAGATATTTGAATTAAAACAGGAAGCAAAGACAATTATTTTTGTGACCCATGATACCAATCTGGCGGGTATGTTGGCAAACCGCGGTATTTTTCTAAAAGACGGTAAAGTTTTGCATGACGGATCAATTGAAAAAGCATTTGTTTATTATACCCAGATGGTAGGAGACATAAACGGCATAGGGGCCTTAGAGAAAGATAACTTATCGTTGGTTTTTAATAACGGTAAGCTCTATTTAAATTGGAAAAATACTCCATTGTCTAAAGGTATCGGCGGTTTTTCTACCATACAGACACCGGATGGAAAATTATTTTCTAAAGATATACATTGGCAGATAGATTTACAGAATAAGGATGCCTTGGTCGCAAAAGGCACAAACATTGATTTAGGATTGAATCAAACTTGGAAGATTAACTTAACTGAACAAAATTGTATCGAATGGCAAATAGAAATCCAGGCACCTTCTGGATCTAAACTTTATCTCATCGATGTAAATTTAATGCTTAATGAAAGATTTAATAGATGGTCTACTATGGAGAATGACGGCGCTTTCCCGGAAAAATCTACTTCTTTCAGTGAATGGCAAGTATTGGATGCAATAAAGTCCAATCTCGACACAAGCGCTATAATCTCCGCTTATTCTGATGCCTTCAATCCGGAATCGCTACCCAGCATTCTATTAGAGTCTGATTATAATAGTGATTTTAAAATCCCCAGGGCCATAATCACAGGCCTTGAACAGTCATCAAGAGTTTTATCTTTAGGGGTAACTACCCTTGGTGCACAAAACCACTTTTCTGGCAGGATAAAATTATTTGACAACTCCTATGAATTTAGTAGCTACTTGGCTTTCAAACAATCAAAGTTTATTAAAGAACGCATTATCCAGGAAGGGAATACGAAATTGTTTTTTGATAACGGCCGCGTGCGTTTATTTTATAAAGAGTTTGAATTAACAAAATCCCCTTGTTTTTTTAGTACATTCTATCACTCAGACAAATGGTTTAACTCTTTTGATGGGATAATAGAATTTAAAAAACAAGAGGCAAATATAATGTTCCTTAATGTGCGTTGGCCTGAGCTTAACGTTAATCAGGAATGGCAGGTTTCGTTATTGAGCGAATTAGAAATACTCTGGAAGATTATATTGAGAGTGGAAGAAGGAATAGATATTTTGTCTAGCCGTAACGCTATATTCTTATCCGATCATTATAACGAATGGTTTAGTACCTATGAAGAAGGAAGTTTTCCTAAAGATTTCTTATGGCAGGATATAATTTTAGAGAATAATAAAAGGAAAACAGTAGGCTTAAAAAATGCTAATCTTTATCCGGGGTTAGTATTGGATGTCGCCGGTGATACAAATAATAGTTTGCCTGTTATTCAAAATACCGATTCGTTGTATCAGGCCAGGACGCTTTCTGCGTTTACAATACATTCCAAAAAAGACGATGGTAGTACTTTCCCTCCTGGCTCCTACGATTATTTTTCTGGTAACATTAAAATCTACCCTAACAAGAAACCGATCGATGAATATATAGCTGTCAATAAAAAAGAAAAATTAGATGAAGATTTAAAGTCTCATGTCCACACGATCGCGGAAAATATAATCCAGGATAAAGCTACAAAGATAATTTTTGAGATTGGTGCAGTGCGAATTTTTTATAATGAGCTGGAATTAACTGAAGGCCCCGGCATACGTACCATATTCGACGTGTACGATATAAATAAACAATTGGATTCAAATAATGCAAGATGGCAAATAAATAAAACATCCGACAATAAAATTACTTGTTTTTTACGTTGGGATCATATAACCAGCATTATGCAGCAATGGGATTTCTTTATAGAAAACAATACCGTTAAATTATTAATAGCAATGGTTTCTTATAAGCATGCAAATATCTATAATGAACACGCAGGATTATTGTTATCTAAGAATTATAAACATTGGTCAACGGCTTCTGAGGAGGGTAATGTTGACTATAATTTTATGGGAACACATACAGGAGTGCCTTTAAAAAATAATAAATCTAAAATATTTTATGTGAGGGAATATGCCGAAAAAGGCACTACCTATTCAAGTGTAATTTTTAATTCTTTCTCGGCAGTGATCCCGGAGGTAGCAAGCGTTTCTTTAGATAAAGATAACGGGTTGGGGATGTATTTTTTAAAAGCTGACCAGCGGGAAAGCCTTAACAAGACTCCCGGAGAATACGTCTATTTCAGTGGTGAGATAATTCTAGGCAAAGAGTATTCTAAGGATGAAGGCGCTTTAGAGAATATTCCTAAACACACATTCGATTTATCTGTTTTAAAACCATTAGAGTTGTTTTTTAGCAACGGCGCAATAAAATTGTTTTGGAAGAAGAAAGAGATAACCGAAGGATTGGGAATATATGCTTCTTTCTCTTCTTGCGGCCAGTGGCATGATTCAGGCCAGGCTGTGTGGCGGATAGATGAAGTCAGCCCGGATACGCTTAAAGCTACAGGTATTTGGCCTTGGATACCCGTAATCCAGTCCTGGCATATAAAGCTGGGAAAGAGGTGCATTTCTTTGGAGATAAATAATGAGATATATAGGAAGGCTTATCTAAATGCCGAAGAGGTAAATATTTTCTTGGTTAATGAATATAATCATTGGTTTTCCGCAAAAAATCACGGGCGATTTTATGAAGAATTCAGCCAGAGCGATCTATTTCGTTTTCGCATGTGGGTTACCAAGTTAACTCATGAAAAAACTGGCGTCAAAAAGAAGTTCTTTAGCCTCCCTTCCATATCGCTGAGGTCTTTAAATAAAATTGAAGATGCTTTTTTGGTTATTGAAAATGCCAGTATTCAAGGTGATAAAGGCCGGCTTATTCAATACCTAAAGATAAATAAAGAAGAAGCTTCTTTAAAGAATCCTGGTAACTATTGTTTTTTTAAGGGGATAGTAGGAATAGATAACGCATAATGGAGCCCACCTAAAGGGGGGTTCCAAGGCCCTAAAAGCTGGATACTTGAAGCGGCCAAATCGCCATCCAGAGTCCTAAAGGACGAGGTTTTCTAGGCCGCTTGAGTATAAAAAGAGTCTTATCATGTTTAGCCGCAATTTTCACAGATTCATTACTCACTATAAGAAAAAAGGATTAACTTATGCAATTTATCGTGGGACTAAATATCTTCAGTTTATTTTAAAGAGATTCTCTCCTGGCATAAACATTCTTTCCCGCGAGAGAATAGACAGAAACACTATTCTTGCGGGAAGGATCCGGGCCGTTTTTAATGTCTGCGGCGTAAAGATATATTGGGATAACATAGAATTGACCGATAATGTTGGTTTAAATATAGCGATAAATACATTAGGCGCATGGACAGATTCTTCGCGCGGAGATTGGAGTATTTTAAAGAAAGATAGCTCTTCGATGATCATTAGCAATAGATGGCATCTCCTTCCCATTACATTGATATGGCATTTAAAAATAGTCGATGAAAGAAAAATTTATTGGAAGGTAGAGCTGGAAACCGAAGAGTACATTAAGATAGATAAAAAGAGGGCGCTGGTTCTTTTATCGGCTCAATATAAAACCTGGTTGACTCATGACAAAAGGGCACAATTCCTTTCTTCTCAGGAAGGAGGGGTTCTAGCTGATTATGATTTTTCTGAATCTTGGTTAGGTGTATACCCTTATGAGAATAAAAATTATTATCCCGGTGTTATCTTGAAATTCTCGCAAGATAAGCAACGCTTGCATCCTTTAGCCGAGCGGCTAAAAACACAGGATACCTTTACGCATTTATTGGGGGTAGAGATAGCCGATGATGCCCCCGATAGCTATTATCTGCCAGGCAAATATGAGCTACTTTCGGGAGAGATAGACGTTGTAGAAAACGATAATTTTAGAACTGTTGTTAGAGACTTAAGGAATAATGCGGAAATTAAAAAACACTCAGCCAGACAAGAAAGATACTTGAAAGTTCTTTTATTAAATCTTCCCTGGCAAAGAGAGGGAAAATGGGGTGTCAGGGCAGGTTCTCGTTGGCCGCATATAAAAGATGATTTGGAAGAGGGAAGCTATTTGCCGTTTCCTTTCTTTAAGGCCTATTCTGTCAGCCTATTAAGAAAGCACGATTTTGATGCATATTTGATTGATGCAATCGCAGAAAAAATCCCGGAGGATAAAATAACAGATTGTATAGATCATATCTCTCCTGATTTATTAGTTGTCGAAACGTCCACGCCTTCCTTAAATTACGACCTTTCGTTGTTAGAAAAAATCGGCAATAAAAATTTCCAGATTTGCCTTTGCGGCCCGGATATGAATATTAGAAATCCGGAATTCCTGAAAAACTATAAATTTATTGATTATATTTTATACGGTGAATATGAATATTCGTTACTTAATTTAGTAAAGAATCTTTCTCGCCACAAAGGGCTTGCCGATATTAATGGCCTTATATACCGCGAAGGTTATGATATTAAAGTAAATCCCCCTGCAGCATTAATCAACTTAGATACATTACCCTGGCCATTAAGAGAAGAATTACCCATGCATCAATATTTGGATACTCCCGGCAGGATACCTCGGCCCTCAGTGCAAATGCTTGCTTCTAGGGGGTGCCCTTTTGGATGTAATTTCTGTCTTTGGCCGCAGGTTATGTACCATGGCAGAAAATACAGATTCAGGGATGTAATTGATACCGTAGATGAAATGGAGTATTTAGTGACCCGGATGGGTTTCAAGTCTGTTTATTTTGACGACGACACCTTTAATGTAGGCAAGGAAAGGATGTTAAAGTTATGTCAGGAAATAAGAAACCGTGGTTTAGAAAGGATACCCTGGGCGATTATGGCCAGGGCTGATTTGATGGATGAAGAAATACTCACCCAGATGAAGAGGTCAGGCTTAGCAGCTGTAAAATACGGGGTAGA
The DNA here is from genome assembly GCA_026387385.1 of Candidatus Omnitrophota bacterium. Lineage (GTDB taxonomy): Bacteria > Omnitrophota > Gorgyraeia > Gygaellales > Profunditerraquicolaceae > JAPLLU01. Next base: position 10,028 of record JAPLLU010000100.1, read on the forward strand.
ATCAGCTACGCAGAAATTAGTAAACAAGTGCGGTAAAAATATGGATTTAAAGAAAGTAGAAAAGATGATTTTATTTACAAAGGCCTTAGACTTAAGGACCCACCTTACATTTACTTTTGGTCTCCCGGGAGAAACAAAGTCTACAATCAATAGGACAATAGATTATGCCAGGAAACTA
>JAPLLU010000071.1 GCA_026387385.1 Candidatus Omnitrophota bacterium
GGAGATAATCCTGTTTTTAGTAGGGATGATGGTTATTATCGGGCTGCTTAAAGAGGCGGGATTTTTTGCTTGGATAGTCAGTCTGATATTACGCATAAAGAACCTCACTGCTAAAAAATTTGTGTTTTCCATAGCCGTAATATCTGCCTTGCTTGCCTGCGCGGTTGATGAGGTTACTTCAATAATATTTATTGTAGCGGCAGTATTAGAGATTTGCGATTATTTTGAAGTTGACCCAGTGCCGTATATTATCATTTCTGTCCTGGCAACCAATATTGGTTCCGCAGGTACGGTCTTAGGCAACCCAATAGGCATATTAATTGCTACCAAATCCGGGCTCACCTTTGAAGACTTTATGTTAAAGGCATTTCCGGTAGCGATAATTTGCCTTGCGGCGACAATCTGTCTGGTTTTATTCTGGTATAGGCATTCATTGAAGAAATTGGATGATAAAATGAAGGAATTAGGTTCCAATGAGATGCTTGTTCGTCTGATTTCTATTCCTCCTGACAAACAGATCAAAACTGCCCTTTCTATTTTCTCAATAACCATTTTCTTTATCGCCATTTCGCACCGCTTGGATATACTATGGAAATTAGAGACGAATACCATTTTGCTTATTGTGCCGTTAGTTACGGCCGCTTTTATTATGATCTGGAAACATGATAAGGCGCGCCATTTTATTGAAAAAGATGTGGAGTGGTGGACGCTGCTTTTCTTCCTACTTTTATTTGCCCAGGCAGGGACTTTAAAATATACTGGGGCAACAGATATTTTAGCCAAGAAGATTGTAGATTTGACCCGGAATAACCCTCATTTTTTGACCGGCACAATTCTCTGGTTCAGTGCAATCGGTTCAAGCGTTCTGGATAATGTGGTGTTGGTCGCTGCGTTTATTCCTATTATTCAAGGATTCCAGGCATTAAATGTAAAGCTGCAGCCTCTATGGTGGGCCCTGCTTTTCGGCGGCTGTCTTGGAGGAAACATAACCTTAGTCGGATCAACCGCCAATATCGTTGCCTTGGGGATCTTAGAAAAAGAACGAAATATACGCATAACATTCTTTCGTTGGTTTTGGGTAGGGCTTACCGTCGGATTGACCACGACTGTCATCGTCTGGATTGTGCTTTTATTCTTACCGTTCTACCATTAGAAAACTATGTTGAGGATCAGGCGTTATTTTATTACCGGATTATTAGTCATACTGCCGCCTTATGCCTAAAAGGGTGGAAAAGTTTCTGGATGTGTCGGTTGAGGATGGCCTTAAACTTATAGTATACGGCGGCATAATTAAGCCTCGCGGATTATTGACAAAACTATTGAATTATGATAAGTTATTCTGTGTTTAGAGGAGGAGAAATATGAAGCTGATATCAGGATGTATTTTGATAGCCGGCATTTGTTTATTTTGTTTAAGCACAGAAATAATTTTTGCGGCGGATAAAACAATCTACGAAGAACTTACAGCTCCTGCCGAGGCTGAAACGCAGTGGCTCTGGGGAGAAGTAGCGTCCGTAGATCTTCAAAAAAACGAACTTTTGGTTAAGTATCTTGATTATGAAACCGACCAGGAGAAAGAGGTAAAAATTAATATAGACGATAAGACAATCTACGAGAATGCTAGTTCCATACTTGAGATAAAACCGCTCGACACAGTGTCAATAGATTATATAATTATCCCGGATGGCAGGAATCTCGCTAGCAATATTAGTTTAGAGAAATTGGAAAATGAAGGCGCTCCCGAAGAAGCAATACCCGAGGAGCCAGGCGGAATAGGTAATATGGAAGAACAAGGAGTGCCCCCGCAAGAGAAGACTGAAGAGAAATCAAAGATTCAGGAACCAGTTGTTCAAGAGACAGTCCCGGCAGAGAAATTAGAAAGCCAGGAAGCAGTTTCTCAGGAGTCAGTGGAAGTGGAAAAATCAGAGGCACAGGAACCCGCTTCCGAAGGCATTAACACAGAAAATTCAATGCCAGCGAATTCGACAGGGCAATAATTATACTTGAGCGGTTTAGAAAACCTCGTCCTAAAGGACGAGGTTGGCGATTTACCGCTTCAAGTATCCAGCTTTTAGGGCCTTGGAACCCCGGGCTTTAGCCCGGGTGGGCTCCATTTAGAATTATTTATAAGCTTGAAAATACGATAATTTAATAGAAACAAAGGCAGGGAATAAATCCCTGCCTTTGTTATTTTAATGAGCGCACAATTTACGTTCACTATCCTCCCCTCACTGGCATTCAGGCGCTTGCTAACTTATGACCTCACTTAACATAAAAGACGCAAAACTTATTATTTTCGATTTAGATGGGACATTATTAGATGCCTACACCGCGATAATTAGAAGTTTTAATTATTCGATGCGTAAATTCAGTTACCCGCTGCAGGATAATTTAACTATTCGTCAGGCAGTTGGCTGGGGAGACGCCAATCTCTTAAGGCCTTTCGTAAAAGAAAAAGATTTGCCTTCTGCCTTATCCGTTTATCGCAGACATCATAAAGTAGCGCTTCTTAAGGGCTCTCATTTATTTTCTAACGTATATAAAATATTAGTTTATCTTAAAGATAAGGGTTATAAGCTTGCAATTGCCAGTAACCGTCCCACCAGATTTTCCTGGATCTTAATACGGCATCTTAGATTGGAGAAATATTTTGACTATATCCTTTGTGCTGATAGGCTGAGGCATGCAAAGCCCCACCCGGAGATCCTCAATAAAATTATGAAAAAATTTTCTGTCAGGCCTTCTCGGGTTATTTATGTTGGGGATATGGCCATTGATGCACAGGCAGGCAGGCGCGCCAAGGTAAAAACTATTATCGTCACTACCGGCTCAAGCTCAAGGCGGCAGATTCAAAAAGAAAAACCTTACCTTATTATCAGAATACTTACGGATTTATTAAAGATATTGCATTAGCTTTTTCACTTGACCTGGAGTTTTTTGTATTATAGAATTAATGATTATTGGAGCGACAACTCATTAAGGAGGATAAAGTGAGAAGAGTTACCTTGTTAATTTTTATAGTTTTTCTTAGCTTTACTTTTTTGTACGCGGAAGAAGTAACTCCGAAGATTGTTTTACTTATCTCTGAACAGAATATCGAAGGGCCGCAACGCGCCTGGTGGGCAAGTGAAATAGATTTATCTACAACTGAGGCAGCTATCGCTCAAAGAATGATTGAACAAGGTTATCAAGTTGTAGGACCCTCGGAAATATCCAGTGTTATAAAACAGGACAAGGCATTTCGTATAATTGATTTATCCGAAAATGAATCCGTAAAATTAGGGAACTTATCTAGCGCCGAATATATAGTTTTAGGCAAGGCCATAGCCTCTTCCGGCGGAAATGTCCCTCAATCAAGCATGATTTCCTGTTTTGCTAACATTACTGTCAAACTTATCCGCGTAAAAGATAATAAGGTAATTGCGTATCTAGATGCCTCAGGCAACTCCGCTCATATGGATGTTATTACCGGAGGTAAAGAGGCATTGACTAATGCAGCTGGAAATCTAGCGACAAAGTTAATAGATGCACTAAATAAAGAAGGAGGTAAATAGAGTGAAAAAACTTTTATTAACCGTTGGTTCTTTATTGTTAATTACCAGCTTGGTGGGTTGTGCTTCCATGACGCAACCTACTGCCCAGGTAGATAATACTGCCGGCGCTACACCGCTTCCGCCTTATTCCGGGCCTAAGGCAAGGATTGCAGTAGCAGATTTTGACGTTAAGGCAGCTAAGGCAACTTTTGAAATTGGTTCTGGCTTACGTGAAATGTTGGTGACGGTGCTTATAAACAGCAGCCGTTTTTCTGTGGTTGAGCGTCAGGCTTTAGCAGCAGTGATGCAGGAGCAGGAATTATCCGTTTCAGGTGCTGCCCAGGGAGGCAGTGGTCCGCAAAGAGGACAAATTAAAACTGCAGATTTGGTGGTTACTGCTGCGGTTACCGAATTTGAACCTCAGGCCTCTGGTGGAAGTGCCGGTATTGGCGGTGGTGGTGGGGTAGGAAGCGGAATATTAGGGGGGTTACTGGGCGCATCCTTGAATAAAGCACACATGGCTCTGGATATACGCATTGTTGATACCTCTACTTCCGAAGTTTTAGCTGCGACAAGAGTTCAGGGTCAGGCATCTGATGTAGCAGGTGGTTTTATGGCAGGATTCTTTGGGGGATTCGGTTTGGGGGTAGGCTTATCCGGTTATGCTAATACCCCTATGGAGAAGGCCATTCGTATCTGTATTACTGAGGCAGTGCGTTATATTTCTCAGGCTATACCCGCAACTTATTATAAATATTGAGTGAGGTTAGAATTTAAATAACAGTTTCAGATATTAGGGGATTATTTAAAATGGGCGGCAAGCGTAAACGTAGAGGTAAGCTCAACTGGCGTTCAAAGAAGGCAAATAAAGGAAGAAAGCCCTGCTTAGGATAATATGTTAGATAGGTTCATTTAGTAAAAAAGGCCTTTATCTGACGTAATAAAAGGGAGGTTGGCATGCCAGAAAAAGAGATAGGTAAGATTACGCATTATTACGGCCACTTAGGCGTAGGCATTATCGAGCTTTCTGATAACCTCAAAGTAGGCGATCTCATACACATCAAAGGCCACTCCGAAGATTTTAATCAGTCCGTTGATTCCATGCAGATTGAGCATGTATCTGTTACTGAAGCAAAGGCCAAGGATGCAATTGGAATCAAGACGATTAGTAAAGCCCATCCCGGAGATAAGGTTTTCAAAGTGACCGCTTAAGAATAAAATAATCTGTTTGCTAAATTGAGAATATTTTTCTTTTTTCCGCCATCCTAAGTGTTTTTTAGAAAAGGAGAGTTTTAAAATGCATGATTCATTTTGGGTATTATTAGTATCAACGTTGTCCATTGCTTTTTTTCACGCCCTGGCCCCGGACCACTGTATGCCTTTTGCCGCTATCGTCAAAGCGCAGAATTGGTCAAAGATGAAGCTGGCCTGGATAACTTTTTTATCCGGATTAGGGCATGTCGGTATTTCCATTATTTTTAGTATCTTCGGTATTTTATTGGGTTTTAGTCTGTCTAAACTAAAATCTATTGAAGGTCATCGTGGAGAACTTGTTCTCTGGCTTTTGATTGGTTTCGGTGTTGCTTATATGCTTTGGGGGATCAAGAAGGCAAAAGAAAAAAAGCACACCCATCTTGAACAGGACAAACTTAAGGCAAAAACGGTTGCAGTGTGGACAATGTTTGCAGTCATTGTTTTAGGACCTTGTGAGCCGCTAGTTCCTCTTATGTTTCTAGGGTACAATTACGGTTGGCCAGGAGTTATAACTGTGGGTCTTATCTTTTCCATAGTCACAATAATAATGATGTTGACCCAAAGTCTGTTAGCGTTTATGGGTATACAATTGATAAAAGGCGATATTACAGAAAGATATGCGCATGCCTTGGCAGGTTTAGTTATCGCCTTAACCGGTGTATTTGTTATGGTAATGGGAATTTAGGAACTCACTCCGTTAATTTCCCCGCTTTACTAAAATATCCCTTCAAAAAGCCTCCGAAAATAGTTGTCCTTATTTATAGCTTATGGTAATATAATATTTTGAGATACCTTTGGTTTTGATAAATTGAGGAGTATTTTATGATGAATTTTCTCTGGGCAATTAGCGCAAGCATAGCGGTAAGCTTAGTCTCTTTGATCGGTATTTTCAGCCTGCTGCTTAAACATAAACTATTGGATAAAATACTCTTTTTATTAATCGGTTTCTCCGCGGGCGCGTTACTCGGCGCGGCATTTTTACACCTTTTACCAGAGGCATTAGAAAAGTCTAGCGCTAATACGGTCTTTATTTATCTTATCCTGGGGTTTATTGCCTTTTTTATCCTGGAAAGATACTTTCATTGGCGCCACTGTCATGAAGGCGTATGCGATATCCACGCATTTACTTATCTTAACCTTATAGGAGACGGTATCCATAATTTTACCGACGGCCTGGTTATCGGAGCGAGTTTCCTTGTTGGTATACACTTCGGGATAATTACCACTTTGGTAATCATTCTTCATGAAATACCCCAGGAGATCGGAGATTTCGGGGTATTAATTTACGGGGGCTTCAGCAGATTCAAGGCACTCTTTTATAATTTCATCTCTGCGCTTACCTGTATTCTGGGTACGATTATAGGTTATCAGCTTTCAGAAAAAATGGAGAATTTTTCTGTTTTTCTGTTGCCTTTGACCGCAGGTGGTTTTATCTATATCGCTGCCTGCGATCTTATTCCCGAATTGCATAAGCAGACCGATTTGAAACGAACCACCCTTTCAATGTTAGCCTTTTTATTTGGAATCTCATTTATCTTATTAGCCAGGTTATTACATAATTAAAATACAATATGCCTACTCCTATACACAATGCATCTTGCAAAAATATAAAAGCAATTACATTAATTTCAGGAGGTTTAGATAGTATTTTAGCTGCAGAGGTAATAAAAGAGCAGGGTATTGATATTATACCTTTAAATTTTGAAATTCCCTTCTGCCACCGAGTTAAAAAAAACTCGTCTCAAAGTAAGAATAGGCTTGTTTTAGTTGCTGGTAAGTTAGGTAAAGAATTAAAGGTAATTGACGTTAGCGAAGATTTTCTGAAACTCCTTAAAAATCCCAGATACGGATTTGGCGCTAATATGAATCCTTGCATAGATTGTAAGATTTTAATGCTAACCAAAGCCAAAGAGCTCATGAAAGAATGGGATGCGGCATTTGTGGTTACGGGTGAAGTATTAGGCCAGCGGCCCATGTCTCAGCATAAAGAAGCGTTGCTTAATATTGCCAAAAGAGCGGGCCTTGAAGGCTTAGTCCTTCGTCCGCTTTCCGCTAAAGTCCTTCCTGAAACTACCCCGGAGAAAGAAGGTTGGGTTAGGAGAGATAAGCTTTTGGATTTTAGCGGTAGGGGCCGCAGGCGGCAGATAGAATTGGCTCAGGAACTCGGAATTAAAGAATATTCTCAGCCCGCAGGAGGCTGTTTATTGACTGATATGGAATTTTCAAAGAGGTTAAAGGACATTATCAGTCACCAGGAGTTGAATATTGATAATGTAGAATTATTAAAGTTTGGCAGGCATTTTCGGATTTCTGGGAAAGCAAAATTAGTAGTAGGAAGGGAAGAAAAAGAAAATGAACAGTTAATCAATTTAGCCAAAGAAAACGATTATCTTTTTTCCCCTGATAATGAATTGGCAGGACCGACTTCCTTAGGCAGAGGGGTTTTTAATGAAGAGTTAGTTAGACTTTCCTGCCGCATAACCAGCAGTTATTGCGACCATAACGGAAAAATAAACAAACGGATAATCTACCGCATGCTTCCTGATAAAGAAGAGAGAACATTAGAAGTTTCGCCGATTGAAAAAACTCAATTGCTATCCATTAGAATATGAGCTTAAGCCCCGGAAACCCCCGGGGTTGCCGGTGCGGGATAATAGATGAAGGAAGCCCTGCTTTATGAAAAATTAGAAAATAAATTAGTGCACTGCTTTCTCTGCAGCCATCATTGTAAGATTGAAGATCAGAAATTCGGGTTTTGCGGAGTAAGGCAAAATATCGAAGGCAGGCTCTTCACTCATGTCTACGGAAAGGTAATTGCGCGCCACATTGACCCCATTGAAAAAAAACCTCTGTATCATTTTCTTCCCGGCTCGACAAGTTTTTCTATTGCCACGATAGGATGTAATTTCCGTTGCGGATTCTGCCAGAATTGGCAGCTTTCTCAGAGCACAATAAGAGACGGAGATTTTCCAGGAGACGAATTTACTCCGCAGCAAGTGGTAGATGCAGCGCTAAAGAATAATTGTAAGAGCATTTCTTATACTTATACGGAGCCCACTATATTTTTCGAATATGCATTAGATGCCGCAAAATTGGCGAAGGCAAAAGGCCTTTTTAATAATTTTGTCACCAACGGCTATATGACCAAAAGGGCCCTGGAAATGATCAAGCCGTATTTAGATGCGGCAAACGTAGACCTTAAATTTTTTAAAGAAGAGTCTTATAAAAAGACATGTGCTGCCAGCCTTGAGCCGGTATTGAATTCTATTAAATTAATGAGGGATTTGGATATTTGGGTAGAGATAACTACGCTGGTTGTGCCGGGAGAAAATGATTCTGAAGAAGAATTAAAAAGTATTGCCAAATTTATTTCCGCAGTAGATAATAATATTCCTTGGCATATTTCGCGTTTTTACCCGAATTATAAATTTACTGATCATGAGCCTACGAAAGAAACAGTTCTTAAAAGAGCACAAGAAATAGGTTATGAGGCTGGACTTAATTATATTTACGTAGGAAATGTTTACAGTTGGGGAAATGATACGCACTGCCATAATTGTAAAAAATTATTGATTAAAAGAGAAGGCTTCAGCGTCTTAGAAAACAATATAACGCAAAATAAATGTGCTTTTTGTAACGCCGTTATCCCGGGTATATTTAGTTAGAAAAAGGTCAAAAAATGGAGAATCTTTTACTGAATACACATCCCATAATACAGGCTTTTATGGCCGGAATCTTTACCTGGGCTATGACTGCATTGGGGGCGGCAGCTGTATTCTTAGCTAAAGATATAAACCGAAAAGTCTTGGATGTGATGCTGGGATTTGCGGGTGGGGTAATGTCTGCTGCAATTTATTGGTCAATGTTGGCACCAGCCATGCAGATAGCTGCTGCCAGAAATATGGTCCCTTGGCTTCCAGCTGCGATTGGTTTTTTATTAGGAGGGATTTTCTTACGAGGCATTGATAAAATACTTCCGCATCTTCAGTTTGGGGCTCCTATAGAAAAGGCCGAAGGTATTAAAACTCATTGGCATAGGCCTACATTATTAATTCTTGCCATGACATTACATAATATCCCAGAAGGGCTAGCAATAGGAATTGCTTTTGGGGCTATTACCGTAACTTCTTCCGCTGCTACCTTACAGACAGCTGTGGCTTTAGCTATAGGTATAGGCATTCAAGATATTCCTGAAGGACTGGCAGTTTCGGTGCCATTACGGCGAGAAGGAATATCGCGCTTAAAAAGTTTTTGGTACGGTCAGATTTCAGGGATAGTGGAACCTCTTGCCAGCGTGGTCGGGGCATTAGCTGTAATTCTTGCGCATTCTATTTTGCCATATACCTTAGCCTTTGCCGCAGGGGCTATGTTTTTTATTGTGGTAGAGGAAATTATCCCTGAGTCTCAGCGCGGCGGAAATGCTGCCTTGGCTACTATGGGCACGATAGTAGGTTTTGTAGCGATGATGATTTTGGATGTAGCACTTGGTTAAGGGGACACAGATGAGGTTAAAAAAAGCGCTTTTAATTATTGATGTCCAGAATGATTTTTGTCCGGGAGGGGCTTTGGCAGTGTCCGAAGGGGATAAGATTGTACCCCGCATCAATAAATATATAAAACTTTTTTCTAAAAGCAAACTTCCTGTCTTTGCTTCCCGCGACTGGCACCCAGTAAGGACAAAACATTTTAAGGACTTTGGTGGGGTCTGGCCAGTACACTGCATTCAGAGCGCAAAAGGCGCAATGTTCCATCAAGATTTAAAATTACCAAGAGACGCAATACTGCTATATAAAGGCATGGATCCGGATAAAGACAGTTACTCGGTTTTTCAGGCAGAGGATTCCCGAGGCATGAAATTTGAGCAACTTTTAAATATCTTTGGAATAAAGGAACTTTATGTAGCCGGTTTAGCTACGGACTATTGCGTCAAATCTTCTGCAGTTGATGCCTTAGAAAAAGGGCTTAAAGTGAAGTTATTAATAGATGCTATAAAAGGCGTCAACTTGAAAGCTGGCGACTCGGAAAAGGCGATTCAAGAAATGAGCAAAAACGGCGCAAAAAAATTAACCTTAAAAGATATTCAGGCAAAAAAATGACAAAGGATTTACTGAAATGAAATTATTTGCGGTAGCAGTATTTCTTATTACCTATTTATTATTAATGCTGAAGAGAGGGCATCCCTTTATCGTATTGGGTAGTGCGATTGCTTTCCTTTTAGCCAGCCGGGCGATTAATGTGACCCAAATGGTTTCAAGTATAAATTATAATGTCCTTGGTGTATTTTTGGGAACGATGATTTTATCTGGTCTTTTTATATTCTCAGCCGTGCCGGCATACCTCGCCACAAAATTAGTCGATAGGTCAAAAACAGTTGGGATGGCATTATTATCAGTATGTTTGCTCGCAGGATTTATTTCCAGTTTTGTAGAGAATGTGGCTACGGTTTTAATAGTAGCTCCGATTGCCTTTGAAGTAGCTAAGAAGTTAAAGGCAAATCCGATTCCTTTTCTAATTGGGATTGCAGTATCTTCTAATCTCCAGGGATGCGCAACGATGATTGGGGATAGTCCCAGTATGTTATTGGCCCTTTCAAGTGGGATGAGTTTTATGGACTTCTTTTGGATGAAAGGTAAACCAGGAATAACCTTTGCAGTAGAATTAGGGGCAGTTGCTTCATTCTATATTCTGTATTTATTATTCAAGAAATACAAACAGCCGGTTACTCAGATAGAAGAAATTAGAGTTAAAACCTGGGTTCCTACCTGGCTTTTAGTTTTTATGATGTTGACGCTTGCATTATCCAGTTTTATTCAAAATAAACCTCAATACACAATAGCTTCTATATGTATTATATATGGAATTATAGGGCTGGTTTGGCACGAGTTTAAACATAGAGAGTCTATTTCAATTGTTAAGGACCTGGATTGGCACACCTTTTTCTTTTTAATTGGTATATTCGTCATTGTAGGAAGCCTGACATATACAGGAGCAATTAACGATATTGCCAATTTTATTATGAGTGCCACTAAGGGGAATAAATTTTTAGCTTATACAGTTATAGTGTGGCTTTCGGTATTGCTGTCAGCATTTATAGACAACATACCTTATATAGTAGCAATGATACCCGTGGCAAAGCTTGTAGCGGCTTCTTTAGGCGCTCCTCCAGAGTTGTTTTTGTTTGGGTTGCTTATTGGGACATCATTGGGTGGGAATATAACCCCGATTGGCGCCTCGGCCAATGTGGTTGCAGTAGGTTTTTTGCGCAAAAATAAATATCATGTTAAATTTAGCGACTTCATTAAAATCGGGCTTCCTTTTACCGTTACCGCTGTAAGCGTAGCTTATTTATTTCTCTGGTTTGTCTGGGGCAAATAGTAAAGGAGGGGTAAGGAATATGGATACATTCCATAATGTTATTAATATTGTCAGTTTTTCTTTAAATATCATCGGTGCTTTAATCACTATCTGGGGAATTCTTCTTTCCTTGTTTGAATTTCTGAAAAAAGAATTGCTGCGCAAAGAAGAGTGTATAAAGGCGAATGAGGTTATCCGTATAAAGCTTGGCAGTTATCTGGTACTTGCTCTGGAATTTTTTATCGCCGGAGATATCATCAAGACCATCATTACTCCTACCTGGGAAGGCTTAGGGATATTGGGAGCAATAGTAGTTATCCGTACGATTTTAAGTTATTTTTTGACCAAGGACTTAAAGAAAATTTAGAAGATATGGAAAGAGACCCGGTTTGCGGGATGGAAGTAGATAAAACTCATGCGATTAAAGTATTTAAAGATGGCAAGGAATATTTCTTTTGTAGCGTAAATTGTAAAGATAAGTTTATTAAACAGGAAGGAATAGATGAGGCAGCGGTTCATTATCCTGCTAAAAAAAAGTTATTTTATAAGAATAGTTTATTTATTATAGCAGGCATATCTATCTTGCTTTTAGCATCCTCCTTTTTTGTTCCTTTCCTTATGCCGTTTGGAGAAGCGTTTCTTAAGTATCTTAAGGCCATATGGTGGGCTGTGGCATTAGGTTTATTTCTTGGAGGAATCATTGATTATTATGTGCCACAGGAGTATATATCAAAAGTCCTTTCAAGAAAGAAGCCGTCCACGATATTTAATTCTGTATTCTTAGGTTTTCTGATGAGCGCCTGCAGCCATGGCATACTCGCATTATCCATACAGCTGCATAAAAAAGGCGCCTCCAACCCCGCCGTAGTCAGCTTTCTGCTAGCCAGCCCCTGGGCGAATTTTACGATTACCGTAATGTTAATCGGGTTTTTTGGTTTGAAAGGGCTGTTTATCATTATAGCCAGCATAATCGTGGCAATTAATACCGGTTTTATATTTATGTTGCTGGAGAGAAAAGGCTTAATTGAAAAGAATAAGAACACCGTAGAGATAGCAGAGGATTTTTCTATCTTAAGAGATTTCAAGTCCCGTGTTAAAAATTACAGATTTGGATTTACTAGTTTAATCGCTGATTTTAAAGGTGTGCTAAAAGGTACTTTTGCGCTTTCCAATATGGTGCTTTGGTGGATTATCCTGGGGATATTTATCGCCAGTTTTGCCCAAGCATACATCCCGGTGCATTTTTTCCATAGATTTATGGGGCCTACATTGTTAGGTCTAATTGTGACGTTGGCGCTGGCAACTGTCATAGAAGTGTGCTCAGAGGGTTCTTCGCCTTTAGCCTTTGAGATATATCGGCAGACAGGCGCATTAGGAAACAGTTTTGTATTCTTAATGGCAGGCGTAGCTACAGATTATACCGAAATAGGCCTTCTCTGGCAGAACGTGGGTAAACGCACAGCAATTTGGTTACCGGTTATTACTGTACCGCAGATTGTGGTTATCGGATACATGGCCAATCTTATTTTTAGATAAGTGAGGACATAAGTTATGGAGATGGCTATTATTAGGTTAGTCAACATAACTTATATGTCCGAACTTACCCCTCACTCAGATACTGAATTATACTTTATAGCGTCTCTGAGTGAGGGGTTAAATTCGCGCAGATAACTTACTCGCACTTTATGCTCGTAAGTTATGCGCTCATTTAAGAAAGAGAGAGAGGGGGGGGTAAATATGAAGTGGTTAGTTATAATTTTAGTCGCGATAATTGTGTTACTTATAGCTAAAAAAGGCGGGGGTTGCTGTTCATCAAAAAAGTAATTTAGGCTTTGAGATTGCAAAATATTTTAGATTATGAAATTGATTTCAATAAAGAAGCAGGTGATATTTTTTTTGGCTTGCCTTGCGCTTTTTCTGTCTATTAAAGACAGGGATACAGTCTTTCTTTTAACTACGTTTATTGCTGTCATCTCCTCGATACTTATAGATACCGTCCTCTCTTTCTAAACAAATTATCAGAGAGGAGGAAAAAATGAGAAAGGTTTTTGTTTTTTTGTTCATTTTCGTCACCATTTTTTCTGTAGCTTATGCTCATCCTCCGAAGGGCATAATAATAACTTATGATGCAAATACAAAAATGCTCAAGGCTGTCATAGTACATAATGTGAGTAAACCCGACAACCACTTCTTTAAAAAAGTTGATATAGGAATAAACGGCCAAGAGATAATTGAGCATAAGATATCAAGGCAAGACAATAATGAGAATCAGACCGCAATTTACCTTATCCCGGATGTAAAGCCCCAAGATAAAATTTCAGTTGAGGCATATTGTAGTATCAGTGGTAAGTTAGAAAAAGAGATAGAAGTAAAGAATTAAAATGCCAGTTTTAGCCGAATTTACCAGCTACTCCAATAAAATTCCATAGAAAGAAAATTATTTTTTCTCTTGACAAATGATACAAATATGGTATCATTATGCAAGAAGAAAGGAGGTAAGGAATGGACATAACCATTAGATATATGCTTAGGCCAGTTGCGCATTGTAAAGAGGGTTGCAGTAAGGTGTCCTGGGCACGACGTTAAACTGCCCTACCGTACTAATAAATTATAAGGAGATAAAATGAAATTAATCACCAGAGATACGGATTACGCCATAAGAGCACTTTGTTATATTGCTAAAAATAAAAATGAAATCATCTCTGTCCGTGAACTGGTAACAAAACTTAAAATTCCGCGTCCTTTTTTAAGAAAGGGGCAGTTTAAGCTAAGCGAGTGCCTTTTTAAAAAAGAGGTTTGCCCTAATACTAAGATTTGTGCGTTGAGAAGAAAGATAGATAATATAGAAAAATATGTGATTAAAGAATTAAAATCGGTAAGTATCGCTTATTTATTAAGGCAAGGAACTAATGGATATGGCAAAAAGAAAGATTATAAATATTGATGAGCTAAAATGTAACGGTTGCGGTCTGTGTATACCGAATTGCCCTGAAGGAGCCATACAGATTATTGATAAAAAGGCTCGTCTTGTCAGTGACCTGTTTTGTGACGGATTAGGTGCCTGCATTGGTCATTGTCCGCAAGGTGCTATCGCTATAGAAGAAAGGGAAGCCGAAAAATACGATGAGAGAAAAGTCATGGCAAATGCGGTAAGACAGGGTAAAAATGTGATTAAAGCCCATCTGGAACATCTTAAGGCACATAGCCTGGAGCAATATTTAAAGGTGGCAATGGATTTTTTAAAAGAAAAGAAAATAGAAATTCCTTTAGTGGAAGAAACCCCACCAGCCACGCATAAGCATGCTGTTTCTTTTGAGTGCCCCGGATCAAAAATGATAGATTTTAGAAAAAAAGAAGATAAATCTGCCGAAGGATATACGACTAAAGATAAGACAGAATCGCACCTCAGGCAATGGCCGGTACAGATTATGCTTGTTGGAGTCAATGCGCCTTATTTTAATAATGCGGAGGTATTAATTTCAGCGGATTGCGTGCCTTTTGCTTATGCTGATTTCCATCAGGATTTATTAAAAAGCAAAGTTCTTCTCATGGGTTGCCCTAAGCTGGATGATATAACAATTTATAAAGACAAGATCACCCAGATTATAAATAATAATCATCTCAAATCCATAACTTACGCGCATATGGAGGTGCCTTGTTGTTTTGGGTTAATAAACATTATTCAAGATGCGATTAGTTCTTCAGACCAGGATATCCCTTTTGAAGAAATAACCATCAGTATCAAAGGAGAAAAGTTAAAATGAATTTTAAATGCCCGGGACAGGATGACAGGAATCTCAAAACCGAAATACTTAAATGCGCTGACTGCGGGCATGAGGTAGAAATTTTCTCCGATGAAATAAAAGTGAGTTGCCCAAAATGCAAGAACTTGGTATGCAAAGAAAGATTGCCATCTTGTGTGGATTGGTGTAAGGCAGCACGTGAGTGTATCGGAGAAGAAAAATGGAAAAAGTTGAAGGGTTGAAATAAAAGGGACAGGTGCAAGATTAGCTTTGCACCTGGCGTGAAAGGATTAATATTTATATAGAGGAAGGTTGATACTTGGTATATAATAATTTTCCCCAAAACAAATATAAAAGTTAAGGTAAATATACGATGGATAGCATGCTAGAAGTAAGAAATCTTTCAGTAGAAATAGGCGCAAAAGAGATACTCAAAGACATAAGCCTTGTGATTAATAAAGGAGAAATAGCCGTCCTTTTTGGGCCAAATGGCAGCGGCAAGTCCACATTGCTTAAAATGATTATGGGGCTTAGCGGATATAATAAGACAGGCGGAGAAATAATTTTAAAAGGGCGAAAGATAGACGGGCTTTCTACCGATGAGAGGGTGAAGCTGGGCTTGGGTATAATGTATCAGCATCCCCCTAAAATAAGGGGCGTAAAGCTTAACCAGATCGTTAGTTTTTTATCCAAGAACCAGAAAGAAATCGAAGATTTATCCGAAAGGCTTTCTTTAAAAGAACATTTGAACAGGGATATTAACTTGGGTTTTTCCGGGGGAGAAATGAAGCGTTCGGAATTGCTCCAAATAATTCTACAGGACCCTGATCTTTTGCTTCTGGATGAACCGGAATCCGGAGTAGATTTGGAGAACATATCCATAATGGGCGATGTTTTAAATAATTACCTGAAGAAAGAAAATAAATCTGCCCTGATTATTACCCATACCGGCTATATCTTAGATTACATAAAAGCCAAAAGGGGCTGTGTTATGATTAACGGCAAATTATGGTGTGTAGGTAGCCCCAAGGAGATGTTTGAAAGCATAAGAAAAAGCGGTTATGAAAAATGCAAGGAGTGCCATGAACCAGAAAGAATGGAATAATCAATTTGAGCCGCACGAAATAGAGACTATTTCCTCTTCCGGAATGGACCTTTCTGAAAAGGAACGCTCCGGATCTTTTCTGCAGAAAGATAACCAGGTGCAATTTTATCGTAGCCTATCCGAAGGCATAGAGATTATGAGTACGGAAGAGGCACTAAAAAAACTCCCTGAAGTCAGGGAATATTATGGAAAGAATTTTAGCCTGCTGAACAGGGATTTTCCCAAAGATACCGAAGGTGGTTATTTTGTGCGCGTAAAGAAAGGAAAAACCGTAGAGTTACCCATTCAGGCCTGCCTTTTTTTAAAGGCTCAAGGGTTTAAACAAAAGGTACACAATATTATCATAATAGAGGAAGGCGCACGGGTTTATCTTATTACCGGTTGTTCTGCTTCCAAGGCAGCCAATGAAGGATTTCATCTGGGGATCTCAGAATTTTTTATCCAAAAAGGTGCATATTTGAACTTTACGATGATTCATTCCTGGAAGGAAGACGTTTCGGTAAAACCGATGGGCATTGCTCTTGTAGAAGAAGGAGCGAGTTTCATCTCAAATTACGTGTGCCTGCGTCCTGTGAGAGAAATCGTAATGTATCCTACTGCCGTCCTTTCAGGTGATAATGCTCGCGCAAGCTTTAATTCTCTTATCTTATCCTATCCCGGTTCTTTGCAGGATATAGGTTCTCGGGTCATATTAAGAGGTAAAAACACTCAAGCTGAGATTATTGCCAGGGCAGTGAGCCTGGGGGGGAAAGTTATCTCCAGAGGACACTTAAAGGCTGAAGCCAAAGATATAAAAGCGCATTTAGAATGCCGCGGATTGATTTTATCAGAGACCGGGACAATTCATGCTATTCCGGAGATGGAATCGGATTTCCGTGATGTAGACATGTCTCATGAAGCAGCCATAGGCAAAATAAACAGAGAGGAAATAGAATACCTTTGCTCCCGCGGTTTTACTAAAAATGAAGCGCAGTCTATAATCGTTAGGGGCTTCATGGATGTTAATGTTTTGGCACTACCGGAATTATTGAAAAAAGACATTGAAGCGCTGGAAGAGAAAACCTTAAAGGCAAGTTTCTGAAATTTTTATGAAGCTAAAATTAGTTAATACAATATGAGAGAAATAAGGATTAAATTAATCGAAAGAATAAAAAGGACGCCTGCCATAGAGAGTTTTAGGTTTGCCTTAAAAGAGAGATTAGATTTTACAGCAGGCCAATTTTTACAAGTAATATTTGACGAGGTCGATAAGGATAATAAAGAATTAAATAAATATCTTTCTTTTTCTTCGTCTCCCACCAAGGAATACATAGAATTCACAAAGAGATTAAGCGATAGCCAGTTTTCGCAAAGATTAAAGAATCTTAAAACAGGCGATGAGGTTTTAATAAAGGCGCCTTTAGGTAATTGCGTATTTAAGGATGAATATAAAAAAATAGGGTTTTTAATCGGCGGTATCGGCATAACCCCGGTTATTTCAATTATCGAATATATTGTAGATAAAAGATTATATACAGATGTAGTCCTACTATACTCTAACAGGATAGAAGAGGATATCGCTTTCCGTAGAGAACTGGACTATTGGCAAAGCGCAAATCGAAATATCAAAGTGGTTTACACAGTGACTGATTGCGAACCTAAGGGCACAAGCTGTATTGTCGGCCGCATAGATAAAAATTTATTCACGAGCAGGGTCGATGATTATGAAAAACGCTTATTTTTTATCTTTGGGCCGCCAAAAATGGTCGAAGCAATGAAAAATTTATGTTTAGATACGGGCTGTGATAGTAAAAATGTAAAGACAGAAAACTTTATTGGCTATTAAGGAAGGAGGCAAGATTCTATGACATCAATAAAAGATTTATTGCAAACAGCAGATTGGAAAAGCGAGAAGCACGTTCCGGTAATTGAGGCGCCAGATACGATAAAAAAAGGAGATTCGGTTAAAGTTACCTTGACTGTAGGAAAAGAAATCCCGCATCCTAATACCACTGAACATCATATCCGCTGGATAGAGGTGTACTTTCATCCCCGGGGAGAAAAGTTTCCTTATCAAATAGGCAGGTTTGAATTTAATTCTCACGGCGAATCAGTTCAAGCCCCTAATGCAAGTACGATTTACACTCAACCGGCAGTGGTTTGTAATTTTAAAACAGAAAAGTCAGGGGCAATTCTTGCATCTTCTTATTGCAATATACACGGGCTCTGGGAGAGCGCAAAAGAGTTAACAGTGGAATAAAAATAACCGTTTAAAAAGGAGAAAGATATGGATAAGAAATTGGTCAAAGCGATTAATGAACAAATAAAAAATGAGTTATATTCTTCTTACCTGTATTTATCAATGGCAGCTTACTTTGAATCTAAAAACTTGCCGGGTTTTGGCCATTGGATGAGAGTCCAGGCTAAGGAAGAGAACGAGCACGGCATGAAGATGTTTGATTTTCTTGCAGATAGAGGAGAAAGAATAGCATTAGAAGCAATATCTCAGCCGCCGTCAGATTTCTCTTCTGCGCAGGAGGTTTTTGAGGAGACGCTTAAACACGAAAAAAAGGTTACCGCTTTAATAAATCAACTTTATGATATAGCAAGTAAAGTAGATGATAAAGCCAGCCAGATATTCTTGCAATGGTTTATTACCGAGCAGATAGAGGAAGAAAAGAATGCCAATTCGATTTTAGAGACTATAAAATCAATTAAGTCCTATTCTGCGGCTCTAATTATGTTAGACAGGGAATTGGCAAAAAGAGGAAAGTAAGTTAAGGATTTAAATATGGCTGAATTGCCCAGAAGCCCTTTAGAGGAGCGGCTAAAGAACTGGCATGGCGAAGAATGGCATACCACTAAGGGAAGGATAATCCGGGATATAGTTTATGCCATCGATACTGGCCTTGTAACCACGGTTTCCTTTCTGTCCGGAGTTTCTATTTCTCTGGTTACCAGGGATAGAGTAATTCTTGCCGGGTTGATCCAAATAATAGCCGGCACATTGGCTATATTCTTCGGTTCTTACATATCAACTAAAGCCCAGAAGCACTTCTTCGAGAATCAGATTGAGCGCGAAAAAAGAGAAATAGAAGAAGACCCCCAGAAAGAGACCCAAGAAATAAGAGATATATTCCAAGGCATGGGTTTTAATAAGGACGAACAGGAGATTGCAGTAAGGCGTATTACCCGAGATAAAGAGAGTTGGTTAAAGTTTATGATTCAAGAAGAGATAGGCATAAGCCCGGGGCTCATCGATAATCCTTATGAAATAGGCTTTATCTCTGCATTCTCATTTCTTTTAGGCGCAGTGCCTGCTATCCTGCCGTTCTTTTTGTTTGAAAATGTAACTCAAGACTTAGTTGTTTCTGCAGTTTCAGTGTTAACATTTCTTTTTATACTCGGTATTGCCAAAACCAAAATCACAAAGGTTTACTGGCTAAAAAGCGGTGTTGAAACGTTACTGTTCGGGGCTTTATCCTGCGGCGGAGGCTTCTTCCTGGGAAGGATTGTTGCGGGCCTCTTTCATTAATTAAAAAGAAGTTTCGATAAAGGAGAAAAGCATGCCTAATCAGATAAAATTTAAAGGGAATACGCTGACTTTAATAGGCCGCACATTACAAAAAGGAGTGGCTGCGCCTTCTTTTAAAGTCATTTCTCAGGAGTTAAAAGAGGTCGGTTTGTCTGATTTCAAAGGCAAGATAAAAGTTATAACTTCCTTCCCTTCATTAGATACTCCGGTATGCGACTTGCAGGTAAAGGAATTTAATAAAAGGGCGTTAGATCTCTCTAAAGAAGTTGTGATATTAGGAATCAGCAAAGATTTACCTTTTGCCCAACAGAGATTTTGCCAAACCTTCGATATCAAAAATGTAGTAGTGCTGTCAGACTACAAGCTTTCCTCTTACGGTATAAATTATGGGCTTCTGATAAAAGAGTTGAATCTTTTAGCCAGGGCAGTCATCATTATTGATAAAGATGATATTCTAAGATATTTTAAAATTCTAGAAGAATTAACCCTGCCTCCGGATTATGAAGATGTGCTTAAGAATCTAAATGAGATAATAAATAATCCTTCTCTTAATCTGAAAAAAGATGATCTTCCTACTAAATGCGTTCCTTGCGAAGCAGGGGCGGCTACGTTACCAAAAGAAAAAATAGAGAGATTATTGGCTAAATATCGTGGATGGGAATTATTGGAGGATAAAAAATTAGTTAAGGAGTTTAAATTTAAAGATTTCATTGAAGCAAAATATTTCCTGGATTTGGTATCTATTATTGCAGAGGAGCAGGGGCATCATCCTGCAATGACTATAATTTATAACAAGTTAAGAATTACTTTAACTACTCACGCTGCGGGCGGATTGACCGAAAACGATTTTATCATGGCTAAGATTATTGATGAGCTGGTTATTAAAAACTAACATAGACTTACTCGATCAGATAGGGCATAACTAAGAGATTAAAACAAGAGGTGTATTGTGGCAAAGCTTAAGAAAGGACAAAAATTATTATGTGTGCCTTGCGGAAGAGAAGTCGTATTGAGCAGCCTAGGAGTATCAGAAACGACTATATGGTGCTGCGGCAGGCCCATGAATAAAAAAGCAAAATCGGTATCAAAGAAGAAGGCTGCTAAGAAATAAAATAACGGTTATAGGATTTCGATAGAGTATTTATTGCGGATATTTTTGCTGAGAGGGGGTTTTATGGCAAAGGCAGAGGTTAAAAAAGATATATTCTGGGTAGGCGCTATCGATTGGAATGTGCGGACCTTTCACGGGCATACTTATACTACAAAAAGAGGGACTACCTATAACGCCTATTTGATTTTGGATGACAAAATCGTCTTGGTGGATACAGTCTATGGTCCATTTTCTCATGAGATGATTGAAAGAATAGCAGAGATTATTCCCCCACAAAAAATAGATTATATCATCGCAAACCATGTGGAAGCAGACCATTCAGGAGCACTACCCGAAATTTTAAAATTATGTCCCAAGGCAAAGATTATTGGTACGGCTAAATGTAAAGAAGGATTGTATAAGAACTATTATGGCAACTGGGACTTTCAGATAGTTAAAACCGGCGATGAATTAAAATTAGGTAAAAAGACTCTGACTTTTGTTGAGGCGCCGATGATTCATTGGCCTGACAGTATGTTCACTTATTGCAAAGAAGAAAAACTGCTTATGCCTAACGATGCCTTTGGCCAACATTACGCCACTTCGGAAAGATTTGATGATGAGGTTGACCAGGCTGCCCTGATGGATGAAGCCACAAAATATTACGGCAATATCCTTTGGCCTTTGAGTCCCCTCATTTTAAGGAAAATTGCAGAAGTGCAAAAGATGGATATACCTATTAATATGATTGCTCCCAGTCATGGGATTATCTGGAGGCGCACTCCCGGAAAGATTATTAGCGCTTATGTATCCTGGGCCAAGAATGAGACTAAGCTAAAAATAGTGATTATCTATGAAACAATGTGGGGCGCAACGGAAAAGATGGCGAGAAAAATAATCGATGGTATAATTGACTCAGGTGTTAGCGTAAAGGTCTTTGATGTAAATCAATCTGACCGCAGCGAAGTGATCAAAGAGATGCTGGATGCTAGAGGCTATATTATCGGTTCATCTACACATGATAATGATATGCTCCCTACAATTGCGGGTTTCCTGGAGTTTATAAAAGGACTCAAGCCCCAAAACAGGGTTGCAGCCGTATTCGGTTCTTATGGCTGGGCAGGAGGTGCGGTAAAAAGCATCGAAAACATTTTGCAGGATACAGGGATAACTTTAGCCCAACCGGGTTTATCCGTTAAATACGTTCCGGATGAAAATGAGCTGAAGAGCTGCTATGAATTTGGCAGGAATTTTGCAGATAAGATAAAATAGGCGTTAAAAGCACTAAGGAGGCGGATATGGGTTGCGGATGTTGCGGGCCAAAGAAAGCGAAAAAAAAGTCAAAGAAAAAAAAGAAGTAGTTTTTAGGGTGGATATGGTTTGTCATATCCACCAGTTTTACATTTTAAAGCGTTAGGTTTCAATTCTAAGAAGGAGATATAGGTATGGCAAAATACCGTTGTACTGTTTGCGGATACATTTACGACCCTGCAGTTGGCGATTCGACTCAAGGAATTGCATCGGGCACTGCTTTTGAGAACTTACCGGATAGTTGGGTCTGCCCTGAGTGCGGCGTAGGAAAAGATATGTTTGAAAAGATATGAAACTCGGTGATGGTGCAATCAATTTTTTTCAAAACCAGGGTTATGTTATTGTTACTACTATTGATAAGGACGGTACTCCGCATAGCTCCTGTAAAGGAATTGTAAACCTAAATAAGAACGGCAGTGTTTATTTACTCGACCTGTATAAATCCAGGACATACTCTAATCTTAAGAACAATCCTAAAATAAGCCTTACCGCGGTTGACGAGCACCGTTTTCAAGGTTATTGCCTTAAAGGCAAAGCAAGGATAATAACTAGCAATAATATGAGCCCTGATATTTTAAGGGCCTGGCAAGATAAGATTACCAGTAGATTAACGCAAAGGGTTTTAAAGAATATCCATGAGCAAAAAGGGCATCCCCGGCACCCGGAAGTCCTTTTACCCAAACCCAAATACGCTATTGTTATGGAAGTAAAGGAAGTTGTCGATCTTACTCCGCATAATTTAAAATGAGCGAGTCGTGATATGGGGAATATATTTGCAGGCAGCGAAGTGGTAGAGCTGGGAATTCAGATTGAAAAGAACGGCCTGGATTTTTACAGTACCCTGGCCAAACAAACAAAAAATGAATTTGCCCGTGGACTATTCCAATATTTAGCTGGTGAAGAAGAAAAGCACATCAAGGCTTTTCAGGGCATTTTAGATAAGAAGGAAAAATATGAACCCCAAGGTTTGGACGCCGATGATTATTTTTCTTATATGAATGCCTTGGCAGAAGAATATGTGTTTACTAAAGAAAATAAGGGAAAAGAAATAGCAAAAAAAATAAAGAGCGATAAAGAAGCAGCAGGTATAGGTATAGGATTTGAAAAGGACTCTATAATATTCTACGAAGGAATTAAAAAAGTTGTGCCGGAATTCGACTACAAGATACTGGATGAATTGATTATACAAGAGCAGAATCACTTACGGCAGCTAAACGAGCTAAAAAAGAAATTAATTTAAAGGATGAGGAGAAGAAAGATATGGATAAAAGCGTGAAGGTCTACAGTACTCCTACCTGTCCCTGGTGCATTAGAACTAAACAATTCTTGAAGGACAACAATATAATTTTTCAAGATGTAGATGTTTCCTCAAATCACTCTGCTACAGAGGAGATGATTCAGAAAACAGGCCAGATGGGTGTGCCGGTCTTAGATATCGGCGGAGAGATTATTATCGGATTTGATAAGGAAAAAATAAAACAGGCATTAGGGCTATAGACAATAATAAACTGGGTTACTGGGACACTGGGTGACTGGTGACTGCTGGTGTCTTGGTGGCTTTGTGTCTTGGTGACAATATGTATGACCTAATCATTATCGGAGCCGGTCCTGCAGGCATTACTGCGGCAGTTTATGCTGCGCGTAAGAGAATAAACACCTTAGTGATTACAAAGGACATTGGCGGGCAGGCGGCCTGGAGCGGAGACATAGAGAATTATACCGGCTATCAG
Source organism: Candidatus Omnitrophota bacterium (assembly GCA_026387385.1). Lineage (GTDB taxonomy): Bacteria > Omnitrophota > Gorgyraeia > Gygaellales > Profunditerraquicolaceae > JAPLLU01. The sequence goes on from JAPLLU010000071.1 coordinate 23,635, forward strand.
TTTGTTACCGGCCCGGATTTAGTCGCTAAATTTGAAGAACATATGCGTAAATACGATATCGCGCTTAAAGAAAATGAAGAAGTGCTAGAATTTAAAAAAACAGAAGACTCAATTTCCGTTAAAACCAATAAAAATACATATGAAACAAGGACGCTGATAATTGCTTCTGGCAAAAGGTCAAGAGAATTAGGCGTCCCCGGAGAAAATGAATTCAGAAATAAGGGGCTTACCTACTGCGCAACTTGTGACGGGCCTTTATTCAGCAGTAAAGACGTAGCAGTTATCGGAGGAGGAAACTCTGCGTTGGATGCGGCAATACAGTTAATGAGAATTGCCAAACACGTTTATGTTATAAATATCACGTCTAGCCTGAACGGAGACACTGTAATGCTAGAGAAGGTTGAAGAGAGTAAGATTGTAACCGTTTTAAATGACACGCAGGTAACCAAGATAAGCGGAGATAGATTCGTCACCGGAATTACAATAGAAAGGCAAGGAAAAGAAGAAGCGCTATCTGTCCAGGGGGTTTTTGTAGAAATCGGCCTTATGCCGAATTCGGAGTTTGCTAAGAACCTAGAGAAAAACCAATACGGGGAGATCAAGGTGAGCCGCTATAATGAAACCAATATCCCCGGCGTGTTTGCCGCAGGAGATGTTACGGATGTACCAGAGAAACAGATTATCATTGCCGCAGGAGAAGGTTCGAAGGCGGCATTGGGTGCATTCAAATATTTAGCCCAACACAGGTTTTAATACTAACCATCCGTAAAAATTAATCAACCTACGGCTACCCCGGACTAAAGTCCGGGGCTTGTTAGAGGTTGATACTGCGACGCTTTTATCCCCGCCCTTAAGGGCGGAGTTTTCAAGCGGCGAATGTATAAACTCATTTCTGAATAATGGTGTTTAAGCACAAAAAAATAAATATTGGTAAAAAACATGTTGAGGCGATATTGATCGGCTTGCAAAAAAAGAATCTTATTCTGCTTAAAGGCAGCAAAGGTTATGTTATGTGCGGCTACCTGAATCTTAAAGTGGCCGATAAATTTGAAGACGTAGCAGTAAAGATAGTAGGAGTTTCCAACATAGGGCAGGCTTTAAAGGCCTTATATTATACTCTACTTATATTATAGAGATTATAGGGGAGAATAAAGATGCGCATTACTTATAAAGGCGATTATGCCTTAAAGACTATTCTGGATTTAGCTCTACATTTTGGCAATGGCCCGGTGACTATCCACGAGTTGGCTAAACGAGCCGACATCCCCATAAAGTTTTTAGAGCAGATACTCTTGGATTTAAAAAGGGGTGGTTTCGTAGAAAGCCGGCGTGGCAAGGTGGGCGGTTATCTTTTAATTAAGCCTCCATCCCGGATAAAACTGGGGGAGGTTATTAGATTTATTGATGGGCCCATTGAGCCCATTGCCTGTACAGAGAAAAAATATTCCGGTTGCAATGATATCTATAAATGTGTTTTTAGAAGAATATGGCAGGAGGTAGGTAAGGCAACCTCAAACATAATTGACAGTATTACCTTTGAAGATTTGGTGAATCGTATAGAAATACAACAGGGTACCTCGGCATATTATATTTAGAGTTATTCATTATGGCTAGAATAAAAATTGCGGCTTATGATTTATTGGAGAAGATCAGGGAAGAAAAACCGGTAGTCCATCATCTGACTAATTGGGTTACCATTTATGATTGTGCCAATATTGTCAAAGCCTTGGGCGGGTCTCCTGTAATGGCGCATGCAAAAGAAGAGGTTGCCCAAATGGCCGATATTGCTTCTTCGCTTGTTCTAAATATCGGGACACTCACCGTAGATTTTGTCGAGGCAATGAAGATTGCCGGCTCAAGCGCTAACAGGAAAGGGATTCCTGTTATACTGGATGTTTGTGGAGCAGGAGCAACAGGATTACGTGACCAAAAATGTTTTGAGCTATTAGATGAGGTAAAAATCGATATTATAAAAGGCAATTCTTCAGAGATTGCCAGAGTCAGCGGTGAATCTGTAAGGACAAAAGGCGTAGATGCTGCCAAAGTAAATAAGAATATGGTTGAATTGGCAAGGGGACTTGCTAAAAAGCGTAAGTGTACGGTTGTAGTAACCGGCAAGGAAGATATTGTGGCCGGAGAAGAGAAGCTTTATATCGTAAAGAACGGAAGCCCCATGATGACGCACGTAGTCGGGACAGGATGTATGTCTACTTCTGTTATAGGAGCCTTTGCAGCAGTTGAAAGGGATTTAGCCTATGCTGCTGCATCTGGCCTTGTTTGCTTTGAAGTTGCGGCGGAATGCGCTGCTAAGTTATCTTCTGGCCCAGGCACATTCAAAGAGAAGCTTTTTGACTGTATCTACCGTTTAGACAAGAAAACTGTGAATAAAATGCAGAAAGTAGAAGCATGGTAGGGTTTTATTTTATTACAGATGCGCACCTTAGCCGCTCTGGCAATATAAGCGATTGTAAGAATGCGCTGTCAGCCAAAGTAAGG
>JAPLLU010000092.1 GCA_026387385.1 Candidatus Omnitrophota bacterium
CCAGGAAATTATAAAGTAATACGGCTATGAACCTTCTGGCAAAAGATTGAGCTGATTCAGGCCTTACCTCAAGATACAATGTGATGATGCGGTTATCACAAAATTTATTGAGAAACTTAGATATAATTGAAGTTTTGCCTACGAGTTCGTCTCCGATAATCGCAAGATTCTGCCGGTAGCCGTCCCTAAGCCCCCTGATGCGCTTTTCCAAAATCTCTAAATAATTCAATCTGTCAAAAAATTTATCTTTTATCATGGTAAATAAAAATAAGGGTTTTGCGGGATATGCCTCTTCCTTATCTCAAAATGCAGATAAGAATTCTTATCTCTCCCGGCTTGTCCTACCTTAGCAATACGCACTCCCCTTTGTACCTCGTCACCTATTTTAACAAATACTTCTGAGTTCCTGGCATAGACTGTAGATAATCCGTCCCCATGGTCAATGATTATTGTTTTTCCAAAGACATTAAAGCTGGGAGAATAAAAAATTACCCTTCCGGTACGCGAAGCGACGACCTCGGCATCCTTATACGTCTCAATATGAATGCCTTTATTTATCATATTGCTTGAAGCCTGGCCGAAGGAAGAAATTACCTTGCCTTTAGCAGGCCAGATAAAATCTTCGCTCTGCTTAGGATTAACGGATGGGGTTTGCGATTTAACCTCACCGGGTATAAATATAAGCTGCCCAATCTCTATCTGACTGGCATCAGAAATATGGTTAATCTTTATCAACTCTTCAAGTTCAATACGATACATTTCCGAAATGCGCCATAACGTCTCTTTTGCTTCTACGCGGTGATAAGTTCCTGGTAACCCTTCCGGTTTTGGCAGCTCAACGTAAGGAGCTGTAGCGCAACCTAAAAAAGTCAAAAGGTAAAAGGTAAAAGTGAAAATTGAAATAAAAAAATATAAAGATTCTATTCTTTTTGCCTTCAATTTATTTCATAAAAAGCGGGCGAAGGGAATTGAACCCTCCTATCCAGCTTGGGAAGCTGGTGTTCTACCGATGAACTACGCCCGCATAATTTATAACTCATTAAATTACACCCCGCAGCTAACCATATTCCTCCATCAACTTAATGGAGCAGTATTTTCCGCACATCGTGCAGACATCTAAAAGATGCGGCTTTGAAGAAACCCTGTATTTTTTTGCCTTAGCGGGGTCTATGGACAGCTGAATCTGCTTTCTCCAGTCCCGTTTTTTTCTGGCTTGCGATATCTCTCTATCCCAGCGTATCGCAGAAGGAAGCCCTTTTGCTATATCAGCTGCATGTGCAGCAATCCTGGCGGCAATTACGCCTTCCCTTACATCTTCTACTGACGGATGCCTTAGATGTTCGGAAGCAGTTACATAGCATAAAAAGTCTGCTCCGAAACTCCCAGCCAATGCCCCTCCTATAGAAGCATTGATATGGTCGTATCCTGCGGCAACATCTGTAACTAACGGCCCTAAAACATAAAACGGCGCCTGGTAGCAAATCTTCTTTTCTAAAACAATATTCTTTTTTATGTCATTTAAAGGGACATGCCCAGGGCCTTCAATCATAACCTGGACATTTTTTCTTTTGGCACGCATGGTGAGCGCACCTAAAGTCTTAAGCTCGGCAAGCTGGGCTTCGTCAGTTGAATCTAAGACGGAACCCGGCCTTAAACCATCGCCTAAACTTAAGGTAACGTCATACCTGTGTGCGATATCTAAAATTTTATCAAAATACTCATAAAAAGGATTTTCTTTCTTGTGGCAGCTCATCCAGCTGGCCAGTATCGCTCCTCCTCTTGAAACAATATCCAGTACCCTTTTATGCTTCTTTAGAATTGCTAAATTTTTTTTTGTTACCCCGGCGTGTATGGTAAAAAAATCTACCCCTTCTCTCGCCTGTGATTCTAATACATCCAGCACTTCGCTAGCGGTGAATTTTAGAAAATCTTGCCTCTTTTTTTGAGCATTGACCGCTATCTCATAAATAGGCACTGTTCCTACCGGAACCGTAGAGTATTTTAAAACCTTTTTTCTTATCTCCCTGAGGTTCCCTCCTATGCTCAAATCCATAATTGCATCCGTGCCATAATCTATAGCTATCTTTAACTTACGCAACTCATCTTTGATCTGGCATTTATCGGTTGAGGTTCCGATATTGGCATTTACCTTTGTGCGTAATCCTAAGCCAATGCCGCATGGTTTTGCTATTTTATGCCTCTTATTCAAAGGGATAACTATTTTGCCTTCTTTTATCCGTTTTAAGATTAACTTATGTTCTATTCCTTCCAAGCGGGCAATAGTCTTCGCTATGGGAGTAAGGATATTATTTTTGGCATTCTCTAATTGTGTCATTTAAATTTTTTTGGGGGATTTATAAGCTTCCTGCGGAGATTATTCTAGAAATTTTTTTTTCGATTTCATAGATACCGTATCTTATCTCCTTGAATTTAATGGCCGCATTAACATTCTTCAACTTGGAAAATTCTTCCAGAACTCTTATGGATTCCTTTACTCGCTGTATATTAGCGAAGAAGATATCCTGATAACTGTTTCTTTTTAATTCATTTATATAGATTCTCCTGCCCACATCCTGCAGGCTTTTTCTTTCTTTAAGCATATTTATTTTTTCCGGGAGGCTTTTTATTATTTCGTCTACTTTATGCCTTACCCCTTTTAGTTCAGATGTCAGCTTACGGTTATTAAGTATAAACCTGGTTATTTCTTCACAAACCCTTAGGCCTTCTTTTAAGCGGTTCATATTTGCGTCGATAATCCTAACAACCGAAGTGTTTTTGTTTGAGCTGATATTGATACTTGAGCGTGTTAGAAAACCTCTTCCTAAAGGACGAGGATGGCGATTTGGCCGCTTCAAGTATCCAGCTTTTATGGCCTTGGAACCCCTAAAGGCTTTTATAGCCTGGGTGGGCTCCATTTTAGAATTTTTCCGCAATCTTTTTGATTAAATTAGTAGTAGAATAGCCCTTTAAAAAACTTAACGTGGAAACTCTTCCGCCGTTTTTTAAGACAACTTCTCTGCCAACTATATTATCTGCCTTCCAGTCTCGGCCCTTGACAAGTATATCCGGTTTAAGTATTTTGATGACGTTAAGGGGGGTTTCTTCCTTAAATACCACTACATAATCCACGCATGCCAGGCCCGCTATGATTCTAGCCCTGTCTTTTTCGCTTGTAATCGGCCTTTTATCCCCTTTTATTTTATTAACTGAAGTATCGCTGTTTATTGCTACCACAAGGATATCCCCTTTAGCTTTTGCCTCTTCCAGGTACTTGAGGTGGCCGTAATGCAGCAGGTCAAAGCAGCCGTTAGTAAAGACAATTTTTTTACCTTTCGACTTTAAATTTTTAATTATAGTGTTTAATTCTTTTAAAGTCTTTACCTTTAATCCTGAAAAAAAGCCTGTTCTACGAGTTCGCATATGATATGCCCGATGGTAATGTGTGCTTCCTGTATCCTGGCCGTAACGCAAGACGGGACAATAAGGGAGACATCTGCCAATTTAGCTAATTCCCCGCCGTCACCTCCGGTAAGGATGATTGTTTTCATCCCTAGCTTTTTGGCCTGTTTTATTCCTGAGATGACGTTTTTCGCTTTCCCGCTGGTTGAGATACCGATAGCAACATCGTTTTTCTTTCCGAGAGCTTCAATCTGCTTTGCAAACACCGCCTCATACCCATAATCATTTGCAAGAGACGTTAAAACAGAGGTATTTGTATTGAGGCTAATTGCCGGCAAGCCAGGCCTATCCTTTTTGAATCTGCCGATAAGCTCAGCTGCGATATGCTGGCTATCGCTTGCTGAGCCACCATTTCCGAACAAGATTACTTTGCCATCTTTTTTAAGTGAATCTATCACCAATTCGGTTATATCTATAATTTGAGTGATGGCTGTGTGCAATAATTCTTCCTTGACCTGTATACTTTCCAAAAATATGTCCTTAATTTTATCTCTCATATCTTTAAGCCTCGCTTATCCAAAAAATACCTTGGCAATATCGTAAAGTTCATTATCTACGGTTTTTAGGACACGTATAGCTTCATCTATAGATACATCTACAATCTTATTCCCTACAAGAGCAACCATCTTCCCGAATTTATTATTTTTTACTAATTCGACGGCCTTCACGCCGAATCTTGTGCCCAAGACCCTATCAAAAGCACTAGGCGTGCCGCCTCTTTGGATATGGCCAAGGACACTTATTCTTGTTTCGTAACCGGTTCTTTTTTCTATTTCTAAGGCCAGCCTTTCACCAATGCCTCCTAACCTCACGTGCCCAAACTCATCCAGTTTTTCTTCTTGGGTAATCATTGTCCCTTCTTTAAAATTGGCGCCTTCAGCTACGACTACTATGCTGAATGTTTTTCCGCGCTGGTGCCTTTTTTTTATAACGTTGCATACTTCTTCGATATCGATAGGAATCTCGGGAATCAAAATCACATCAGCGCCTCCGGCAATACCTGATTCAATAGCAATCCATCCGGCATGCCTGCCCATAACTTCTACGACAATTATGCGATGATGGCTCTCTGCAGTTGTGTGTAGCTTATCAATGCATTCGGTAGCCGTATTTAAAGCGGTGTCAAAACCAAATGTATAATCAGTAGCAGAAAGGTCATTGTCAATCGTCTTGGGTACGCCTACGATATTGGTAATTCCGTCTTTAATTAATTTTACTGCTACCCCAAGAGTATCTTCTCCTCCCACCGCAATTAATGCATTCAGGCCATTGTTTTTATAATTATCTATTAACTTCTTAAGGTCGCCTTCTTTTTTATAAGGATTTGTGCGGCTTGTACCTAAAATTGTGCCCCCCTTAGGCAATATACCAGAAACAGAATCTATGTTTAACGGCGTGACGTCATTTTCTATCAGGCCTTTCCAGCCGTTTTTGATACCGATTATTTGGTATCCTTCATTAAGCCCTTTCCTTACTACTGCCCTGATTACCGGATTTAATCCCGGGCAATCTCCCCCACCAGTAAGTATGCCTATTTTAAACATAATCCATTCTCCTCCTTAAATGAGCACATAACTTACGGCTAACCAATTTAATTTGTTCTGATGTAAGTTATAAGTGCGAATTTAACCCCTCACTCAGCAGTAATAATCAAGTCTATTGTTTTCTGAGTGAGGGGTAAGTTCGGCCTTATCCGCCACGATTCTTGGCGGATGGCCTTACTTACGTCCTGCCATAGCCACCGAAAGGTACAGGGCCTTCTTCTTTTCCCGATTCTTTTCTTCTCCTGTCTTTTTCTTCAATGGCAATTATTTTTGCCACATGTATTTTTATAATAATTTGTTCCTCTACGCCTAAAACCTCCTGTATTTTAGACCTGGTTATTTCTTGTAAACGGGAAGTCAATTCAGGGATATTTGCCTCGGACTTTAAGATGACTCTTAAATCTACTATAATCCCTTTTTTAGTTGCTATTACATCAGGCCTTAATTCTTTTATTTCAGGGATGATGTGCCCCAGTCTTTTAATTAAATCCTCTACTGCAGAAAGAGCGATAGTCACCTCACCCGAAGCTGTGGTAAAGGCTATTGTCCTTTCGCGCTGAAATCTTCCTAAGATCAACTGTGCAAAAGAAAAACTGATAACTATTAACAGTAGGCCCGATAGTCCGGTGATAATTCTTGGGTTAGTATTACTTTGTATGTAGTCGATTACGGCTATAATATCCGGCGACTGAAATAGATTTAAAGAAAATATTATCAAGATTATGCCGATTAAGACCAAGAGTGCGGCATAAAAAAATATCCCTAATACTGTAAATATTCTCATGGATTACCCCCTCTCTATCCCCTGGACGTTTATATTAATATCTTTTATTGAAAGACTGGTCATTTTTTCCAAGGCATTACGAACGCTCTCCTGAACACTGTTGGCTATATCAGGTATATTATAACCGTATTGTATAACTAATGGGATATCGAGTTTAACCTCCTCATTTTTATCAAAACCGACTTTGATAGCAAAAATAGCTTTTTTACCAATTAAACCTAATATGCCGGACTTAAAATCCCCTCCGATACGCTTTACGCCATCAATCTCAGTTGCCGCAAGAGAAGCAATGGAAGCAACGACATTTTTATGGATTCTGACTGTGCCTAGCTCGGTACGCGACTCTTCTTTGCGAAACATAACTTACTCTCTTTCTTCGTTTTCTTCTTTTATCTCCTCTTTCAATAATTCCTGTATAAAATGCGTAGATATTTCCCCTTTTATAAACAAAGGGTTTTGTAGCAGTTGCG
>JAPLLU010000018.1 GCA_026387385.1 Candidatus Omnitrophota bacterium
GCTGGATGCTAATGATATTCATCTTAGCCCCATAGTCCCTGTCAGGGTTAGGGTATTTGTCTAATATGATCTGGTAAATGTTCTTGGCCTCCTCAGGCTTATTCATCTCCTGATAGGTTTGGGCGATGTTCTGGTAGATATCAGCTGTCTTGTCAAGAGAACCCTGGACCTGGCCCAAGAGTGCCTGGTAGTCTTTGATTGCCTCTTCTCTTTTGTTTTGCTGACGCTTTAAACTAATAAGGTACATCTTAATCCCATAGTCCCTGTCAGGGTTAGGGTATTTGTCTAATATGATCTGGTAAATGTTCTTGGCCTCCTCAGGCTTATTCATCTCCTGATAGGTTTGGGCGATGTTCTGGTAGATATTAGCTATCTTTTCAGGAAAACCCTGGACCTGGCCCAAGAGTGCCTGGTAGTCTTTGATTGCCTCTTCTCTTTTGTTTTGCTGACGCTGGATGCTAATGATATTCATCTTAGCCCCATAGTCCCTGTCAGGGTTAGGGTATTTGTCTAATATGATCTGGTAAATGTTCTTGGCCTCCTCAGGCTTATTCATCTCCTGATAGGTCTGGGCGATGTTCTGGTAGATATCAGCTGTCTTGTCAGGAAAACCCTGGACCTGGCCCAAGAGTGCCTGGTAGTCTTTGATTGCCTCTTCTCGTTCGCCTTGCTGACGCTTTAAATTAATGATGTTCATCTTAGCCCCATAGTCCCTGTCAGGGTTAGGGTATTTGTCTAATATGATCTGGTAAATGTTCTTGGCCTCCTCAGGCTTATTCATCTCCTGATAGGTTTGGGCGATGTTAGCGTAGATATCAACATATGTCTGTTCTGAAAGATTAGGTTTTTCTAAAAGTTTTTTTAATACAGCCAATCCCCTATCAAACTCATTTAGTCTTCGATAGGTAGCCGAGACCTGAAATTGAGGAGAGAAATCTTCTGTTGATTTATTATTAATTCGATCAACTATAATCTGGTATGATGCTAATGCTTTCTTGAAATTACCTTTATTAAAATAACTATTTGCTAGTCTCATTAATGAAGTGTTACTTTTATGCAAAGGATTGGAGAAATATCTTACATTCCACAAAACAATTATTGTGCACGCCACAATCAATATTACCTGAACTAACCGATTATTAGCAATAACGTTAGCGATTTTATTTAATTCTTTCCTCAATGGCGTATAAGCAACGCAATTATTTGCTTCAATGTACTGTTGTTGCTCCTTAATTAGCCCTATTGTATAAAGAAAGTTTGCGCCTTTGACTTTAGCTTTTTTAAAATCAACTCCTTTTATAATCGCTCCAGATAAATCTGCACCAGAAAAATCTGCACCATTTACATTAGCCTTGCTTAAATTGGCTGAGCTTAGATTTGCACCAGTGAAATTTGCAACAGAAATATTTGCTCCTTTAAGAATCGCTCCAGATAAATCTGCACCAGAAAAATCTGCACCATTTACATTAGCCTTGCTTAAATTGGCTGAGCTTAAATTTGCACCAGTGAAATTTGCACTAGAAAGATCCGATTCAGATAAGTCTGCTCCCGTCAACTTTGCTCCCAATAGTTCTGCCCCGCTAAATACTCCTTTTCTTAAATCAGCGCTACTTAGATTTGTGCCTATTAATTTTGCTTCTTTAAAATTACAACCCACCAAAGAAGCATTTTCTAAATCTGCTTTAAAAAGAATTGTTTGATTAAGAATCGCTTCATCTAAACAAGCCTGTTTTAAATTAGCCATAGTTAGATTAGCATTGGAAAGATCTGCATTCGCTAAATTGGCTCCCCTTAAATCTGCCCTAATAAAAATAGCACTTTTTAAGTTTTGCTGCGATAAGTTTTCTTTCTTTAACTTCATATCACTAAAGTTAAAGCCTTCGAGATTTTGTTTATTTAAATTCTCCCTTTCATTCTTTCCCATCTTATCTCTCCTTTTTGTAATGTTTAGCGATGTTTTTTATGCCAGTTTGATTTATAATTGCGCTATCTACATTTCAAAAATTAGCCCAAATTTCTTTATTAAAGAATCCGGCCAGGAACGCTTGCCTATACTCTTTATTATAAATCAGATTTACATAGCTATCTAAGATTTTATCATCGTATAGTCTACCCTCTGCGATATATGGAGAATATGATGAAGGCGCAGCAAATCTCCTAGCAAGACCCTCTCCTAATCCTTGGAAAAAATATTCTTTATAATCTTCTTTTATTAAAAGACTAGTTTCTTCAACTATCTTTCCATATCTTTTAAGGTCAAAATTGCCATCTGAATTAGCAAAAGTAAAAAGGCCTTCACCTAAGCCTATATAGCAGAAGTTCCTATATTCTTTATCAATCCATTCTATTACTAATATAGCCTCTTTTGTATCAGCATTTGTTTTTAAAAAATATTCCTTTAGGTAACTTTGATAAAGATACCTTGATTTATCAATATTACCGTTGCTAAGATATTTAAAGTCACTTTGCATCAAATTAAAATCTTTTATATATGAATTCTTAGTTGCTATAGTGCGGCATACATTAATACCTAATTTATCACACATAAGCTTCTCTACTGGTATTGGTTTATGAATAATTAATTCAGAAATAAGTACTTCTTCATAATAAAAATACATATAGTGTCTATTATAACGCTTATAAAACTCTTTTGGGGAAACTATTTTAAAATTATGAAATTGATAATTTGCCCCCGGCAATAAAATAAAAAACAATAAAGAAAGCGAAAGATATTTATTCCTCTGCCATAACTTGTCTAAGAAAATTGCCATTATAAAAATAATATTTAATAAAAGCGGCAAATAATAGTCGCGGTTGGATGAGCCTGATTCATTGAAACTAAAAAGTAGGATATATACAAAGACATGGGTTAAAAGAAAAATAATTATTATATAATTGCCCGTGGGAATATTGTGATTTCTTTTGAGATATTTCCTGCTAAGCCAAACTAATGATACGAAGGAAGTTATAAATATAAAGCGTATTGCTTCTAAATAGCCGCTTGATAGATTAGTTAAATTTGAAAAAAACAATCTCGAGAGCTTGCTGAATGAATTAATAACTCCGCTGCTCGAAGATAAAAGTAATATATTAGGCATATGCCAGAAAAAATTAATCACAAACCTAGGCAGTATTAAAAGGATACTGCCGGAAGGGTGAATATTTTTAGGGGCAATCGTAATGATTCGATAGAAATTATCATACCAAGGATAGTTAAATGTTAAAAAGCTGCCAGCTATAATTATACAAATAATCACCATGAAGTACTTATAGATAAAAGACGGTTCGTTTAAATCAATATCCAATAACAAAAACAATCCAAAGACAAAAAAAGTAACCAAGAACGCAGGATAAAAATATATCCCCAGACCACAGGCTAAGCCAAAAAGCAGATAATCCAGGGTTTTCTTTGTCTCTTTAATCTTAGAAAAAAAGTATAAGCTTAAGACAAAGAAGAGATTCAGATGGAAATATCTTCCTTCAGCTATAATTGAATTCGTTGTCGTAAATTCGGGAGCAACAATGAATAATAATGAACTAAATATTGCTGCTTTTAAGCCAAAGTATTTATAGCAAAACTTATAAGTTAGAGAATATATTAAGATAAGAAAGATGATACTTGCCAACCTCACAGAAAAAGCAGATTTACCAAAAACCCAAATAAAAGGCACAGCAATGGAGCTATATATGAAGCGCCCACCTCCGCAATGGGGATTGTTCTCTTGAAAGAATAAGCGGGAAAATAAATTTCCATCAGCCATACTTGAACTAATAAATAAAATTTCTTTCTCCGCCCCATGTATTATCCATGGAGTATTAACTATCTGTATAATTCTGCTGAGCAATAAAATAAAGAAAAATAAATAAAATAAAAAACTTTGCTTATTTTTCATTTTCTATTTTTAATAAAACAAGGGGTTATCAACTCACTGCACTATAAAATATATGAGCTTACTATATATGTTACGAAAAATTAGGTTACTTAGGAACTACAATGCATTGAAAATATTATACTTATCAATTAACCGATTGCTTAAATTCAACCACCTACTTTATTGACGTATGCATATTCTAGCATTAAACTACCTGAGTAGAAAAATCCATCGTATTTTATTTCTATTTTCTCTAACAGGTTGGGAAAGTTATCGTTAAGATAATTATAATCATAATCATTTAGGATAAATACAACGCGCTTTGCTTCCCAGGGTTGCCCCCTTTTAGTTATCAAGAATATATGAAAAGCCTCACCCTGAGGACCGTAGCTTGTCGGTGTTATTATATGGCACTGTTCAACAAAAGACTTTAATTGAGACAATGTTACTGCATCTAAATCTAATTTATATTTATTGTTTATATCAAAAAAATAATAATAGTCTATATTTATAAATTTATTGCATAATAAAGCGCTAACGTGTTCTGTTGAATCGAATGAACAAAATACCACATCTCCAGAATTAAGGTTTTTACTTATCCAATCTGCTAAAGCACGTTCCACAGCCAGATATTTCATTCCGGGGATTTCTTTAATCAAATATCTGGTTGAAAAAAAGGCGAAATAAGTATTAACGATAATAATAAAGATTACAATTAAAATACTTTTGGAATTATTTTCCAGGCAGAAGGCCCGGTAAACAAATGCAACAATCCTGCTTATCCCCAGAAATATAAATGGTATAAAGAACATTGTAAAAAAAGAGCTATAACGCATGAAAGGAGTAGAGGTGTGAATTAAATCTCTTATCGTTAAAAAGATAAAAAAACCAAAAAAACATGATAAAAAGACCATATATTGTTTTTTGTTTTTAAAGGCGCTTACTATCCCTAAAAA
>JAPLLU010000091.1 GCA_026387385.1 Candidatus Omnitrophota bacterium
TCTTTTAGCGACTTATCCCAGCGCTCCCCTTCTTTATAATACACATCAAAACAACTTATCCTGACGCCAAAAGGCCTCAATGCCTCATACCAGGCCAGGAAATGATACGGCATAGAATCCACGATTACTCCGTCCATATCAAAGATGACTGCCTGGGGTTGTTTTTTAAGCTTCTTCATTCTTATTTTCTGCCTGAAGCATGAACCATATCTTTTATTTCCTTAGTGACTTTATGCTTAAGGAGTTCTTCGAGAGAAAGTGGGATGGCGAGAGACCAGTTTTTAGGGTTTATGGTACCGGGGGTATTGATCCTGTATTGATAAGGATCTCCTTTAAAGATATCGGCGAGATACAGCCAATCCACGATAAGATTAATACAGAATATCGCCTCTGATTCCAATGTAATTTTCAGCGCCGCACGCACAATCTCAGCGTCGGATTCTTCCCTTCCCCGGCCCTTGATATTTAAATGTTGCCAGAGTTTTTCTTTTTCCCGGTGAGAATTCTCATACAAATCTATAAAATCCCCGACCTCTTCTTTTTTCTTGTCTAAGATGGATATGAGCAAATTAACAGAGGTAACACTGTCTTGCCAGCGTAATCTTCCGCAACGCGAGCGGCTAAAATCAAACAATTTATCTTTTACGGCATTGTAATCTATCTTTCTATCAGCGCATTTCCTTCTAAATAAATCCTCGTCTATGGTGCCTGCCTCATTTTCCCACCAGGCCGGCCAGTTTGTGGTGTCGTGGGTAGATAACATGGCTACGGAAATACCGCGGTAACTTTTAGGTTCAAGAAAATCGTGCTCTACCTTCCAGTCTTTGACCCAACGCTGGACATCATTACCGGGTATGCCCATTTCCTTTAAAGTGTCTGGGCAGGCCTTAGGTATTACTCCCAAATCCTCAGCGCATAAAAGCATCCTTGTATTATCATTTAGAACCGAAAGCAGATTTTTCCCGTGCTCTCTCCATCTTTTTTCATCCTTCGGGTCAAAAAAACCATTCAGTCCTTTATTTTCCAAAGGCTCATTATACGGTATACTCCAGATCCTAAACAAACCCACTACGTGGTCTATCCTCAGGATATCATAGAAGTTTTCAGCGTATTTAAGTTTCTCTTTTACGTAGTTAAACCCGCCTATTGCGATCTCTTCCCAATTATAGGTAGGCATACCCCAGCGCTGTCCTTTTGCGCAATACGTGTCGGCAGGAGCACCCGCTGCAAACTCCAATTTAAAGAATTCTGGATGCTGCCATACATCAGCGCTATCTCTTGATACCAATATCGGCAGGTCTCCTTTTATGAGAACCTTCTTAGATTCAGCGTATTTTTTTACATCTTTGAACTGCTTAAAAACCAACCACTGCACCCAAGCCTCAAAACAGATTTCTCTCTCGTGCTCCTTCTTAAAAATCTCGAATTCCAGCGACTTACGGTTCCTATAGCTATCCTCCCATTCATACCAGGCTTTTTGCGAATGATGTTCTTTGAGGACTTTAAATAGCGCGAAATCATCGATCCAGTAACTGTTTTCTTCTTTAAATTTATTGAATTCTTTGGAGGCGGATGAGCCGTTTTCAATAAATATATCCCAAAGCAGGCGTATCTTCTCTTTCTTTATCCGGTAATCCACATAAGTGTTTCCCTTAGGAAACATTCTCCTTAAGTTTTCTAATTTCTCTCTGACCGATTTTTTCTTTGTGCCGGGAATCAGTCTTAATGATATGTATGATGGCTCTAAAGCAAAAGAACTTACAGAATCATAAGGACAAAATAGAGAGCCGACTTCATTCAAAGGCAGAAGCTGGATTATGGAATTACCTGTCTTATGAGCCCAATCTATAAGCAGCCGTAGGTCGTCTAACTCGCCTATGCCGATACTATCGTTAGAATATACAGAGAATAACGGAACCAATACCCCTGCTCTTTTACGCAGGCCAGTATTCAGCCATTTATCTTTTGAGGGAGTATTCAGTAAAGAACTGTCTACGCTCATTGTATAAAGATTAGACGGATTATTTTATCTGCCCAGAATAATGAAACAAGTGCAGCTAAGGATAAGAATGGGCCGTAAGGTATGAGGTGTTCTTTTTTTACGATAAGATTTATTATCCCGATGACCGCGCCAAATAAAGGAGCAATGAAAAAAGTCAACACCGCGCCTTGCCAGCCTAAGAATGCGCCGATCATGGCTAATAATTTTACATCTCCGCCGCCCATAGACTCGGTTTCACCCTGTATGGGAGGTTTTTTTAGGAGTTTAAAATAAACCAGGTCAAAGAGGAAACCCGTAAGATATATAATACCGCCGCCGATAATAATACCCAACAAAGAATCAAGCATGGGTTTTATATTATAGGAAAAGGGGGCTAAGTTAAAACCTTTTATAGCGCTCAGTACAAAACCCACAATCATCCCGCCGATAGAAACTTCATCAGGTATGATGCGGTGTTTTATATCTACAAACGAGGCAATGATTAAGTTACAGACAAAAATGGCGTAGATAAAGAATTCGTATTTTAGGCCGTAGAGGTTATAAAGTACTACAAAGGCCAGGGCAGTTAACAACTCGACTACTAAATACCTTAGCGATATCCTTTCTTTACAAAAGCGGCATCTGCCTCTTAAAAATAAATAACTTATAAAAGGTAAGTTGTCATACCAAGGTATCTTCTTTTCGCATTTAGGGCAATGAGAATGCGGCCAGACTACCGACTTACCAAGCGGCATGCGGTATATGCAGACGTTTAAAAAACTACCGACAACAGAACCGAAAATAAATGCTAATATTTTGGCTTCTATCATAACTTTCTCACCTCTTTCTCTAAGACCTCTCTCATTACCTTGACTGGTGCTTTTTTATCCGTCCACAACTCAAAAGAAAGTGCCCCCTGATGTAAAAGCATGCCTAAACCATTAGAAACCTTGGCGCCAACTTCTTTTGCCAATGCCAATAATTTTGTTTCCGCTGGATTATAAATTAAATCGTATACTAAAAGTTTTGAATGCAAGGCATCCGGGTTAACTAAACACGGATCGCTATCTTTCATGCCGATAGGGGTAGCATTAATCAATAAATCAAGATTTGGCATATCGAGCTCTGCGACCGAATTTACGGCTGCATAATTTACGTCGCCAAAGATTTTTTTTAAATGGCTTACCAGCGCCATTAATTTGGGTTTATCTATATCGTAAATGGCGATCGCTTTTGGCTTTGTTTTACTCAGACAGACAGAAACCGCTTTTGCTGCGCCCCCTGCGCCAAGGATAGCAATATTTTTACCTTTTGGTTCAAAATTTAAATCTTCGCTTAAAGATTTAAGGAAACCTGATCCGTCGGTATTAAAACCCTCTAATCTGGATTTCGAAACTTTAATAGTATTAACCGCGCCTATCAATTCTGCTTCAGAAGATATGCTATCCAAAGAAGGCATGACTTTTTCTTTATACGGCACAGTGACATTCAAACCGAAAATATTATTCTTTGCAAGCGAACTTAAAAAAATATTTAATTCAGAAGGCTCAATTTCAAAAATCTTATATTCGGCATTTATTCTTAAGGCTTTGAATGCAGCGTTGTGCATTACCGGCGAGAGGCTGTGTTTGGCAGGATAACCTAATACACCGTATATTTTAGTGTAAGGCATTTTATAAAGATGGATAAATCCCAAATTCAAAACTCAAGTTTAGCATTTGGCACTTCGACTATGCTCAGTGCCAATGGTGAGCGCAGTCGAAACATTGGAAATTGGAACTTGGGATTTAAATGTCATTAAATAACTCTCCTTATAAACTCTCTATCTTATTCAGGGCGTTTATGTATGCCCTTACCGATGCCTCAATAATATCCGTGCTTGAGCCGCGCGCAGTCACTACCCTGCCTTTAGCTTTCAACTTCAGACTTACCTCTCCAAGTGCATCCTTGCCCTTCGTAACTGCTTCGATACGATAATCCTGAAGTTCTCCTTTTATTCCGGTAATTTTGTCTACTGCCTTAAAACAAGCATCCACCGGTCCGTCTCCGGATGACTTTGCTGAAAGGGGTTTATTTTTAAACTTCAAGGTAAGAAAGGCTTCGGGAATAATTTTTGTCCCGGAATTAATCACGAAACTTTCAAATCTCCAGGTGGACTTAATCAGTTTGATTTCATCCTCAACAATAGAGATTAAATCCTCATCGAATATATTCTTCTTCTTATCGGCCAGCTCCTTAAAACGCTCGTTAACTTTATCGATTTCTTCCTGAGAAAGAACAAAACCCAGTTCTTTCAATCTTTCGTTTAAGGCATGCCTTCCCGAATGTTTCCCCAGGACAATGCCCGTTCCCGTGAAGCCGACATCTTCTGGCTTAATGATTTCATAGGTAGAACGCTCTTTTAAAACTCCATCCTGGTGGATGCCGGATTCATGCCTAAAGGCATTACTGCCGACTATCGCCTTATTAGGAGCGACTACGAATCCGGTTAATTTGCTTACCAGACGAGAAACCTTATGGATCTGATGCGTGTTAATCTGCGTTTCTACATTAGAGAATATGTCTTTACGCGTCTTAATAGCCATGACAATCTCTTCCATGGAAGCGTTCCCTGCGCGCTCTCCTATTCCGTTTATAGTGCATTCGACCTGGCGTGCGCCGTTTTTTATCGCTTCCAGGGAATTAGCCACAGCTAACCCTAAATCATTGTGGCAATGCACAGAGATAACCGCCCTGTAAATATTGGGGACATTTTCTTTTATAACCTTAATCAAATCTCCGTACTCAACAGGTTCTGCATACCCGACGGTATCGGGGATATTGACGGTGGTAGCGCCTGCGTTGATAACAGCTTCGACAACCTTAAAAAGAAACTGTCGTTCGCTGCGGGAAGCATCCTCAGGAGAAAATTCTACATCCTCACAAAATTTTCTGGTGTACTTAACTGATTCTACAGCAAGCCTCAGGATTTCTTCTTCTGCTTTTTTTAATTTATACTGCATATGAATCTTGGAAGTAGCCAGAAACACATGGATGCGGGAGTTTTTCGCGTATTTCACCGCTTCATGTGCTGCATCTATGTCCTGTTTAATTGCGCGTGCGAGGCCGCAGATAACCGGGCCCTTAATGGATTTGGCGATATTTTTTACCGAATCCAAGTCTCCCTTGCTTGATATGGGAAAACCTGCCTCAATAACATCTACGCCTAAATCTGCCAGTGCATGCGCAATCTCAAGTTTTTCTGCCGGATTCAGGCTTGCTCCCGGCGCCTGCTCTCCATCGCGTAAAGTTGTATCAAATATAATTATCTTTTCCATATATTAACCTACTCTTGAGGTTGTAAGTTGCAGATTCAAGTTTAGTGGGTGGCACGGGGATGCTTCGCAGCGCGTCTTAGCGCAAGAAGCGCCCCGTGACAGGACCCGCTAAACGCGTACGTGCAACTTATAACCTTCTATTTCCTCATCCAGGGCATCATCTCCCGTAGCTGCTTTCCCACTTTCTCTATCTGATGTTCGTCGCCCTTCTTTAAGAGCTCATTAAATACAGGCCGGCCGGCCTCATTCTCTTTAATCCATTCGCGGGCAAACTTTCCGGATTTAATATCCTTTAAGAGTTTCTTCATGGCCTTGCGAGTCTTTTCGGTAATAATCTTCGGGCCCCGGCTTAAATCCCCATAGCAGGCAGTATTAGAAACACGCCTACGCATACCGGATATGCCTGTCTCCTGTATAAGGTCGGTAATTAGTTTTAATTCATGCAAGACTTCAAAATAAGCAATCTCAGGCTGATAACCTGCTTCCACTAAAGTATCAAAACCTGCTTTTATTAATTCAGTCACCCCTCCGCAAAGCACTGCCTGTTCACCAAATAAATCAGTTTCTGTCTCTTCGTCGAAAGTTGTCTCTATTACGCCTGCTTTTGTGGCGCGTAGTGCCTTTGCGTAAGCTAAGGCCAGCTGTTTTGCTTCGCCACTGCCATTCTGAAAAACCGCGACCAATGACGGAACGCCCTTACCTTCTTCATACATACGCCTTACCAAAGCACCGGGACCTTTAGGCGCAATCATAAATACATCCACATTTTTAGGCGGTTTTATCTGTTTAAACCTGATATTAAAACCATGCGAAAAGCAAAGTGCCTTACCCTTTTTTAAATACGGCCTAATGCTTTCTTTATAAACCTTTGCCTGGACGTGGTCCTGGGTGAGAATCTGTATGATATCAGCAGATTTAACAGCATCAGCCGCACTTACGGGTACAAAACCGTCCTGCTTTGCCTGTTCGTAATTAGGCGTGCCTTCCAATTCAGAAATAATCACCCTGCATCCAGAATCACGCAAACACAATGCCTGTCCGCGGCCCTGAATACCGTAACCGATAATAGCGATTGTCTTATCTTTTAAAAGTTCCAAATCTGCATCCTGGTCATAATAAATCTTTGCCATACTTCCTCCTTAAATGAGCACTTGATTTATGGAGCCTATAAAGGCGACATAAATCAATCTTCTATGAGACACTATCCTGTTTGTGCGAATTTAACCCCTCACTCAGAGACGTTATAGAGTGTAATTCGATATCTGAGTGAGGGGTGAGTTCGGCCAAATAACTTATGTCGCACTACGCGCTCCATAAGTTATGGCCTCACTCAGGAACTAATAGCTAGTCTTCCTGTTCTTACTAACTCCTTAATCCCGAATTTATTTAATACCTCAAGTAATTGTTTGATATTTTCCTGCTTATCCGCTGCCTCGATAATTGCTACATCGCCTTTGTGTTGAATTATCTTGGCCACGTATTTTTTTAATACGACCTCAAGCTTATCCTTATCTTTTGCAGAACAATTCACCTTTGACAGGACTAATTCACGATCAACGTGTTCTTTCTTGGTAAAATCAGTTATGGAAATAACATCGATAAGCTTATTGAGCTGCTTCTTTATCTGCTCCAAGACCTTCTCATCTTCTGCTTCCACCACTATTGTCATATAAGAAGTATCCGGATCCAGCGTCTCACTTACTGCTAAAGACGCAATATTGTATCCTCGGGCACTGAATAATCCCGCAATACGCGCCAAGACTCCGAATTTATTTTCTACTAAAACTGATATTGTATGCCTCATTCGTCGCTCTCGCTCCTCAATCTTAGAACGTAAAGCGCAAAACGTAAAGTTACAACGCCTGCCTGACGGCAGTCAGGTAAAACTTAAAACGTTTTAAGTTTTTAGCTTTCCTGCCTACCGGCAGTCAGGAGTTTTTCGCTTTTCGCTTTACACTTTACGCTTATTATGCCAATCCCTCTATCATCCTGTTTATCGCCTCGCCCGCAGGCACCATAGGATAAACATTTTCCTCAGGTTCGACATGAAAATCAACAAAAACCGTATTTTCTGTTGATAAGGCCTTATCGATTGCCGGCCTTACGTCTTCTTTACGGTCCACCCTTATTCCTACAGCGCCGTAACTTTGCGCCAGCTTCACAAAATCAGGGGAAGTAATACAAACCTGTGAATAGCGCTTCTTATAGAATAATTCCTGCCACTGCCGCACCATCCCCAGATACCCGTTATTCAGTATCGCTACTTTTACATTTATCTTATTGCACACACAGGTACCTAACTCCTGTATGTTCATCTGGATTGAGCCATCTCCGGCGATATCAATAACCACCTTATCAGGACAACCCATCTTAGCGCCCATTGCTGCAGGAAAACCAAAGCCCATAGTACCCAAGCCACCACTGGATATAAATGAACGCGGATGGTCATACTTATACCATTGCGCTGCCCACATCTGATTCTGGCCTACTTCAGTGGTAATAATCGCATTGCCTTTGGTAGCCTCGTAAATCTGTTCCACCACGTATTGCGGCTTAAGCCTTCCGTCATCTTTATATTTCAAAGGATGTTTTTTCTTAAAACCCTCTACCGTCTTAATCCAGTCAGAAGTATCAGGGGCTTTTTTAAGCTGCTCAGATAATTCACCGAGTATATTTTTGGCATCACCGACTATCGGGATATCAACCCTGATATTCTTACTGATCGAAGCTGGGTCAATATCAATGTGGATAACTTTTGCCCCTGGTGCAAAAGTATCGGTCCTACCGGTAACACGGTCATCAAAACGCGCTCCTACCGCAATAATTACGTCTGCCTCCATTATTGCGTGGTTGGCATAAGCCGTACCGTGCATACCAAGCATCCCTAAAGAAAGTCTATGCGTAGCAGGAAACCCTCCAATACCCATCAGGGTCCAGGTAACCGGTGCCTGGATTTTCTCTGCCAGTTCTCTCAATTCCTGATTTGCGCCGCTAGTAATAATTCCGCCACCTGAATAAATAATGGGTTTTTTGGCCTGGGCAATAATTTTTGCGGCTTTTTTAATCTGGCCGGGATGACCAAAATAAGTAGGATTATATCCCCTCATTTTAACTTCCTCGGGCCAGATAAATTCCGTGTCTTGTAGCTGTATATCAGAAGGGATATCTATTAAAACCGGTCCGGGCCTACCCGTAGAAGCAATATGGAAGGCCTCCCGTATAATACGCGCCAAATCTTTCACGTCTTTAACCAGATAATTATGTTTGGTTATCGGCCTGGTAACTCCGGTAACATCTGCCTCCTGAAATGCATCATTACCAATCAAAAAAGTTTTGACTTGCCCGGTAATTGCCACCAACGGAATTGAATCCATGTAGGCATTGGCAATGCCTGTAGTCAAGTTGGTTGCACCCGGCCCGGAAGTAGCAAGACAAACTCCGACTTTTCCGGTGGCACGGGCATATCCATCCGCTGCGTGCGCTGCGCCCTGCTCATGCCGCGTCAAGATAAATTTCAGATCAGCGTCGTAGAGCTTATCAAAGATAGGCAGGACCTGCCCGCCGGGATAGCCAAACATCACTTCCACGCCTTCTCGCTTCAAACACTCTAATAAGATTTGTGCACCAATCATTATTATACTCCGAAATAAATTACAGAAGTCCACAGTCCACAGTCAACGGTCCGCAATGGACTGTTGACTGTCGACGCGCAATATATCTACGCTAATATAGCGCCTTTATCCGCCGAGCTCACCAGCTTAGAATACCGGGCGAGATAACCCGTTTTAATCTTAGGTGGAATCGGCTTCCAGGATTTAAACCTTTTCTCTATTTCAGTTTTACTCAAAGCCACTTCTAACTTTCTATTCGGTATATCTATAGTAATTATATCACCGTCTTTTAATATGGCAATGGTGCCTCTGCTTGCTGCCTCAGGTGAAATATGCCCGATACAGGGCCCTTTTGTTCCGCCTGAAAATCTTCCATCGGTGATCAGGGCCACAGAATCAGCCAGGCCCATCCCCACGATAGCAGAGGTAGGCGCAAGCATTTCGCGCATGCCGGGTCCGCCGCTAGGCCCTTCATAACGGATGACTATACAATCGCCTTTATCTATCTTTTTAGATAAAATTGCCTGCATTGCCTCTTCCTCACGGTTAAACACCCGTGCGCGGCCAGCAAATTGCATCATCTTCGGATTCACCGCTGATTGTTTCACCACAGCTCCTGCGGGAGCAAGATTACCGAATAAAACCGCAATGCCTCCCTGTTTATGGTAGGCGCGGCTTGTGGTGCGAATGACTTCCTCATCGAAAATCTCAGCACTATCTGCGATATCAAAAACCTTCTTCCCGCTTAACGTCAGAGTATTATTTAATTTACCCTTCAGCCTTTTTAAGACTGCGGGAATACCTCCAGCATATTCTAAATCTTCCATAAAATGTGGGCCTGCGGGCTCAAGATTAGTAATATGGCAGACTTCTTTGCTTATCTTATCAAAAGTCTTAAGGCCTAACTCCAACCCTGCCTCATGGCTAATCGCCATCAGATGTAAAACAGTATTACTCGACCCGCCCAGGGCCATATCCACAATAATGGCATTCTCAAGGGATTTCTTATTAATAATATCTAAGGGAGTAATATTTTTTTTGACTAACTCCACGATGCGTTCACCGCTTTCCTCGGCAATCCTGCGTTTCTTGGCAGAAACTGCTAATGCGGTCCCGCATCCGGGAAGAGACATTCCCATAGCCTCAGTTAGACAAGCCATAGTATTAGCTGTATACAAACCCTGGCATGAGCCAGCGCCTGGACAGGCCTCCATCTCTAAACAGGATAATTCCTCTTTTGAGATATCGCCTTTTTTCCCCCGGGCTAAGGCCTCATAAGTATCATGCACAAAAGCAAGCTTCTTTTGCCTAAAGCGCCCTGAAAGCATAGGGCCTGCAGTAACAATAATTGCCGGAATATTCAGGCGGGCTACACCCATGAGCATGCCTGGTGTGATTTTGTCGCAATTAGTCAGGCACACAATTCCGTCTAGGCTATGCGCATTACAGACCGTCTCAATAGTATCTGCCACGATCTCCCTTAAAGCCAAAGGATAGCACATGCCTAAATGCCCCATGGCAATACCGTCGCAGATACCCGGCACACCAAATAGAAACGGTACTCCGCCTCCGTAACAAATTCCCCGTTCAATGAAACGTTCTAAGTCACGCATGCCGATATGTCCGGGGATTAAGTCCGTAAAAGAACTGGCTATGCCGATAAATGGCCTCTCCAAATCTTTCTTTCCTAGCCCTGTGGCATGCAAAAGCGCGCGGTGCGGAACCCGCTCTAATCCTTTCTTAATTTTATCGGAACGCATAATTTATCTCCTTCTAAATATACATGTAGCGTAAAGTGTAAAACGTAAATCGAAAAACTCCTGCCTGCCGGCAGGCAGGGAAACTTAAAACTCAAAACTTTAAGCTTTAACTTTACGCTTTTCGCTTTAAGCTTTACGCTTTTTAATCTGCCCCTTCTCCGTCATGCACTACAGCTTTTACTTCTTCTCCTTTGTGCTTACGCACAATAACGCGTTTTAAGGTTACATACTTATCTACTAATTCTCTATTATTTACCGAATTGAGTTGCTTAAACAGAAAATCAAATTTATCCTCGATTTCCTTTGCGATTGCGCTCCTGGCTTCAGCAGAAAGCCCCATAATATCCTTCTTAAATGGCCCGAGTGCTTTTTTACGCGTCTTATAGAAAAATTGTTCCTCTGTTTCCCCTTCTTTCCGCTCTGAAGCGGCATTGGTTTTTAACCAATCATACATCTTCGTTTTTAAATCAACGGGAAAATGCTTGCTTTCATAAATCATGTTCTGAAATTCCGTGGCCAGATGCACCTCACAGGTTTCTGTCTCCGGGAATTTATGGAATGCCTCAGCCGGTAGCGTAGATGCTCCGTGCTGGACTGCTCCGGCTAAACCATATTCTTTCCTGGCAATTTCAGAAAGGCCTTTTAAGGTATTAAAGTCTAGTTTCACCTGTGCTATTGTTCCATCAGGTAAAACTACTCCTCCATGAGAAGTCCCTGTCTGAACTGAAATCTTACTTATACCGATTAATCCTTTGCGTAGCCTCTCTCTAAACCCAAGCATAAACGCATGCAGGTCTTCTGGAGTAGAATTCTGATGCCCTACTTCGCCTATCTCGCCGCCTACGGAAACGGTTATGCCCCTAGGCTCAATCTGCCGGATAAACTGTGTGAGTTTTGCACAGACTTCATAGTTAAAACGCTGCTGCTTTTTCACATCCGGCTTGGATAAATCCACTAAAGTAGAAGAATCAATATCGATGTTATAAAATCCGCAGGAGACGCAACCGGCAATTATTTCTTTTAAACTCTCAATTTCTTTTTCCGGGTTTTCATTAAACTTCTTAGCATTTGCCTGAGTATGGTCTGCCTGAATAAATACAGGACCCTTAAAATCTTCCTTTATGGCTGCTGCCAGGATTACGCTTGAATATTCCAGTGGTGGTTGAGCAGTGTATCCCATCTCTGACTTGGCAATCTCAAAGATAAACGCGCCGCAATTATTTTTCTTAGCTACCCTGAATATTGCCTTGGCTAAATCATAGGTCATACTCCTTAAGTTTATCGCCGGAACTGTAAAGCCGCCAAACCCCCCTTTTCCGCGCTCAATATAAAACTGGTGAATGCTGGAAGGATAAATTTCTTTTTTATAAGCCATATCAAAAATCTTTTTGGCTAATATTTTCTTTTTTGCTACATCATCCGTCATTATCAAATCCATTGCAATTTTTTCTACATCAAGTGGCCTCCTGCCCATAATGCTCGCTCCTTCTTTAAGTCAAGATTCTAACTAAACGGTATAAACTATCCAAATCCATTTCTTTCTTTTCCATGGCGGACTTTATATCCGTAATATTTAAATTTTCGCCTTTAACCCCCACTGATTTTCCGAATTCACTTTTCAAAATAAGGTCGACTGCCGCAGTGCCTAGTTTTGCTGCTAAGATTCTATCATTTGCGGTTGGAGCCCCTCCTCTTTGCACATGCCCTAAGACTACGGTCCTTACTTCTAAATCCGTCATTTCTTCGATCTTTGTGCCGATCTCTTTAGCGCTACCGGCCCCTTCTGCCACAACAATAATCCAGGAAATCTTACCTTTCAGATTACCCTGAACAATATCATGGCAGATCTTCGAAAAATCCAATTTCTTCTCAGGAATCAAAATCTCCTCGGCTCCCGAAGCCAACCCTACATGCAGGGCAAGCAAACCGCAGTCTCTTCCCATTACCTCAACTACAAATATCCTCTCCATAGAGGTAGCAGTATCTCGTATTTTATCTATAGCCTCTAACGCGGTATTGACTGCTGTATCATAACCTAAAGTGCGGTCAGTTCCATTCAAATCATTATCTATGGTAGAGGCAATGCAAACTAAAGGAATCTTCCATTTATTAAATAGTTCCCAGGCTCCTCTGTGTGTACCGTTACCGCCGATAATAACCAAGGCGTCAATATTATTCTTTTTTATCGCCTGCACCGCCCTTATTTGACCTTCTTCTGTCAGAAGTTCAGGACACCGCGCTGTCTTTAAAATAGTCCCGCCGCGATTGATAATATTTGATACTGAGCGATGATTAAGCTCTTTTAGTTCTTCATTTATCAGTCCAGCATAACCGCGGAATATCCCTACAACTTCTAATTTGTTGTGAATGGCGTAACGTACAACAGTACGAATAGCCGCATTCATCCCGGGACAATCTCCACCGCTGGTCAAAAGTCCGATTCTTTTTATTTGCATCTTATAATTATAGGCTCAAAGCTCCAGGCTCCAGGCTCCAAGCTATGTGCCTAATTCCCAACTGCCAAGATACTTCTTCTGCTCTTTCGTTAGGGTATCTATTTTAATGCCCATTGATTTCAATTTTAAGCCTGCGATATTCTTATCTATTGCCTCAGGTACGCTATAAACTTCATGTTTTAATCCCTTATAGCGCTTGGCAATGTACTCTGCGCTCAATGCCTGATTAGCAAAAGACATATCCATTACCTGTGCCGGGTGGCCTTCGGCTGCAGCCAGGTTTATTAAACGCCCCTCTCCTAAGAGATAAATCTTACGGCCGTCTCTCAGGGTATATTCATCCACAAACTCGCGGATACGTTTTTTCTTTCGGCTTAATTTTTCTAAAGCAGAAATATCTATTTCCACGTTAAAATGCCCGGAGTTAGCTACAATAGCGCCCTCTTTCATCACCTGAAAATGCTCCTTGCGGATTACATCAATGTCTCCGGTAAGGGTAATAAAAATATCGCCTATCTTTGCCGCGTTACTAATCGTCATCACTTGATACCCGTCCATATTTGCTTCTAAGGCACGCAAGGGGTCAACTTCCACTACGATTACCTTCGCGCCCAAGCCGGCAGCACGCATGCTAACCCCCTTACCGCACCAGCCATATCCGCAGATTACTACGTTTAGCCCAGCGATTAGGCGGTTAGTGGCGCGGATTAATCCGTCGAGCGTAGACTGACCCGTGCCGTATCGGTTGTCAAAAAGATGCTTGGTCTCGGCATCGTTAACCGCGATAATCGGGTATTTAAGTACGCCCTTCTTTTGCATTGCGCGTAACCTGATTACTCCGGTAGTAGTCTCTTCTGTCCCCCCTAATGGGAAAAATTTCTTTTCCTTATGTATGACTGAGACTAAATCCGCACCGTCATCCATAGTGATATTCGGCTCGGGAGCCAACGTTGCTTTTATATGTTTATAATAAGTCTTATTATCTTCTCCTTTTATGGCAAATACAGGGACTTTCAGGTTTTTCACCAGCGCCGCGGCAACATCATCTTGGGTAGAAAGGGGATTAGAAGCGCAAAGATAAACTTGTGCGCCCCCGGCTTTAAGAGCTCTGACTAAATTTGCCGTTTCTGTGGTAACATGTAAACAGGCGGCAAGGCGCATTCCTTTCAAAGGCTTTTCTTTTGCGAAACGCTTTTCAATTAAACGCAATACCGGCATATCCTGCCGCGCCCATTCGATACGCAAGGCTCCTTTAGCAGCTAATTTTATATCTTTGATATCGTACTTCATTTATTCTCCTTAACAATTTCTTGGCTTCAAGCTGCAAGACTCAAGATTCAAACTTCATGACTCAGGCTTCAGGAAGAATTAAGTTAGGAGTTCGGAGTTTTGAGTTTGGAGTTATACTCCTAGCTCCAGACTCCTAACTCCAAGCTTATGTCCTGTATCTTATAGCTTGTGGCAATATTATAATCTCGCCGCTTCTTTCTTTAATGCCGCTGCCTTATCGGTATTCTCCCAGCTAAACTCTGGTTCCGTCCTGCCAAAATGTCCGTAACAGGCAGTCTTTAAGTATATAGGACGCAAAAGGTCTAATGACTTAATCATACCCTGCGGCGTAAGGTCAAAATTTTCCCTGATCTCAGGCATTTATCGGCCAAGCCTGCGGCAACGATATTTTTGGCAACATACCTGGCCATATAGGCTGCTGAACGGTCGACCTTCGTGGGATCCTTCCCGGAAAACGCCCCGCCTCCCGGAGCCACTACTCCTCCGTAGGTATCTACGACGATCTTCCTTCCGGTCATACCTGTATCGGATTGCGGGCCGCCGATAACAAACTTTCCGGTCTCATTAACATAATATTTTGTATCTTTATCTATATATTCCTTTAATATCGGCTTGGCAATAACATCAATTAACTCCTGACGCGCCTTTTTGGTAATCTTATCACCCGTGGCATCCAGGACCTCTTCGGTATGCTGACAAGCCAAAACACAAGAATCCACTCTCTTAGGATGGTTATCATGATATTCTACCGCTACCTGAGATTTACTGTCAGGGCCAAGATATTTTAAGATACCCTTCCTCCTTACTTCAGCCATACGCCTGACTAACTTATGAGCAAGCATTATCGGTAAAGGCATCAATTCCGGCGTCTCGCGGCAGGCATAACCTGTCATAAAACCCTGATCTCCGTCGCCGCCTCTATTTACGCCCTGGGCAATATCCGGTGATTGGCTATGTATTGTATTTATAACTGCGCAGGTATGATAATCAAAGCCGTATTTAGAATGAGTATAACCTATCTTTTCTAAAACATCGCGGGTGAGATTATTCACATCTACAAATCCGGTTGTGGTAATTTCACCGCCGACTATCAATAGCCCCATAGTAACATATGTCTCGCAGGCAACCCTGCCGTAGGGATCCTGCCTTAATACATCATCAAGCACGGCATCGGATATCTGGTCGCAGACCTTATCAGGGTGGCCCTCACCGACTGATTCAGAGGTGAAAAAATGCTTACGCGTTGCCATAATTCCTCCTATTCAAGAAAATCGCTTCGCGATAACTTCAATGCGATTTTAGAGTGGTATAGGAAAGTGTTTTATACTTTCCTATACCATAAAAAACTTGTGTTTTGCTTCTTCGTAAAATTTATGGTGCCCAATATCAAACCAGCGGCCATGGAATATAAATGCAAAAACGCGCTCCCGCTTAGTAAGCCAATCTATGTAGAAACCAGTCGCGTCATTGTGCGCGGTTTTAACATCAAGATATTCTCTTATTAATTTCAGCTTCTCCTTAGGAAAATAATAAAGGCACATTGCTATAAGCGCTGTCTTTGGCCAGTTTGGTTTTTCCTCGAAATCTATCACTCTGTTTTCTTTATCTAACTTAATCACGCCGTATTCCCTTGCTGCATGCAACTTCCTTATATTATAAGCGCCTATCACGGGTTTATTCCTGCGCGCTTTAGCGAAATCCAAAAAAACATTCAAATCTCCGTCAAACAGGTTATCCCCGCCTATAACCAAAAGGTCATCTTTTATGCGCTTTTTATTTACGGCAAAGTTCATATCGCCTATTGCCCCGCGCCTGTCGCTATGGGTCTTAGTCAAATCATCAACCAGGCTTATGCGTTTCTTAGTCGGATGCTTAGACGCCCAAACTTTAAAGCGCGATATAAATTTAGAGTTTGTAACTACAATTATCTCGTTTATCTGGTCTACTGACTCTAACTTATCAATAATATAATCGATTATTGGCCGGTGTCTTACCAAAAGAAGCGGCTTGGGAAATTCTTTGGTCAGCGGATATAATCTCCTGGCATAACCTGCCGCTAATATCAGTGCTTTCATACTTAACTTCTCTCGTCAACAGTCCACAGACCACAGTCCACAGTCCACAGTTATTGTTTTTCTGTCGACAGTCGACTGTCGACTATGGACTATTTTTCAACTGCTCTTTCAAATAAGTTACTCTATCTACCGGTGTCGGGTCAATACCATACAGTATTGCTAAATAATACGAGATGAAGTCGCCTATATATATTAAAGAAAAGATTCTGCTTAATAAATCCTCACCCCGTGACCAAATCTCTACGAAACTAACCCCTTCTTTTTTAAGCATTTCGCAGGTTATATCCATTCTCTTTGCTACCCGAGGATGCATATTTTGATCGCGAAGCATAACCACTACAAAATTCTTAAATAATATTTTAGGGTTCTGCCAGCCTACAATTTCATTATGGTTCATTTCAGGAAAGAGATGGCTTGAGGCTAAGGCTTTCGAATTCTCGTTAAGCTGCCCTCTCAAGCGCATTGCCGCCACATCAAAATGTATAGAACCAGAATAGATAACCGTAAATTTATTCAGAAGTTTTGCGGCAATATATTTAGCGATATTATCTTTTTGTCCTATGCCGGGATTAATATTTCTACGCAATTCCTCTAATAGAGAGGCTGCCTGATTAATAGAGGTACTTAGTTCTTTTATCAGGCCTAGTTTAGCTAATAAGCACAAAGGCAGGACGCTTAAATACCCCAAGGCGCATCTTGGCGGTAGGCCTTGCGGTATCTGTATAAAAGAGACCTTGTCATTTTTGGCATACTCTTGTAATTTTCCTCCTGATGAAATAGCAACTATATTGCAACCTCTTTCTTTTGCCTGATGATAAACACTCAAAACCTCTTCGGTATTTCCGGAATAACTCGATACAAATACCAGTGCTGAATTATCCGCATAGCGTGGCAGCTCATATTCGCGTATGACCGTAATAGGAATTTGGCTTTCAAAATATAAGTACGACCTTACCAGGTCCGCTCCAATAGCTGAGCCACCTAACCCGGCAAAGACAATTTTCTTAAATTCTCTTTTTTCAAATAATATATCTGCTTTTTTGGCTAAATCCTGGGCCACTTTAAGCTGCAAAGGAAAATCAAGCAACAGATCCAACATCTTAGACTTATCTATCTTTTTTATATTTTTTAGGCTCAAGGATTGTGTCATTTCAAAATCTCCCTTAATCTGGCTTCACAGAATTCCTCGACTTCTTTTCCCGTAGCTAATTTCAAAACCTGTTTAGCAATATCCTGCACCTGTTTCAAAGTAACAGAACGAACTAAATATTTTACCTCAGGAACCACCTGCGGCGGCATACTGAATTCATCTAAGCCTAAGCCCAGCAGGATCAACACCAAACTTGACTCACCGGCCATTTCACCGCACATCCCTACCCAAATCCCGGCATTGTGTGCTGAATCAATTATATTCTTAATCATCCTTAATACAGCAGGATGGGTAGGCTCATAAAGGTAAGCTACTTTTTCGTTTGTCCTATCAACAGCTATAGAATACTGAATTAAATCATTGGTACCGATGCTGAAAAAATCTACCTCGGTTGCTAACAAGTCCGCGGTCATTGCCGCAGAAGGTACCTCGATCATCGCGCCTACTTGGATGTCTTTATCATAGGCAATGCCTTCCTTGTTTAATTCTTCCTTTACGTCTTTTAGTATCTTATTTGCCTGTTTTAGCTCCTCTATCCCTGAGATCATCGGATACATAAGCCTTAGCTTTCCATGCACAGAGGCCCTTAATATCGCCCGAAGCTGCACTTTGAAGATCTGTGGCTGGGCAAGGCAAAATCTGATTGCCCGCCATCCTAAAAATGGCTGCATCTCTTTGGGTATTTCGAATTGAGATAAAAATTTATCGCCTCCTAAATCCAGGGTACGGATAATTACCGGAGACGGGCTCATCTCTTCAGCCACATACTTATAAGCCTGATAATGCTCTTCTTCCGAGGGCTGGTCTTTTCTGTTCATATAAAAAAACTCTGTGCGGTAAAGACCGATGCCGTGTGCACCATGAAGCTTTGCTGAAGGCACCTCATCCGGTAATTCTATATTGGCGGATATCTCTACTTGCTTACCATCACGCGTAACTGCCGGGAGTTCCTTGACTAAGAAAAACTTTTCTGTTATGCCTTTAAGTTTTTGTTCCTCTTGTTGATAAGCCTGCAGGATTTCCTCATCAGGATTAATAATCACAATTCCCATGCCGCCATCGACTATCAACATATCATCCGTGTTAATCTTTAAGGTTGCATTTTCTAAGCCCACCACAGCAGGTATTTCAAGTGACTTAGCCATGATCGCCGTATGAGAAGTTTTGCCTCCGATATCCGTAATAAAAGCGCATACTTTCTGCTTGTGCATCGCTGCGGTATCTGAAGGAGAAATGTCATGTGCCACCACTACTACTCTATCCTTTACATCTTCCAAAAGCGACCTTTTTTTTCCAAGCAGATTACGCAGGATTCTTTTACCCACGTCATTTATATCTGAGGTGCGCTCTTTTAAATATTCGTCTTCAATCTTAGAAAAAACCTCGATGTATTTCTTCAGGACCTCTGAAAATATATAAGCCACGCCTACAAGTTCTTTTTTCAGGCGCGAGATGACCTCTTCTATGAGCATCCTGTCTTCCAGGACCAAAAGATGCGCATCAAAAATCTCCGCCTGGTCCTGACCCATATCGACAGCAATTCTCTTTTGTAGTTCTATAATTTCTCTGCGGGTCTGAATTAATGCCTCCTCAAAGAGCTGAATCTGCACAGGTATGTCTTCCTGCTTAATCGGCTGTTTGGGAATAATGAATTCCTCACTGCCTACCCTAAAGGCCCTTCCAATACTAATTCCTGAAGCTGCGGCTATGCCTTTAAGTTTTATCATCTTTTATTCCTCGCTGGTTATTACCTTCTCTAATTCCGATATGGCCACAGTGGCATCATCGCCTTCGGCTTCTATAATAATTTGACTGCCTTTTTCTGCGCCCAACATCAGGATGCCCATGATAGACTTACCGTTTACTTCCTCTTCATCGTTTCTAACCGTTATACGCGCATCAAATTTATTTGCCACCTGCACAAATAATGCCGCCGGCCTTGCGTGTAAGCCCTGTTTATTTTTTACTGTTAACTTCTTTTTGACTAAACCCATGTTAATGAGCCCACAACTTACGTAAACATTAGTGAACGTAAGTTGTTTGGGCGAATTGAGCACCTAAAGCTTTGGTTTGACGAAATCCCTGTGAGCCTAAGCGAACAAGGATAACCCCACACTAGAGCAGTAATAATCAAATCTATTGCTTTCTGGGTGTGGGATAAGTTCGGACAGATAAGTTATGTCGCATATATCTTTTGCATAAAGCTCCATAACTTATGTCCTTACTTAAAACTCCTCAATAAATCCTAGGATGACTTTTGCCAATTTCTCAGAGTCATGCCTTATCACATCGCTTATAGCAACAGTGTCTTCTTCTATCACGCGATAACCCATCCTCGCTATTTCTTCTGTGTCGCAATTAACCAGATGGGATTTCTCCTGCTCATAACGCTTCAGTGTCTCTTTAGGGATTTCTCCTGAATTTACTATACAGTAATCAAAAATACGCGGATGACTGTGCTTTATAAGCGCTCTTATATGATCTGCGGTATCATAGCCGTCCGTCTCTCCTGGTTGAGTCATTATATTGCATACGTACATCTTAATTGCGCTTGATGCCACAATACTGTCGGTAATCTCTTTTATCAAAAGGTTAGGTATAATACTGGTATATAGCGAACCAGGGCCTAAAACTATAACCTGCGCCTCTTCAATTGCCTTTAATGCCTCTGGAGTTGCCTGATATTCAAATGGTCTAAGAAAAACTTTTTTTATTGGTATACCCTTTTTAGGAATCTTATTTTCTCCTTCAGTAGTTGAGCCGTCTTTATGTTCTGCCACCAATACCACATTATTCAATGTCGAAGGAATCACCTGCCCTCTTAGGGCTAATACTCGGCTAGTTTCTTTAATCGCCTTCTCGAAATCTCCGGTCAATTGAGTCATCACAGTAATAAAAAGATTTCCGAAGTTATGCCCGGACATCTCTGAATCTTTGCCAAACCTAAATTGGAATAAATCACGCATCAATGTCGGTGCATCAGCTAAAGCCACCAGACAGTTACGTATATCTCCGGGGGGCAGTATATCAAATTGCTGTCTCAAGCGCCCGGAGGAACCGCCGTCATCGGCAACCGTAACGATGGCCGTGATATTATAGGTGTATTCCTTAAGCCCGCTTAAAATTACTGATAAGCCGGTACCGCCTCCTACAGTTACAACTTTTGGGCCGCGGGCAAGCTGTCTTTTTTGATATAAAATATCTACGAGTTGGACATTTTTTTCAGAAGGACCAAATTCTCTTATGAAAAAACGCATCAACCTCTTGATACCTAGAATTAAAATTATTATGCCGGAAATCAATACTATTGCATTTAGTGCCTGTACTATCCGCAATTCTTCTGTCCGTAAACCTAGTGACCCGATAATTATAAGAATAACCCCAAAGGCCGAAAGGGAAATCCAGCGTTTTATGCCTATGCCCGGATAAAACCACTTCAATACTATCCTGGCCTTAAGCCCCATTTTATTTACATCAAATCTTTTTCTCATCTTCCTGGCTGATTATGTTTATAACAGACTTATCATCTTGGCACGCGCGCAGGTTGTCGCGAAAATATTTATCTTTAAGCAGGCGTGAAATTCTTGCCAATGCCTTTAGATGTGGACCGGCAGAATCCTGTGGTGCTACTAACAAAAAGAATATATACGCGGGTTCTCCGTCTAAGGAATCAAAGTCTACCCCCTTTTTAGAAAGACCAAAAGCCGCTACAAGCTTTTTTATTCCTTCTATTTTTGCATGCGGTATAGCTACCCCATGGCCGATAGCAGTCGAGCCCAAAGACTCTCTTGCAATTAATGCTTCAATGAGCTTGTTTTGATAGCGTCCTTCAATTTCATCGGCCCTAATTAACACCTCTACTAATTCTTTAATTACGTCTTCTTTCTTTGCAGACTTAACGTCAGTAATTATTGCTTTCTTGGATAAAAACTCTAGTATATTCATCAGAATTATTCCTCCTTTGTTAGTATAATCAAGCTAAGCTTAAAGCGCGGTAAGCGACGAACACATCTCTTCCGCCTCAAAACCCTTTAGATTTAGCTTCCTTTTTTAACGCCTTTTAAGCGGCGGACGGGACTTGAACCCGTGACATTCTGCTTGGCAAGCAGACATTCTACCGCTGTATTACCGCCTCTTTATTTCCTAAACCTCTATCGCTTGACCTTTAAAAAACCTTATCTTAAACGATCTGGTGCGGACGGAGGGAGTTGAACCCCCAAGGGTTGCCCCACAAGATCCTAAATCTTGCGCGTATGCCAGTTCCGCCACGTCCGCGATAATAAATAAGCGATACGAAAATTTATGAGCCTCCCGCGATTCGAACGCGGCACGGCCATCTTAAAAGGATGGTGCTCTACCAAATGAGCTAGAGGCCCGAATTTATTCAGCGTAAAGTGCAAAGCGAAAAACTCCTGCCTGCCGGTGAGGTAGGAAAGTTAAAAACTTAAAACCTTTTTAGTTTTACCTGACTGCCGTCAGGCAGGCGTTTTAACTTTACGCTTTAAGCTTTTAGCTTTATACTAAAACTCTAAAATTTCTTTTTCTTTACTTTTTAATAATACGTCTATATTAGCGATATATTTATCTACGAGCTTCTGAAGTTCATCAATACCTCTGAACTTATCATCTTCGGCTATAACTTTATCTTTTTCTAATTTTTCCAGTGCCTCTTTTGAATCACGCCTAATGGTGCGTAAGGATACCCTGCCTTCTTCGGTCATTTTATGCACTACCTTAACCAACTCCTCGCGCCTTTCTTTAGATAAAGGCGGCACTGCTAGCCTTATTAACGTTCCGTTGTTGGAAGGATTAATCCCTAAATTAGATTTCATAATTGCTTTTTCAATTTCAGGTATTGCTGTTTTATCCCAGGGCTGTATTGTAATCAGGTGCGCATCGGGAGAAGAAATAGAAGCCAGCTGCTTAAGTAAAGTCGGCGTGCCATAGTAATCAACATGCAAGCCCTCTACAAGAGTCGGGCTAGCCCTGCCTGTCCTAATCTCGTGAAACTCTCTATTCACCGATTCTACTGCCTTTTTCATTTTGTCTTCGGTATTGTGCAAGATTTCTTTCACGGCCATTTTTAATCATCTCCTTCAATAAATAATATTTTTAACAGGCTAATTAATCCTATTCCTTTTATTATCTGCCCCGTTAGAAAAACCGTTATTTATGGCGCAGGGATAAGATTGATTCCTTACAGAAAGCTCGATGTAAAACCCCACCCTTTCTAACGGGGTCTGCTTCGGAATTTATACTCCGCGGCCTGTAAACCTGCGCCCTTTAGGGCGCGCCCGCCTCACCGGACGGGCAGGGATGGATTGTGGCCGCTTGAGTATCCAGCCTTTAGGGCCCTTAGGAACCGCCTAAAGGCTTATAGCCTTTAGGCGGGCGCGGGCTCCATTTATAGCTAAAAAAAGCTCAAGGATCTAATCTTGTAATCTTTCCCCAGGAAGAAATATTTCTTAATAAAAAGGAGAGGGGTCATTTTATAATTGTACCGATTCTTTGACCCAACACCACGTGCCTGATATTATCTTTTTTATTGAGATTAAATACTACAATTGGCAATTTGTTGTCCATGCAGAGGCTGACTGCGGTTGCATCCATCACTTTAAGTCTTTTCTTCAATAAATCTATGTATTTTAAACTATTGAATTTCTTAGCACCTCTTACCTTTAAAGGATCCGCAGAATATACCCCGTCTACCTTAGTTGCCTTTAATATTACTTGTGCGTGTATCTCCATTGCCCGAAGTGCCGCAGCAGTATCAGTAGTAAAATAGGGGTTACCTGTTCCTGCTACGAATATAACCACGCGGCCTTTCTCTAAATGTCTTATTGCCCTTCTTCTGATATAAGGTTCGGCAACCCGCTGCATTTCTATGGCTGTCATTACCCGCGTGGGTACACCGGTATTTTCCAATACATTCTGTAGCGCCAGGCCATTAATAACCGTAGCCAGCATCCCCATATAGTCGGCTACGGACCTGTCCATATCTAGCCCTAAAGAGCAGGTATTCTCCTGTCCGCGGAAGATGTTGCCTCCGCCCAATACTATTGCCACATCCACCCCTAAATCTCTTATCTCTTTTATCTGCTGGGAAATGGAAATTAGAACGGTATGATCAATGCCGTGGGGCTTTTTGCCCTGGAGTGCTTCGCCGCTTAATTTTAGGACTATCCTTTTGTAGATGGGTCGAGCCATTATTCACCAACTTTATAGCGCATAAATCTGCGGATGACGATATTCTCACCAACCTTAACCACCAAACTCGCCAAATAGTCTTTTATAGTAATGGCGGGGTCTTTAACGTAAACCTGTTCTAATAAGCAATAAGCTTTATAAAACTGTTCTTTGTCTTTTTCCTGGTCAATAACACTAGCCGGAACATCTTCTTTTTTGATATATACAGGATTGCAGGCTGTTATCTGCATAGCTACATCTTTTGTAAACTGACAGAAATCTTCATTGCGGGCTACAAAATCCGTCTCGCAGCCGACTTCTAGCAATACCCCAATCTTATTACCCAGGTGAACATAGGCCTCAATTCTGCCTTCCTTGACTTGTCTTGCCTGTTTTTCTGCAGCAATCTGCAATCCCCGTTTACGCAAAAGTTCAACGGCCTTGTCAATATCGCCTTTTGACTCTTGAAGCACCTTCTTACAATCTACTATACTGGCAGAGGTCATTTTTCTTAAATCTTTAATTGCATCTATGGATATTTGCTTTCGTGTACTCATTTCTTTTTCGCCCTTGTTTTTTCTTCTGGAACCTTCCCAGAACGCCCTCTTTTTGTAGGCCCTGCATCTTCTTCGGGACTTTCTATAGTTTCTACTATCTCCTCTATTACTTTTATCTCTTCTTCAGGAAGCGCTGTTGGTAATTCTGTTTCCTTTCCTTCCTCAGTCTTTATAGCTACCCCTTCTTGGGAAAGATATGACAAAAACCTCTTTCTCCCCTCAATTATGCTATCGGCAATAAAATTGGTAACAGCCTGTATGGATTTAGTAGCATCATCATTGCCTGGGATGGGATAAGCAATAAGGTCAGGATCGGAGTTAGTGTCAATAAGGGCGATTACCGGTATGGACAACCTGTTAGCCTCCCTTACTGCCGTCTCTTCTTTCTTGGTATCCACAATAAAAATGGCCTGCGGCATGCGCTCCATCTGGACGATTCCTGAAAAATCCTTCATTAACTTAGCTAATTCTTTCTCGAGACGAGCCACTTCCTTCTTGGTAAGATTCTGAAAAGTACCGTCCTCTTTCATTTTCTCTATCTCGCGCAGGCGGTTTAAGCTCTTTTTTATGGTGAAGTAGTTGGTAAGCAAGCCTCCGGGCCAGCGTTCAGTTACATAATACATCCCAGATCGTATTGCTTCCTTTTTCACAACCTCCTGAGCCTGCTTTTTTGTCCCCACAAACAGCACAAATTCACCTTTTGAGGTTATCTCAAGCAAAAAATCTCTGGCTTTATTTAAACAATCCTGGGTCTTTTCTAAGTCAATGATGTAAATACTGCTTCTTTCGCCAAAGATAAATTTTTTCATCTTTGGATTCCAGCGTGAAGTCTTATGTCCAAAATGTACACCTGCTTCTAAAAGTTCTTTAATTAGTTCTGATGGCAAAGTACCTGTCTCCTTTCCGGATTTCAAAATTTACCCCGCACCTCGTAAAGCCCCGCCATTTATGGCGGGGATGGAAGGGGTACGCTTAATAAGTCTTCCCTAAAGCCTCGTCCTTTAGGACGAGGTGCGGGGTTTACTTATTAATGTAAATTTTCCTTTGAGTTATTGTCAAATTAATCTTTTAGTGTAACATATTATTTCTTAGTTTCAACTGTTTTTAATGAGCGCATACCTTATGGAGGCGATAGCCGACATAAGGTATATGCGCGAATTAACCCCACACCCAGAAAGCAATAGATTTGATTATTACTGCTGGGTGTGGGGTAAGTTCGGACGCTCCATAACTTATGTCCTCATTTATCTACGTAATTCCTGCATCTGGTAAAGCCTTTTATATAATCCATCGCAGGTAATAAGAGATTCGTGATTGCCCTGCTCAACAATTCTCGATTCATTAATAACAATAATCCTATGCGCATTTCTTATTGTAGATAGCCTGTGCGCTATCACAAATACAGTGCGTCCTTTTATAAGCCTATTTAGTGCTTCCTGGACAATACGCTCTGATTCTAAATCCAGCTGCGAAGTGGCTTCGTCTAAGATTAAAACAGGCGGATCCTTAAGTAAGGCGCGAGCAATTGCAATCCTCTGGCGCTCTCCCCCGGAAAGCCTCATGCCCCTATCACCGATAACTGTCTCATACCCACAAGGAAAATGCTCAATAAAATCATGCGCGTAAGCCTCTTTTGCTGCCTTCTCTATATCCTGCAATGAGGCGCCTGGTTTACCATAAGCAATATTTGCCTTTATTGTATCATTAAAAAGTATAGTCTCCTGAGTAACTATGCCTATTTGTTGACGTAAGGATTTAAATGAAACCAGCCTTATATCCTTACCGTCAATTAATATCCTGCCTTTTTGGGGGTCGTAGAAACGGGGGATTAGGTCTACTAAAGTAGTCTTACCGCATCCGCTCGGACCAACTATGGCCAGTATTTCTCCTCTTTTTACTTCCAAATTTATTCCCTTTAGGATCTGCTGACTACCGTAGTTAAACCATACCTCCTCAAAAACTATATTGTTTTTGAATTCAGTTAACTCATCCGCATTTTCTTTTTCCGCAACTGATTGATGAGCATCTAATACTTCATAAATACGGCTACTGGCTGCCATGGCCTGCTGATTAGTGGCATTAACCTGGCTTAATTTTTTAAATGGCTTGACCAGTGATAATAACGAACCTAAAAAAAGTCCGAATACCCCAAAAGAAAGCCTACCGGCAATAACCTCTTTGCCTCCCCAGAAAAATACAAATACCCCGGCAATGGCGCCTAAGAATTCCGTGGAGGGTCCTAAAATAAGATTACGTTTTATGGATTTCATGGCCACCTTATAATAATCGCGGTTGACCTGGTTAAATCTTTTTATCTCGTAATCTTCCATATTAAAGGCCTTAACAATCCTTACGCCTATGATTGTTTCGTAAAGTAGCGAATTCGTATCCGCTATCTTTTCCTGCCCCTTACGGGATAATTTTCTTAACACCTTGCCCACCTTTATGATGGGAATACTTATGAGCGGTAAAAGTATCAGTGTGATTAGGGCAAGCTTAGCATAAATAAAGAATATTAACACAGTAAATAAAACTACCTGTAAACTTTGGTAGATTAAGTCCGTAGAGCCATAAGAAACCGCATTTTCTACAAGCCTTACATCATTGGTGATGCGTGAAATAAGCTCGCCTCCGCGTTTATGGGTAAAATAATCCATTGAAAGGGCCTGAAGCTTTGCATATAGTTTTGATTTTATATCTCTGACCACCCGTTGTCCGATGTCAGACATAAGATAGGTCTGTAAAAATCCGAATATCCCCTTAAGAAAAAAAAGAGCCAGGACTCCTATCGCCATGTATTTTAATAATACCATGGCTTCCGTATTATTTAACTTATCCACAAAACCGGCTAAAAAAGCGGGGAGCTTCGTAGGTACAATGATTTTCTGCTTGCTTAATACCTTATCAGCTAACGGAACAATCATCGCAAGAGAGACTCCGTCAAATATTGCCGAAAAAAACATACAAATCCCTGCTAAGGTAAATAGGCTAAGGTAAGGCTTGACAAACTTAAGTAATCTCAAATATTCGCGCATTTCTTCTCTTCCTTAGGTTACTTTATAGAATAACTTAATAAACTTACAAATCTAGCATAATTTTATATTGTAACCCCTGTAAATATAAAAGGTATTCTATCATAGCAATTGACTTTTGTCTAATGGTTTGCTATCATTTTCGGTATGATTAAGGTCAGAGTAGCCGTGATAGGAACGGGTCATCTTGGTAGTATACATGCCAAGATATACAAAGAGATTGAAGCCTGTTCGCTGGTGGCAGTCTGCGATACAGATGAAACCCGCTTAAGCGAAGTATCCCAGAACCTGAATGTGCGTGGTTACGCTGATTACAGGGAACTTTTTGATAAGGTTGATGCGGTCAGTATAGCAACACCCACCAGGCTGCACTATCAGATTGCATATGATTTCCTAAAACATAATATACACACTCTGGTCGAAAAACCGTTCACCCTGCAGCTAAAAGAAGCTGAATCTTTAATAAAAGTGGCCGGAAGAAGAAAGCTCATCCTGCAGGTCGGCCATGTGGAAAGGTTCAATTCGGCATTTGCGGCTACACAAAAAATCATTAAGGACCCTAAATTCATTGAATGTCATAGGCTTAGCCCATTTCCTAATCGTTCGCTGGATATAGGCGTGGTTTTAGACGTAATGATACACGATATAGAAATCGTATTAGGATTAGTCAATTCACCTATAAAAAAAATTGAAGCGGTAGGCGTACCCGTGCTGACAAATTTTGAGGACATCGCTAATGCCCGTCTTACCTTTAAAAACGGCTGCATATGTAACCTGACTGCCAGCCGGATATCCGACGAACTGATGCGTAAAATCCGCATATTCCAGAAGAATACCTACATATCGCTGGACTACAAAAATGAAGAAGCGTTTATCTATAAAAAAACGCCTTCGGGCATCACAAAAGAAAGCCTCCCCATAGAAAAGGAACAGCCTCTAAAAAAAGAACTCTCCTCATTTGTCGAATGCGTAATCCAGAATAAGCCCCCTCTTGTTTCAGGTGAAATAGCCAGATACGCCCTGGCAGTAGCCTTTAAAATCTGCAAAGAAATATGGAAAAAATAAACCCCGCTCCTCGTCCTAAAGGACATTTTAATTGCGCCCAACATCCCTGCTCTAAAGAACGTGACTTTACGAGGGGCGGGGTAAACAAAGTCTTGATCGTTGCCGGAGAAGCATCGGGAGACCTGCACGCCTCCAATCTGGTTAAAGCTATAAAAAATATTCGCCCACAAATTGAATTTTCCGGTTTAGGAGGAGAAAAACTAAAAGAGGCAGGTGTAGATTTATATTTCAATATGGTGGAGCTTGCGGTAGTGGGGTTTCTCGAGGTCTTAAAAAATCTCACAAAATTCCGTAAGATTTTTGCTGGCATCTTGAAAGAAGTAGACAGGGTTAAACCGGACTTGGCTATATTGGTTGATTATCCGGGATTTAATCTGCGCCTAGCAGAAAAACTTAACAAAAGACGAATCCCCATCATATACTATATCAGCCCCCAGGTCTGGGCTTGGGGCGCAAACAGGATAAAGACTATAAAAAAAGTTATTAGCAGGATGCTCGTTGTCTTTGAATTTGAGGAGGACCTTTACAAGAAAAATGCTGTACCGGTATCATTTGTAGGGCATCCCTTGCTTGATGTTGTAAAAACGGATATTGCGAAAGAAGAGCTGTTTCGTAGCTTAGGGCTTAATGTAAATAATTTCACTTTTGCGCTGCTTCCCGGCTCAAGGGAAAAAGAAGTCACTTCCCTGCTTCCTATAATGCTAGAAACCGCTGGTTTACTTTACGAATATTTAGGCAATAATATTCAATTCCTGGTCTTAAGATCAGCTAGCGTAAAAGAAGAAATATTTAACAAGATACTTAAGCGATACAGTTTCCCGGTACAGATAGTCTCTAATTTGACCTATAATGGATTAGCTGCAAGTAATTTTGCGCTTGTCGCCTCAGGTACAGCTACTCTTGAGACAGCGATATTAGCTAAGCCCATGGTTATATTATATAAGGTTTCCTTTCTTACCTGGGCTTACCTTAAGCTTATTATAAAAATACCTTATATAGGATTGGTTAATGTCGTCAGGAAGGAAAAATTTATTGCGGAATTTATACA
Organism: Candidatus Omnitrophota bacterium; assembly: GCA_026387385.1. Lineage (GTDB taxonomy): Bacteria > Omnitrophota > Gorgyraeia > Gygaellales > Profunditerraquicolaceae > JAPLLU01. Next base: position 29,529 of record JAPLLU010000091.1, read on the forward strand.
ATATGATGCAAGGCCTAAAAAAATCGCTGATTATATAGCCAGAACTATTAAAGACAATACTGAAATGACCCGCATTAAAGACGGCCTTTCCGATTTAACATCCAAACTGGGAGAAAAAGGCGCAAGTTCCCGCGCCGCCCAGATTGTCGTAGAAATCCTAGATAAAACTAAACCTCAGCCTAAACCTTAACCTACCAAGAAATAAATAATTTGTATTCTCTTTAGCGGGTGGCTTGGGTGTTTTTGAAGCCGCGTGATGCGGCTGAAAAAATACCCAAGACAGGACCCGCTAAACTTACTCTAATTATAACGACTTTGCGATTGCAATGCGTTCGTCAACAGACGGATGGTCAAAGAAGAAAAATCTGATTATAGGATGGGGATTTCTATCTGCGAGATTTTGGGAAGACAGCTTTTCCATCATAGAAATGAATGCCTCTTTTAAACCCGTTACTTTAAGCGCCTCTAAATCCGCATTTCTTTCGAATCTGCGGCTGATATAGTTCTCAAATGGCTGCATTACTATCCCGAAAATAACAAAATACATTAAAATAACCGGCAAGGCTGCAATACCCCATAGTGATGACAGACGGAATATGCCCAGAACATAGTTGTTCGTCATAAATATAATATAAAAAGACAGCATTATAGCTAAAGAATTCACCAATATGAGCTTGACCAGGTGTCTCAACCTATAATGTGCAAATTCATGGGCCAGGATTACTTCAATCTCATCGTAACTATACTTATCCTTTAAGGTATCGCTTAATATCACCCGTTTAGTAGCCCCTAAGCCCACAAAGGCGGCGTTTGCCTTGACTGTCTTTTTGCTAAAATCTACCTGAAAGACATCCAGAATCTTTACCCCGTTAGAAATCTTGTTGTTTTTTCTTGAAGCTTTGGTATTTCTAACGGGGTTTACCTTCATTTTATCTGCCAATTTTATTATGCGACCCCTTAACACCTCATCGGAAAGCCTCTCATATTTAAAGAATAAGGGGATAACTATAATCGGCACTAACTCTGCCATAATCAAACTAAAGAATATCCAGAATAAAGAAATTATCAACCACCAGGTAAAGAAAAAGTGTCTTATTATATAATAAAAAGCGCTTATTAGGATAACGGCAATGATATATGATATAATGCCGGCTTTAATCTGATCTTTCAGCCAGCTAGCGACTTTCTGGTTGGATAGGCAGAACTTGCGTTCCAGGGTATATGAACGGTAAAAGTTTAGAGGAAAATTCAATAAGTAATATGCGAGGTAAACTATAAAGATATAAGCGGAAACTGTTAGATAATTATTAGCTATAAACCCCGATAAGGCCTGAGCGAGAATTTTAGATAAACCTGAGGCCGCAAATACAAAAAGAAGCAAAAAAAGATAGACTATATCTATAATAGCCGTAGAGTATTTAAGGCGTGAGTATCTTTTGGCTTTGTCCGGCTGAACACCTTTACTAGGGCTATCCATTCTTATTCTTTAAGGATTAGGCTTCTTCTTTCCGCAAGAAACATTTATATAAGTCCTTACCTTTCCGTGACTGGTTTTTCTCTTAGAAAAATAAACCTCGCCGTCACAAAGGGCATACAGCGTGCTCAACCCTTTTACGTTCGAGCCTGCTTTATAATTACTAAAACCCCTTGCAAGGATTGTGCCTGTCCTAACTAACTGACCGCTACCAACCTTAACAGCCTTGTCCTTTCTGGGCGTTGCTTTTCCTCCTGCCATCTTAGTCCTCCTTATTAAAGTAATTTCTTGCTATCTTCTTTGAAAAAATATCCGGATTGAAATCGTTATAATTCTACACAGATTAAAATATTTGTCAATTAGTTTAGTTATTGCAAAGCGGCAAGCGTTATTGTAGGTTTTAATCAGTAGCTATCTTTCAATTGTTTTGGCTCTTGAGGCTTGCTAAACAGATACCCCTGCCCAAACTCTACCCCCATGGAAATCAGGGTCTTGTTTTCCTCTTCGGTTTCTATACCCTCAGCAATAATAACTCCGTTTAGCCTTTTAGCTAAATCAACGATTACCTGTATGATGCCTCTCTTTCCTTCGTCTCTATCCACATTACGCACAAGGTCTAAGGTTACCTTCATGAATTCCGGCTTCAGCTCTGCAAGCGCCTTCAGGCTTGAATATCCCTCTCCTATGTCATCAATACTTATCTTGACTCCCAAAGATTTAAAATAATTTAAATCCGATGATAATTTGGCGAAGTTATTAATGTAAACGCGTTCGGTTATTTCGATGGAGACCTGAGAAGGTTTTATGGATGAGCCTTTCAAAAAATCCATATTCTTAAAATGTTCGGTATTTACCATCAGGGGGTCTATATTAAGAAACAGAAGCTCGCCTGGTTTGATAAAATCCGCTTTCTTTGCCGCAAGGGTAAGGCAGATTGTATTCAGCTCAATAAACATATTGGCTTCCGTAGCTAAAGTAAAAAGATTAACCGGGCTCTCTAAGAAAGTCCCGGCGGGCCCTCGAGTTAAAGCCTCATAACCTATTGGTTTTCTGGTAGCAATATTGACTATTGGCTGGAAGAGTATGCGCAGGTTTTTATCTTCGATTATTCTACGCAACTCTATAATCATTTTACTCCTCTCATCATTTGTCTGAGAGCTCACTCTGGGTGAGGCCTGCCTAAGGACAGCCTGTATCCTGGCAAGGATCTCTTCAAAAGAGAAGTTTTTACCAATATAATCCGCTACCCCCAACTCAAATGCTTCAACTTTATCCAGAGTGCTATCCTGCGAGGTAAACATAATGATGGGGATATTCAGGGCATCGTTATCTTCCTTAATGCGTTTACACATCTGGTGGCCGTCAATTCTCGGCATTTTTAAATCAAGAAGAATAAGGTCGGGCTTAAGTTTTACTTTTTCCAAGCCTTCTTCCGGAGTAGGGGCAGCGATAACGCGGAAATTAGAGCCTTCTAAGAAAAAACGCATGGTTTGCAAAAAATCAGGCTCATCATCTATTATCAGTATTAGTTTTTTAACTTCCATTTATAGCTCCTTAATGGATATATAGTATACTTTAAAAATTAGGAAGTTCCAACAAAATAAAGACCAAAAGCACGCCCAAAAAAATTATATTAGCGCTACTTACAACAAACTAATCTCTTCGTCTTTAGAAGGGATATATACATTAAGGCCCAGCCTCAAGAGCGTATCCGATAAAATCTTTGATTGGTCAGGTTCTCCGTGAACCAGGAATATGCGTTTTAAGGGCAGGCACGAAGACACAAAATCAGTAAGTTCATTTTTATCTGCATGGCCTGAGAAGGCATTAATTACTACCACTTCGGCATTCAACTCGTGCTCTACTCCGAATATGCGCACGATACGAGCCCTCTCCACTATTCTCTTGCCCAGAGTATCTCTAGCCATATAACCCACCACTAATATGGTATTTCGTGAATCTTCAATATTATTTTTTAAATGATGCAGTATCCTGCCTGATTCGCACATGCCAGAGCCGGCAATAATAATCATCGGGCGCTTATCATTATTGAGAGTTTTTGATTCTTTTTGATCTTTTATAAACCTAAGATTTAAGAATTCAAAAGGCCCCTCTCCTCTATTTACGGCTTGACGAGTTTCTTCATCCATATAAGCGAGATGATATTTAAACAGGTCTGTTATATGCACTGCCAAAGGGCTGTCTACATAAATGGGTATTGGAGGGATAAGTTTTTCTTTCAAAAGTTCATTCAAAAAATAGAGCACCTCCTGCGAACGTTCTAAGATAAAGGAGGGAATAAGAATCTTGCCGCGGCGCTCTACAGTACGGTTGATTGCTTCTCTTAATTTGGCTTTCGCTTCTTCAATGGGGGCATGTAGTCTGCCCCCGTAAGTACTTTCTAGAATAAGATAATCAAGTCCTCTTGGTATAGTCGGGTCGTTTAGTAATGGTAAATTCTTTCTCCCAAAATCTACTGCATAACCTAATCTGATATTGTGCAGGCTTGCTTTTATATCTAATACAATCATGCTTGAGCCTAAGATGTGGCCCGCATCGTATAAAGTAACAAAGATATCCTTTGCAATACAGAACCTCTGTTCATAAGAAAGCGGACGGAACCTTTTTGTAGCAAGGCTCGCTTCTCTCTTGGTATAAAGAGGCTGCCTTAATGCTAGGCCCAGTCTTTTATTAATCTTATTAACATATCTTATATCTTCTTCCTGTATCTTCCCTGAATCTTCTAGCATAAGCTCGCATAAGTCTTTTGTTGCAGAAGTCGCATAAATCTTACAACGCATACCCAATTTTATTAAAGTAGGGATATTACCGCAGTGGTCCAGGTGCGCATGGGATAAAACAAGTGCATTCAATTTACGCGGATTATAACTGAAGGTGGTATTTACTCGATAAAATTCATCGCGACGGCCGTGGAATAAGCCTGCGTCAAGCAAGACTTTCGACTTGTCAGTTGATACCAAATGGCTTGAACCTGTTACTGTCCCTACCCCGCCTAAAAATTTTATATTTATAGACATAAAAAATTAGTGCTTGGCTTTAATCTTTAATGCTACCACTATGACTAATACAAGGTATATTAAGCTGAAAATAAATACCGGCTTGTTCGAAGTTATAAATTCTACCAGGGCATATGGATTACTGAATAGACTCTTGCCCATCCCGGCAAGGACATACTGCACCCAGAATATCCTCAAGGGGGAACCCAAAATAACCGCAGATAAATATCTTCTAAAAGTGATTCTGGTAAGACCGCAATACAAATCTAAGAATCTAAAAGGAACCAGAGGCACTGCCCGAAAAAGAAAAAGCCATAAAAAATTGACTCTTCCTAATCTTTCATCGAGTTTATCGTATCTTTTTTTTAGAGTACTCTCTACGAAGCCTCTGCCTAATGAACGGGAAAAATAAAACAAAATAAAGGCATTGATAATCTCAGCGATCAAAATTAGTAAAGTGCTAAACCAAGCCCCGAATATGACTGCGGCTATAAATCTAAATACGTCTTTGGAGAGCCAAATAAAAAAAGTAACAATACAATAAAGGAGAACAAAAACTATTCCCGAATATAAAGAGGGAATTTTTTTAAAAAAAATTTCTATGGCTTGTGCGTTTACAGGAAAGAACCTCTGCAGAAACCAAATCAGGACTATCGCGATAATTAAAACCAAAAACTTAATCCTGTTATTCATCAGGTTACAAAGAGATTCCGGGAGGAGAATTTTCCGTCGGTTGTAAGATTGACTCCTAGCCTTTTCAATCCGACTTCATCTCCGGGGGTAGGAATGTGAGTCATGTGGACTTCGCAACTTTTTAAATCTATAAGTTTCTTCATCGCTAATTCCACCGTATGATTGGTGGCTGCGCTTATGGAAAGAGCAATCAGGGTTTCTTCCAAATCTAAGCTTTCTGATTCGGCGTTTAGAATCCCTTCTTTTAATTTTGATATTTGTTCTATTATGTTGGGAGAAAGCAATAGGATCTCGTCGGGAATTTTCGCCAGGACCTTCACCGCATTTAACACAAGGCTTGAGGCGGCATGCAGGAGCTTTGAATTCTTTCCGGTTACAATCCGTCCATCGCTTAATTGAATAGCCGCTCCGCAATATATTCCGGCATTACCTTTGCCTTTTATCTCTGCCTGCTCAGCAGTAGTTCTGGCTACCTCAACCACTACCCTATCTGCAACCTTTACTCCCATTTCTTCCATTAAGAGAACTACCCTATCTACCGTCTCTTTTTTTTCTATACCCAATACGTATTCCGTATTGTATCTAAAGTATCTGCGGATCAATTCTTGTTTTGCCGCCTGCTGCACCAAATCATCATCTACTATGCCAAAGCCTGCCCGATTAACCCCCATATCCGTAGGAGAATTATATACCGGAAGATTAGCGCCTTTATTAAAAATCCTACTTAATATTAATTTTAATATCGGAAAGCTTTCGACATCCCGGTTATAATTTATGGCGGTTTCCTTATATATATTCAGGTGAAAGGGGTCTACTAAGTTAAAATCTTGTATATCAGCAGTGGCTGCTTCATAGGCAACATTTACAGGATGCTTAAGCGGAAGATTCCAGATAGGAAAGGTTTCAAATTTAGCATAGCCTGCATTTATGTTGCGTTTATGTTCATTGTATAATTGCGAAAAACAGGTTGCCAGTTTCCCGCTACCCGGTCCGGGCCCCGTGATTACTACGATAGGATTGCGTGTCTCTATATATTCGTTTCTGCCAAAGCCATCATCGCTTACTACCAGGTCTATATTAACGGGATATCCCTCTATAGGGAGATGTAAATAGACCTTTACCCCTCTATGCTCCAGTTTATTTTTAAAGATTATTGCTGAAGATTGGTTATTAAATCGCGTGATTACAACCGCGAGTATATCCAACCCCCACTTTCTTAAATCATCGATTAACTTTAATGTTGCGGCATCATAGGTTATACCAAAATCCCCCCTGACTCTGCCTTTTTCAATATCTCCTGCGTAAATACAAAGGACAATATCTATCTTATCCTTTAATTGCTGTAACAACCTTATCTTGACGTTGGGGTCATAACCGGGAAGGACCCTGGCAGCATGGTAATCAAAACAAAGCTTCCCGCCGAACTCTAGATAAAGTTTATTATCAAATTTCTTGACCCTGTCTAAAATCGCAGCACTCTGCTCTTTTAGATATTTTTCATTATCAAAACCTATTTTTTTCATAATATCTTTTCCTTTAAACTGGACAACTCATTATAATATACTCTTTTAGATTTGTAAATATCTTATAAATTTTACCAGTTAGTATAGCAAATAATGGAGCCCGCCTAAAGGCTATAAGCCTTTAGGGGTTCCCAAGGGCCCCAAAGGCTGGATACTTGAAGCGTCCAATCTCCTATCCAGAGCCCTAAAGGGCGCAGGTTTAAAGACCGCAAAAGTATAAAGCATAAACTTAGGCTTATCGGGGTTAATCAGAAGAAAACCTTCGGACCGGAAGATTTGCCTTTGGTTGAACGCGCTTTCAGGAATTCGGGCTACTTTAAGTGCAGAAGACTTTGACCGTATCTAAAAATTCTTTACCTTCTTTTAAAGGATTAATGTAACCGTCAATCCTGACAATGTCTTTTTTTTCTTTTAAATCTATAAATTCCTTTTTTTCTGGGGGAGAAATCACTTCCACTTGAGGTGAAAATATATCATACTCATTTTCATCCCTGACCACGGCGATCCTTCCGTCGCTTAATCTAACAATCGAGCCGATAGGCCAGACACCGATGATCTTGAAGAATCTATCTATAAGCCTTGGCTCAAATGATTCTCCTTTGCCTTTTATCATTAAATTATAGATTAAATCAGGGGAATAATCTGTTTTACGTCCTCTTTTGCGAAAAAGGGAATCGTAAATATCACATATTGATACTATCATAGAGGCGATATGAGGTTTTTTGGGAAAAAACAGCTTAGGGGTCCCTTTAAGATTATATTTTAAGTGATGTTCAAAAGCTACGACAATGGGCAAAATCCCTAAGGTGTCTACGTATCGTAACAGAAGCTTGGCTCCCAATATGGTATGGCTTTCATCTAAAGCAGAAACTCCTTCTTGAGGCCCAGCGGGCCTACCGGTAGTTTTTCTGAAAATATACTGCCTACCGATATCGTGAAATAATGCGGCAACGCCGATATCCAAGACGTCTTCTTTAACAAATCCAATCCTGGAAGAAAAATACATAGATAGAATAGATACATTTAGTAGATGTTCGTACATGCCTAAATCGAGCGTCTTTAACGTTGCCAATGTCAAAATACCCTGATATTTCCCTGTCAGCCCCTCCATAATATTGTTTATCGAAAAACGTAAGGCCAGGGAATCGATTGTTTCTGTTTCCAATATATTTGTAAATGTTTTCTGGACTTTAGTTATAGAGTTTTCGTATAAATTTGAAAGGCTTATGACTTTTATCTCTTTATCAGATATATCGGTTTTTAGTTTCCCAATAGATATATTTTTAATTCCCAATAGCGCAAAGTGGTCACTGGTTTTTGTTTCTATCTCCGCACGGGGAGTTACTAAAAACCTGATAAAATTATCCAGCTCTTCTTTTTGCATGCCTATATAAAAGGTGATCCTCTCTATCCCTTTAGATTTTAAATATAGGATTTCCGGCCTGGCAGATTTGCTTAAATCAAAAAATACCTCTTTTCCAAAAGCCAACTCCTCTTCCACAATCCCAAAAACTAACTCTTTTTTTTCCATTAAAATATTGTGCAGACTCGAATATACATTTTCTACGGATTTTTTGAATAAAAGATGCTCTAGCCCGTAGAGTTTAGCTGCCTGCAACGAAGCCAACAAGCTCCGAAATGCGCTTTCGATATTTTCTAAGTCTGCCATTTTTTTAGCACCTGCATTGCTTTATCCTTTATGTCTCTATTCCAAAAGAACCTTTTCTTACTAAAAGAAACCAAATAACTGCTTGCCTCTTTAAGACGGATGTTTTCAATAATCATTATATTCTCCATCAGCAGATCGTTTTCTATGCCGAAAAAATTAGGGATAGAAAGAAGCATCCTTATCGCCTCTTTTTTTTTGCTTTCATCCTTAGCTAACACCGTCAAGGCCTCTTCTTTCAAAGCAAAATCTCCTTTAGACAAAATTGAAAATAGGAATTCCGCATCAATTTCCGATAATCCCCCCATAGCTCTTAATACCTGGACTTTTTCAAATTCGTTAGCAAATAAAAAAATATTTTTAAGGATTTCAAGAGTCATCGGAGAATTAAGTATTTTTAAGCTCTCTATTATCTTAGTGGTAAATTCTATATCGATTTTGCCCTGTTCCAGGCATTGATAAAAAAACGGTAAGGTATCGGGAAAGAATCTCAAAAAGAGTCCCAGCGCGTAAGGACCTGCTTTCTTTTCCTCAAATATCTTGGCAAGATAAAAATCGGATTTGAAAGAGGGCTTTTCAAGATAATCTACAAAATATTTCAGATCCAACTGGTCATCTTCTTCCCATACCAGGCTTTCGATATATTCAGAAATATGCCTATCCAGCTCCTCGAAAATAAAGGAATATGAAGGTTTTTCTTTTTTTATTAGTTTTACGATCTCCAAAAGTTGTTTCAGATATTCTAGATTCATTGAACCGACGATCCCAGACCATTCATGGGAGATTGTTTTAGCGATCAGGCTTAAAGGCTCCTCGTTCTTCTCTTTGTTCAATAACTCGGCTAAAACAAAATGGTAACAGGTATTCAGGAAATTGTGGTCAAAGAAAAATTCCTTCTCAAAAGATATTCCTTCCAACATAGAGGAGAGCGTATTGCGATAAACGTCGGGAACGATTTCGTTTCCGGGAGCAAATAACAGGGCCTGAATTCTCATGACTGCTTCAGGGTGATCTTTTAAAAGCATTTTCTGCGCTGTTTTACTTTCTAAAGTAGATGAAATCTTCCCATGCTTTACTTCACCCGTAATCTGCGAGAATAATTTAAAACTTAAGGTATCAAAATTGGCGTTAGAAAGTATTTGGTTCCATAACAGGCCAGCTAAGTCTTCTTCATTCAAGTTAACAAAAAATGGTTTTACCTTATCTATATTCTCATCTTTTAGTAACTCCTTATATTTAAGAAGCCATTCAAACATATCTGAGGAGCATCTTGTGAATGCCTCTTTTTGGTTATCCCGAAGGTAGTTAAGAAAATTGCAGATCTCTTGACTTAATTCCTTATCCTCCAACAAACTCTGAGCTTTAAATTTTCCTATTATCCCTCCAAAGTTATCGGAAAGCTCTTTTATTCTAGCGGCATCCTGCTTTTTAGAGGCATCCCTGAATTTGTATACCCATATATCAAGGGCCTCTTCCCCCTCTCCTTCTAAAAGTTGTGCATAATTCAGCTCATCGACTAAGATATGAAGAATGCCTTTTTTCTTAAGAATATCCCGGACTCCGCCGGCCCTTAAAATTTCTTTTTTCGGCTTGGAAACTTCGTTAACAAAATCAGTCAGTTCTTCTAACGTTACCCCTCTTTTTATTTCTACTCCTTCTATCTTGCGTTGATGGAATAGCTGACCGAGTTCAATATATGAAGAAAGTTTATCCCAAACTACGCCATCTATAAATAAGGATCTAGGAGTAAAATTGACCTTGACGCAATCTAAAAAATTGAACAATACATCGATTTTTTCTTTGAAATTGAGGAGAGATTTTAAATAAAGGGGATGGGTTCTAGAATAAGCTGAGCCATTGTATACGGCTATGCGGAAACCAGCTACAAAATCCTTTAACGCCTCTTCTTTATTCATGGTTATAACTATTCTATTCTGCCGTAACTATTATATTCTACTATTAAAATATGATTTATACAATATAAACAAAAACGCCCTAGAAGATAGGGCGTTTTGCACGAAAACTAAAAAGAAAGATTAAAATATATTCTTTTGTGCTTAACACATAACTTTATACCAATCCTTGATCTATCATAGCATCAGCTACTTTGACAAAACCGGCAATATTGGCCCCATTTACATAATTCACATAATTACCTTCTTTTCCATATTTCACGCACTGTTCATGGATAGCTGTCATAATCTCACTTAGTTTTTTATCCACTTCTGCACGCGACCAGGATAGCCTCATACTGTTTTGGGTCATTTCCAGTCCGGAAGTAGCTACGCCGCCGGCATTGGACGCCTTGCCAGGGGCATACAAAATCTTTGCCTTCTGAAATACCTCAACTCCTTCCGGAGTAGTAGGCATATTTGCTCCTTCACCAATAGCAATACAGCCATTCTTGACTAAGGTCTTTGCATCATCTTCATCTATCTCGTTCTGTGTAGCGCTGGGGAAAGCAATATCGCATTTTATTCCCCAGGGCTTTTTATTCTCGAAGTATTCGCACTTAAAATTATCTGCACACTCTTTTATGCGGCCGCGCTTTACATTCTTAAGCTCAAGCACGCAGGACAATTCTTTTTTGTCTATGCCGCCTTTATCATAAATAAACCCGTTGGAATCTGACAATGTTACTACCTTCGCCCCTAACTGTATAAGTTTTTCTACGGTATATTGAGCAACATTACCTGAGCCTGAAACAGCACAAACCTTACCCTCCAAAGTCTCGCCTTTAGTCTTTAACATCTGCTCTACAAAATAGACGCAACCATAACCTGTAGCCTCAGGCCTGATTAAACTACCTCCCCAATTCAAGCCTTTGCCGGTAAAAACTCCGGTAAATTCATTGCGTAATCGTTTATACTGACCAAACATATACCCAATCTCGCGTCCTCCTACGCCAATATCACCGGCAGGAACATCGGTATCCGGACCTATGTGCCTTGATAGCTCTGTCATAAAACTCTGGCAGAACCGCATTACCTCATTATCGGATTTTCCTTTGGGGTCAAAATCAGAACCCCCTTTTCCGCCACCCATGGGAAGGGTAGTCAAGGCATTCTTAAAAACCTGTTCAAAGGCTAAGAATTTTAAAATTCCCAGATTCACACTGGGATGAAAACGCAAACCGCCTTTATAGGGCCCGATGGCGCTGCTCATTTCTATGCGATAACCTCTATTTATCTGGATTTCTCCTTTATCATCAGCCCAGGGGACACGAAACATTATCACCCTTTCCGGTTCTACCATTCTTTCAAGAATCTTGGCTTTCTGATACTTCGGATTCTTCTCAATGAAAGGCATTACTGATTCCGCTACTTCCCGCACTGCCTGATGAAATTCTGATTCACCGGGATTTTTTTCAATTACTTTCGCCATAAATTCTTCGATTTTCTTTGCCATGCTTATCCTCCCCTTTGAATATTTATTCTACCTAATTCCATATTTTATAGGCAATATACCATAAAAAAAAGCGTCCGACAATGACATAATTATCGGACGCCTTTGTCCTTACTAAGTTATAGTAACGATAATAACATAAAAAGTTTGTTCGTCAAGAAAAAATATTATTCGGCTTTGATAAAACAAGTTAAGATATGCCAGAAGCCTTTTTAATCTGGGCCTATTGCAGCCCTTCGATTACTGCCTGAGCCACATTGGTGAGATGATCGCCTATCTTTTCCAGATTGCTTATCATATCTAAAAAGACTACTCCTGAGAGGACTTTACATTGCCCCTGCTCCAGGCGCCTTACATGATTATCTTTTAGCCTATCTCTTAAGCTATTGATTTGGCATTCCTGCTCTAAAACAACCTTTGCTTCATCTACATTGTTTAACTTCAAAGCATTAACCGAACAGTTAATCATATTATTTATATCTAGGTACATCTTCTTTAATTCTTCTGTAGCCGTATCGGAGAAAAGAATCTTACCGTCAATTTTCTGTTCAGCCAAATCCCTTAAATTTTCTGCATGGTCACCTATTCTCTCCACATCATTAATTGCGTGTATAAGCGGAGGTATCTTCTTTGAATCTTCCTTGCTTAGTTCCCGTTGCATCAATTCTACAAGATAGTTAGTGATCGCCTCTCTTAAAGAATCAACCGCCTCTTCGCTTCTGGCTATTTTTTCTAAAGACTTGGAGTCGTTACTCAGAAAACTATTCATTGCTATGCCAACCATTTTCTGAGTTAAGCCTAAAGTTCTGATTGTCTCTTTAATCGCCGCTTCTATTGCAATGGACGGCGTATTTAACAAGTGGCGCTCTAGATACTTAGGAAGATATTCGGTTTCCTCCTCTTCTTTACCTTTTACTATCTTAGTAATGAAACTAGCATAAGCCCGAGTAAAAGGCAGGAAAATAATTGTATTTATTGTATTAAATAGTGTATGCGCATTGGCAATCTGTCGGATAAGTTCGCCAGATGTATGGCTGACCAGATTTTGGAAAAGACCGAGAAAGGGCAAAAAGATAACCGTTCCGATAGTATTAAACATAATATGAGCTACCGCTGTTCTTCTTGCAGAAACACCGGTGCCGATAGAGGCCAGTAATGCTGTAGCACAGGTTCCAATATTACAACCAAAAACCAAAGCGATAGCAGCCCTTAAATCAATTACATTTATCATGGCTAAACCCAGAACCATACCTATAGTAACTGCGCTACTCTGCAATATTCCAGTGATAATTGCACCGGCCAATACACCTAAAAGAGGGTTTCTGCTGAAACTTACTAATATATTGTTAAAGACAGGAGAATCCTTTAAGGGCTTAACCGCATCTGTTGATATTTTTAAACCTAAAAAAAGTATACCGAAGCCTAAGATAAATTCACCAATGTATTTATGTGTTTTCCTTTTGGACAGAAACATAACAAGCATTCCTAAGCCGATAAGCGGAAGTGCGTAATCCGTAAGCTTAAAGGCAATTAACTGTACAGTGATAGTCGTACCAATATTAGCACCGAATATCACGCCTAATGCCTGGACAAGCGTCATTAGTCCGGCATTTACAAATCCTACCACCATCACTGTGGTGGCAGAAGAGGACTGAATTAAAAGAGTTACGCCTACGCCAACCAATACCCCTCTCATTGTACTTCCGGTGAGGTTATGCAGAACTCTCCTCATCCTCTCGCCACAGGCCTTATGTAAACCTTCGCTCATTACCCATATTCCATAGATAAATAACCCCAGGCCTCCAACAAGACCAAAAATAACTTCTTTAATCATACCTATATCTCCTTTATAAAAACTTACCTAAATTTTTTATTATTAGGCCTTGGAACTGTTTCGTTTCTTAAGATAAACCATTAAAATAGAAATTGCCGTTGGTGTAATCCCGGAAATGCGCGATGCCTGGCCTAAATTAATAGGCTTAAATCTCTCTAGTTTATCTTTTATTTCTCACAAAAGCCTTAACATTAATACCGTAAATATATCCCGCTGTCAAGCGCAATTTCTTATATCGTTTTCCCGGTACATGCCTTGACACAAATTCCGCAGATATATTGTTCGACCAAGCGTTGTTTTTGGAAATCCTTTAATTTCTCAAAACATTTAATGTGTTCGAAATCCGAAGGGCTTTCTTTAATAGCTCCTGCCGGACAGGCATTGATACAGATCTTACAACCCTGGCAGTTTTGCTTGACAGGTTTGTCTGTTTTTAGCGGCATATCGGTAAGAATCGATACGAGGCGAAACTGGCTACCAATGTCTTTATTGACCAATAAATTACTCCTGCCTATCCAGCCTAACCCCGCTAAATAGCCGATTTCTTTGTGTGATAGGTGCGCCTTTTGATTTTCCCAGTCTAAGATCAAAGAGGCGAGAATGGGTAGAGCCCGGTAGCCTTTCTTTTGTATTCTATTACATACCTTAAGTGCCAATTGATCTAACGAGGCATTTACAGTCCGGTAATGATGGAAGTAAAGCTTTGTCGGAGAATCAGAGATCCCTTCCAGGATACTGCCGGATAACCTTATCCCTAAAGAGATAGCATTATCCAGTTTTTCCAGGACCTTCCCGGATAACATAAAGTCTTTTTTCGTTTTAGAAATATCCGCTACGCCGAACAAATCAGCTTCCAGATCTTGACAGAATTTCTTAAGAGCAGAATAGTTTTTGTTCTTATCCATTTATCTTCCTCAGATACACCATTAAGATTGAAATAGCCGCAGGGGTGACTCCAGAAATGCGCGATGCCTGGCCTAAATTAAGCGGTTTCAATTTATTCAATTTTTCCTTTATCTCGCGGGAAAGGCCGGAGATATCAGCATAATCCAAACCCTGAGGCAATTTTATCTTCTCTAAATTCCTAAACCTCCCTACTTCTCTTAACTGTCTTTCTATAAACCCGGAATATTTTACCTCAATTTCTATTTGCTGGTAAGCAAATTCTGGTATATCTAAATTGAGGTGATCCAGGCTTCTTAAATTTACTAGAGTTATCTCTGGCCTCTTCAGGAGCTCCTCTATAGTAACAGGCTTTTTTATGGGCTTGGTTTTTAAACGCTCCAGCTCCCTGTTAAATTCTAGACTTGGCTTAAGGCGTGTATTTCTTAAAATATTGATTCCCCGCTTTATTGCCTCAGTTTTCTCTTGTGTCTTCAGGTAATCTTCTTTTGTTATCAAGCCTAAATCATAACCGATTTTATTAAGCCGTAGGTCAGCATTATCTTGGCGTAAAATCAGGCGATATTCAACCCGAGAAGTAAACATCCTGTATGGCTCATCTGTGCCTTTGGTGGTCAAATCGTCAATTAATACCCCGATATAACTACTCGCCCGGTCCAAAATAAGCGGCTCTTTGCCTTTTATGCGTAAAGCAGCATTAATTCCGGCAACCAACCCTTGGGCTGCAGCTTCTTCATAACCTGTGGTACCGTTAATCTGTCCGGACAGATATAAATTTCTGAATAATTTTGTCTCTAAGGTGGGGTAGAGTTGCGTGGGTTCGACTACTGTATGTTCTATCCCATAACCAAACCTGATTACTCTTACCTCTTTTAACCCTTCTATGGAATGCAGCATTTCTAATTGCACGTCTTCCGGAAGGCTAGTGGATAAGCCGTTAGGATAAACCTCATCAGTTTCATAACCTTCCGGTTCTAAAAATATCTGGTGCCTTTCTTTATCCGCAAACTTCACGATTTTATCTTCTATGGAAGGGCAATATCTTACGCCGGTAGCCTTGATTATTCCGGCATACAAAGGAGAACGGTTGAGATTATTCTTAATAATATTATGTGTATTTTGATTGGTATAAGTAATATGGCAAGGTACCTGCTTCTGAGTGATTTCTTTAGTTGAGAAAGAAAACGGGCACGGAGAAGGATCTGCCTCCTGGACGATAAGCTTAGAGAAGTCTATCGTTTTCTTATCCAGGCGCGGACAGGTCCCGGTCTTAAACCTAAGCAGATTGAACCCCAGTTCTTTTAGGTTTTGCGCCAAACCAAAGGAGGCCGGCTCATTGATCCTGCCTGCGCTAAAATGGTTTAAACCCACATGAATAAGCCCGTCTAAAAATGTTCCCGGGCAGATAATTACCGTATCGGAATTAATCGCTTCGTTTTTGTCGGTAACTATCCCTATTACTTTTGTGTCATCAATTATTAGTTTTGTTGCTTCCGCTTCCTTTATAAAAAGACGGTCTTCGTTTTCAACTATCTTCTGCATATATTGCTGATATCTATATCTATCTACCTGAGCGCGTAAAGATTGCACTGCCTCACCCTTAGAGGCATTTAACATCCTGAATTGAATACCGCAAGAATCTGTTGCATGCGCCATTTCTCCGCCGAGGGCATCTATTTCTTTTACCAGCTGACCTTTGCCAATACCGCCAATTGCCGGATTACAACTCATCAGGCCTATGGTATTTTTTTTAAAGGTCACCATAAGCGTGTTACATCCCATCCGGCTAGATGCTAAAGCAGCCTCTATTCCAGCATGCCCTGCGCCAATGACTATAACATCGTATTTATCCATATAAGAGCGTAAAGTGTAAAGCTAAAAGCGCCTGCCTACCGGCAGGCAGGTAAAGTTAAATCTTAAAACGTAAAACTTTAAGTTTTGAGGGTTGATGGTTCGACTACGCTCGCCATCAACCCTCAAGCGAAGTCGAAGGGTTGAGTTTTAGTTTTTCGCTTTACGCTTTAAGTTTTAAGCTTATTTATTGTACTACTCTTGGGCGAACTTTACAAGAAGAGGTAGTATCTCTTGGCCCTTCATTTCGCCCAATGAGCCTAGTTTAGCTGCTTTCTCAGAAAAACTTAAAGAGCCATCAGGCTTAATATTGTTACCTGCGATAAGTAATGGTACGGGGTCGCTTGAGTGGGCCTTAATGTTGCAGACAGTAGAATGGTCGGCCGTTACAGCGATTACGGTGTTAGCGATATCGAGTTCGAGAAGTAGGTTAGCAAAAAAGAATTTATCTATTGCCTCGATAATCTCTTTCTTCTTGTTAAAATCACCGTCGTGAGCAGGCTCATCCGGGCCTTTGATATGCACATAAATACCGTCGTATTTCTTCAGAGAATCTAATGCTATCTTTGCCCAAACAGGATAATCCACATCCAGGTGGCCGCAAGACGAAGGCACATCAATTACATCTATACCGGTCAAAAGAGCGATGCCTCTTTCTACAGGCATTTCCACGAATGAACCGAACTTTAAATTATAAAGATCGCCTATTTTGGGAAATTGCGGTAGATGGTCACCGGCATCACGGGATAAAATTATATCTGCCGCGAGCTTATTCTCGGAAATCCTTTTCTTATTTACATGGGATTCCGAAAGCACCTTATGCGATTTCTGCGTAAACTCATTCAAAAGAAGAGCAGCTTCTTTGGCTAGAGGGGAATTCTCATAACCGGGCATAGGTTTTGCTTCTTCAACAAAATTTTCAAATTTCTCTTTGGCCACGCCGAATACCCCTTCACGGGCATAAGCAGGATCAGTATTAGTTATCCAGCCGGATAATTTAGAGCGCATACCTCTTATAACCAGGACTCCTCTATGTCCGATGGTATTCTTAAACTCAAAAGTCGCACTTGACAGCGTAACTTTTGAGTTTATCTCTTTGGATAAAGCGACTGCCTCTTCGGTGCTTAAATTTCTCCCCACCCTACGGTCTTTTATGGTCTTGGCATCAGATTCAACCGTGGCAAAATTTACACGCAGGGCCAAATTGCCGTCGTGTATACTTAAACCCTCTGCAAATGCCTCTAAGGGACCTCTGCCTGTATAATATTTGTGCGCATCGTAACCCAAAAGACTTATTACGGCAATGTCAGACTCAGGGGCAATGCCTTTGGCCACAGGATAGACTAAACCTGTTTTACCTGTTTGTGCGAGCCTGTCTATATTAGGCGTGAGTGCCGCTTCAAGCGGGGTCTTGTTGCCCAGCTCTTTAATAGGTAAATCACCTAGGCCGTCAAGTACTACGTATAGTATTTTCTTCATATCTTTTTAGCGTAAAGTGTAAAGATAAAAACGCCTGCCTACCGGCAGGCAGGTAAAGTTAAAGTTTAAAACGTAAAACTTTAAGTTTTGAACTTTAGTTTTTCGCTTTACGCTTTAAGCTTTAAGCTTTACGCTTCTTGCGATTTTAACACTTCGAGAAACCGCAGGCATGACATTTAACACAACCTTCCTCATGACGCAATGCTCCGCCACAGTCAGGACAAACCCCTACAATATTTCTTTCTTCGCTAAAACCAAAATCTGAAACAGTGGCCTCATCGCTATATGAATGCTTCATGGCTACTTGCATAGCATTTTCCGGATCAAAAGAAACCTGTTGTGCGGTTATGCCATTAGCCAGTCTTTTCTCAACCACGCGGGCAATAGCATCTGCGCAAGAAAATATTCTCTGGCCCTTCTCCCAGGAAGGCGAAGGACAACGGATATTACGCAATTGTTCAATAATGGACTTTACTTCAATCCCGGAGCGGAAACCTAAAGAAACCAGACGGCCGAGTGCTTCAAGTTGACTTGCAGCACAACCGCCGGCTTTACCCATTTGGGTAAAAAGCTCAAAAGGCCTTCCTTCTTCATCAATATTAATGGTAACGTAGAGGTTGCCGCAACCTGTTGAGACCTTGGTTGTTGTTCCGGTAAT
>JAPLLU010000067.1 GCA_026387385.1 Candidatus Omnitrophota bacterium
GCAGAGAATTTAGGTATTGATTTCAAATCTGCCGAGCAATTAAAACTAAAAGCCGATAATGCGAGATTGAATGAGGTGCTTGTAGCTCTTGAGCAGGCACTTTCCAATCTGGCTAATGAAGTCAGGACATCGTTTGATTATTACGAAAGCCAGAACGCTTCTTCGGTTGCAAAAATTTTCTTATCCGGAGGAGGCAGTTTAGTTCCGGGCATAAAAGAAAAATTGGCTAATCTGTTGGGTATCGAATTAGAATATTGGGAGCCCCTGGAGGCAATAAGTATTTCCGATAGCGTAGACTTTAAGAAAATAAAGGCTTTATCCGGACAGTTTGCGGTTGCGGTAGGCTTGGCCCTGAGGAAGTAGGAAAAATGATAGAAATAAATCTTTTACCGAAGGAGTTAAAAACCAAGGGTAAGAAAATCTATACAGATCCCAGGTATCTTTTACGTTTAGCTCCCCTTGTACCGGTTGCGCTAGTAGCTATATTTATATTTATAAACCTGTATTTAGCTACAGTTAATATCGCTAAGAATTTACAGCTCTCCTATTTTAATAATAAATGGAAACGGCTCGGGGCGCAGAGGAAAACATTAGAGGACTTCAGAAAGAAATACGATGTATTATTTTCAGCTGACAGTAAGATAATCCAAAAATTGGTTGCTCAAAAGATAAGCTGGCCGGAAAAATTAAATAAGCTGAGCTTGAGCTTGCCTTCGGGCATATGGTTTAATGAATTATCATTTAAAGAAAAAAGTTTTGTTTTAAAAGGCTCCGCAGTATCTCTGCAGAAAGAAGAGATGAATTTGATAAATAAATTTATTGACAATCTAAAGAAAGATAAAGTTTTTTTTAAGGATTTTATTACTTTGGAATTAAGTTCGGTTCAAAGAAAAGTAATCGCAGGCTACGACATATTGGATTTTATTTTAAACGGTACAACAAAATAGAAATGGTAAATCTATTAAAACTGGATAAAAAAAAGGCAATTCTGATTATTTTTGCGTCTTTAGTAATTATCTATATAGATTCCTCTTTGATTATTAAAATGCAGCGTAAAGGTATAAAAACAGTTCAGGAAAAAGTAACAAAGTTAAAGCAGGAAATCGTTACTTTAAATAAAGATTTAGCTGCGATGTATGATTTAGAGAGCAAGCAGGTTGATATAAAAAGTGAGACAGTGTTAAGAGCAAAAAAAATAATTTCCGAAGGAGGGATTCCTTTATTGCTAGAGGATATATCCAACATTGCTAATAAACGTAATGTCAAAATCATGCAGGTTAATCCCTCTAAAGAATCAAAGGCAAAAGAAGAGGTATCTTTTGGTAAGGAAAAATTAAAATCTGTAGTTATAACATTAGATTTAATGTGTGACTATCATGGTTTTGGTGGTTTTATCAATGACTTAGATAATGCCGAACAATTTATGGCAATACAGGAAATGAAAATTGTCCCTAATCCAAAAGATTATTTTCAACAAAGAGTAATCCTGGTATTGAAGACATATGTTAAAAAGTAAAAAGTTAAAGGTCAAAAGAAAAAAGTTCACTTTGGATGTTAATGGTATTATTTTTTTATTTCTTTTTTCGCTTTTAGCTTTTAGCTTTTCGCTTTTTAGTTATGCCGAGCAGGAATTTACCTATGACGCAAAAGGCAAGCGCAATCCTTTTATCGCCTTGGTCACTAATGACGGAAGGCTGCTCAAACTGGAACAGGAGGAAACACAAACAGAGCCAGGTTTATTATTAGAAGGTATAATATACGATAAGAATGGCCTTTCGTATGCTATAGTTAATGGTTCTGTGGTAAAAATAGGAGATGCAGTAGGAAGTTATCAGGTCTTAAAGATAGAGCCCAATAAAGTAATATTTATTAAAGAGGGCGAGACTAGAGAAATTGAGTTAAAAAAGGAGGAAGAATGAGGCTTAATCATAAGCTCTTTTTATCTTTTGCGGTAGCTTTCTTAACAACTACATTGATATTCGCAGAAGAACCACAGCAGCAGGGAATTGAGAATAAAGAAGAGGTTAAATCAGAGGCTGTGGCAGTTGGGCAGCCAGCCCAAACAGAAGAGCAGGCTGCTGTTGTAGAGAGTTTGGCTGACTCGCAGAACGTAACCTTAGATTTTAAAGAGGCAGATATCCGCAATGTCCTGAAGATTATATCCTATAAATCCGGTGTTAATATTGTTACTACGCCGGAAGTCATAGGCAATATAAGCATAAGGCTAGTAGATGTTCCCTGGGATAAGGCCCTGGATGTGATATTGAAAACCTATGGTTTTGCTTATGAGAAACAGGCTAATATTATAACTGTTGCGCCAATAGAAAAACTTACTGCTTTGAAAGAACAAGAAGTGGCGCTGGCGCAGATACAGCCTACAACAACAGAGGTTTTTTACTTAAGATATATAGATGCCCAGGATGCCAAGAAGGCGCTTGATCCACAGCTGTCACCGCGCGGGAAGATCACAGTTTTAGAGACAACCGGTCAGTCAGGCTGGGAATTTGGCGGCGGAGAACTGGGTAAGAGAGATAGGGCTGCTAAGGGAAGAGTCTCGCGTTCAAAAACTTTCATCATTTCTGATATTCCTCCTGTTTTGGAAAGAATTCAAGAAATCTTACAGAAGATAGACGTTAAACCTCAACAGATACTTATTGAAGCCAAGCTTGTGGAGGTAAGTCACGATAAATTACAGGACATCGGCTTTAATTGGGGCACAGGCACAGGGGGTCCGTCCTCATTGATTACTCATAGAGATGTAGTTGATTCATATTTTACGTGGACAAATACGACAACTAATGAAGTCAAGCAGACGATTGTCAAAGACGTTGTTGAACTGCCTGCAATTCCTTTAAATAGCGAAGGTTCCAAGATATTCGGAGCACAGTCGCTTCCAGCGATAGGGGTGGGAGAGTTTTTATTCCAGAAATTAACCGGTACAGAATTCGAGGCTGTTTTTAAAGCCTTGGAGGAAAAAGGTAATGCTAATACCTTATCCGCACCGCATATTATGACGCTCAATAACCAAGAGGCATCCATCCTTATCGGCACTAAATTTCCTCTATTAAGAACAACTGTAAGCACAGAAACAGGATCAGTTACCGGGCAGGCTTTAGATAGATACCAGGATATCGGTATACAACTGAACGTAGTCCCCCAGGTAGTGGGAAGCGATAACATAAACTTGATTATCCATCCCGCTGTCAGTTCCTATTCACAAACCATAAAAGCAGTATCAAGTTCTGGAGTGACCATGGCAGAGTATCCTATAATTCTTACTAGAGAAGCAGATACCCAGATTCAACTTAAAGATAAGGAGACAGTAGTAATAGGTGGTTTGTTAACAGACACAAAAACAAAAAGCACAAAAGGCATCCCGATTTTAAAAGATATTCCTCTATTAGGAGTATTATTCAGGCAGCAAACAACTAACACCGAGAAGATGGACCTGCTTATCTTTATCACTGCCCACATCGTGAAAGAAGGAGAATTCAGTCCTGAGGAGATAGCTAAATTAGAACAAAGGATTGAGAGGGGTCCTCAAAAAGAAGAAGGCAAGACTAAGAAATAA
The DNA here is from genome assembly GCA_026387385.1 of Candidatus Omnitrophota bacterium. GTDB lineage: Bacteria > Omnitrophota > Gorgyraeia > Gygaellales > Profunditerraquicolaceae > JAPLLU01. Next base: position 3,572 of record JAPLLU010000067.1, read on the forward strand.
AAGAGATAGCCGGTTGAATTTGACCCCTCACTCAGAAAAACAATAGACTTGTTTATTATTGCTGAGTGAGGGGTTTAATTCGCACAATAACTTACTCTCACTGGCGTGTTCCTGCCTGCCGGTAGGCAGGCGTAAGTTATGTGCTCATTAAATGTACAAAATGAATTTTACGTTTGCTAAGAAAGGAGTAATGAGGTTTATTTCGCATTTAGACCTGATGCGTTTATTTATGCGGGCATTGCGCAGGGCGGACCTGCCGATTAAAATGACCGAAGGTTTCAGTCCTCATCCTAAGCTTAGTATTAAGCGGGCCTTAAAGTTAGGCGTAGAAAGCGATAATGAAGAAGCCGTTATAGTATTAAAAGAATTAATTAGCCCGGGAGAATTTAAAGAAAGATTGCAGAAACAATTACCGCAAGGTATCCAGATAAAGTCCGCTGGTCAATTATAAGAAAGTAAAATATGCCTAAAGAAATACTAATAAATGTCGATTCGCAGGAAAAAAGAGTTGCGGTTGTTAATAACGGTCTCCTGGAAGAGTTTTATATCGAGCGACCGCAGGATAAAACTATAGTCGGTAACATATATAAGGGAAAAATTGAAGCAGTGCTTCCTTCTATCGGGGCTGCGTTTGTAGATATAGGTTTAGTTAAAAAAGGATTTCTATATTTATCTGAGATAGAATCAGCTTTTGAATCTTTAGAGACTAAAGAAAGCCCAACCCCAGAAATAAAAAAAGGGCAGGAAGTCCTGGTGCAGGTAGTTAAGGAGTCTTTTGGCTTAAAGGGCCCCCGGTTATCCTGTCATATTGGCCTTGCAGGCAGATACTTGGTGATCATGCCTCAGGATAAACAGGTAGGGGTATCGCGCAGGATAGAAGATGAAGAAGAGAGAAGGCGGCTTAGGCAGATACTCTTAGAGTTGAAATTACCTAAAGATGTAGGTTTTATTGTGCGTACTGCTGCCTGCGGCAAGGCGAAACAGGAATTACTCAGGGATGCGCATTTTCTCATTAAGTTATGGAAAAGGATGGAGAAAATTATCCAAAATAAAAAGGCGCCGGCTCTTATTTATGAAGAATACGATTTGACTTTACGCGTTATAAGGGATTCTTTTGGAGAAGACGTTTCCAGGCTCACCGTAGACTCAAAAGCAGAATATTACAGGATAAAGCGTTTTATGAAAACTTTCTTGGGATATTTGTCAAGCAGGGTAGAATTTTACAGGCAAGGCGAATTGTTTGTAGATAAGGATATCGAAAGGCAGATTAATAAAATATTCGAAAGCAAGGTTTATCTGAAATCCAAGGCCTACATCATAATTGAGCCCACGGAGGGCCTGGTAGTAATAGACGTGAATAGCGGAGGTTTTAGAAAGAAACTGGGCCAGGAAGAAGCGGCATTTAAAGTTAATTGCGAGGCAGCCGTTGAAACAGCCCACCAATTGGTCTTACGCGACTTAGGCGGCATAATCGTCATAGATTTTATTGATATGGAGCAGGAATCGCACCGCCGCCAAGTTCTGAAAGTGTTAAAAGGCGCACTAAGTAAAGATAGGGCAAAATATGATATATTGGGCATTTCTCAGTTTGGATTGGTTGAGATGACGCGGGAGAGAATACATAATACCGTTTTGACCATTTCTTATAATAGCTGTCCTTACTGCCAGGGCAGGGGAAAGATAAGGTCCTCGGTAACTATGTCTATTTACGCCTTAAGAGAATTAAAGAAGTTTTTGAAAGGCAAGGCCTTAAAAGAAGTGAATCTTACCTTGAATCCCGCTATAGTTGATGAGATTCTAAAGGACAAAGCAAACTTAAGTTTTATTGAGCGTAAATTCAGGGTAAGAATCAACTTGATTTCTAATCCCACCCTGCATATAGAGGACGTAAAGATATCCTAGAATATTAATTAAAAATAATTTGACTTAATCGAAAAATATGTTATACTTCATTTCCTTGTGAAGGAGAATATATTACGCTATGAATAAGACTTTTGTTCCTAAAAAAGACCAGATAAAGAGGAATTGGTATCTTGTTGATGCTAAGGATAAAATACTGGGAAGGCTTGCCAGTAAAGTAGCGGTTCTCTTAAGGGGCAAGCACAAGGCCATATTTACCCCGCATATGGATACCGGTGACGGGGTGATTGTGATTAATGCCTCAAGGGTTAGGGTGACAGGCAGAAAGCCGAAACAAAAAGTCTACCGCCGTTTTTCAGGTTACCCTGGGGGCTTAAGAGAAGTGCCTTTAGAGGTTATGCTTAAGAAAAAACCACAGAAAGTTGTTGCCCTGGCAGTTACCCGCATGCTTCCCAGCGGTCCGCAAGGCAGGGATATTATTAAAAGGTTAAAGGTTTATGCAGACGATAAGCATCCGCATAAAGCGCAAAATCCGGTTGTCTTGGAGGTATAAATACATATGGATCAGGCAATAAAATATATTACGGTTGGCAGGAGGAAAGAAGCAGTAGCAAGAGTGCATCTATCTTCCGGTAAAGGAGTTATCTTAGTTAACGGATCCCCTTATGAAAAATATTTTATCCGTGAGACGGATAGAATTATTATAAAGCAGCCATTGCAGATAACTAATAGTTTAACTAAATATGATATTATCGCCAATATTAGAGGGGGCGGGCTCACCGGACAGGCAGGGGCATTGCGTCATGGTGTTGCGCGTGCATTGGTCCTGGCAGAACCGGAAACTAAGGATATGTTGCGCAAGAATGGTTTTTTGACGAGAGACCCACGCATGAAAGAACGCAAGAAATTCGGACAGAAGGGTGCACGCAAACGCTTCCAGTGGACAAAGCGGTAGGAGGGATCAGGTAAAATAATATAAAAATAGATTTTCGTTTAAATCCCGCTGGAAAGCGGGATTTTTTATTTCAAATGAAGACGCAATTTACGGAACGCCTGCCTCCCTAGCAGGCCTGACTCACCGTCAGGCAGGCGGCATGTGAACGTAAGTTGCCGTCTGAATTTATATCGTCGACAGTTCCGACGAGAAAACACTTGACTATAATGGATTTTTATTTTAATATGAGTGAGTCCACAACTTATGGAGCGAAAGCGAACATAAGTTGTTTGGATGAGTTGGCACTTATAACTTACGTTTCCTCTCGTTCCGTAAGTTATGTGCTCATTGAAGGAGAGCTAAATGATTAATGTTGGCATTGTAGGTGCAACTGGATATGCCGGAGAAGAATTAATAGATATTTTGTTAAGACATCCTAATGTAAGGATTGTCAATCTTTCTGCCAAGATCGACAAGCCACTTTCTATATCAGAGATATTCCCTAGGTTTAAAGAAAAGATTTCTCTTGTCTGTTCAGAGCCAGACTTAAAAGAGATTATCTCTAAATGCGACTTAGTATTCCTGGCATTACCGCATACTGCCTCAATGGACATCGTTCCTAAGTTGTTAGCCGGGGGGAAGAAGAAAGTAATAGACTTAAGTGCAGATTACAGATTAAGAGATACAAAAATTTACGAATTTTTTTATAAAACTAAACAGAAAGACAAAACAAATCTTGAAAGGGCGGTATATGGTTTGCCTGAGCTTTATCGGGAAAAGATAAAAAAAACGTACTTAGTTGCAAATCCTGGGTGCTATCCTACGGCAGCTATATTGGCTCTTGCTCCCGCAGTTAGTCTTGATTTAGTTGATTTATCTTCAATAATTATCGATGCTAAATCCGGCGTAACCGGAGCAGGCAGAAAAATAGATGCAGGTTTTCAATTTTCAGAAGTCAATGAAGATTTTAAGGCTTACAAAGTAGGCCTGCATCAACATGGCCCTGAGATTGATCAGGAACTGTCTAATTTATCAGGAGAGAAAATCAACATAACTTTTGTCCCGCATTTATTGCCGTTAAGCAGGGGGATCTTAGAGACGATATACGTAAAGAAAGCTCCAAGCTCCAAGCTCCAAGCTCCAAGCTTAGTCAGTTTATATAAGAAATTCTATAAGAAAGAGCCTTTTGTAAGGGTTAAGGATGAAGGCAGTTTCCCTAGGATTAAAGACGTAGTAGGGACAAACTTCTGCGACATAGGTATTAAAGATTGCGGCAGTAACATAATTATAATTTCCGCCATTGATAATTTATTAAAAGGCGCATCAGGCCAGGCGGTACAGAATATGAATATTATGTACGGATTTCCTGAAAATATGGGGTTGATATGAAGGTTTTGAAAAAAGCGATCCTGCCTATTGGTTTTAAGGCAAGCGGCATAGCTTCAGGGATAAAAAAGTCAGGCAAGTTAGATCTAGCGCTTTTTTACTCAGATTTGAACGCAAAGGCAGCCTGTCAATTTACAGCAAATAAAATTCAGGCAGCTCCTATTATGGTCAGCAAAAGACATCTTAAGGAAAGCAGTAATTTTAAGGCGATAATTGTAAATAGCGGTAATGCTAATTGCTTTACTGGTCAAATGGGCTTAAAAGATTCAGAAGAAACAACGCAATTTCTGGCTGAAGCCCTGGATATAAATAAACAGAATTGCCTGGTAGCTTCCACGGGCATTATTGGCAGAAGGTTGCCGTTATTAAAGATAAAGGAAGCGATGCCTTATTTGATCAGTGGCCTATCCCGAAGCGGAATAGGTAAAGCAAAATTAGCCATAATGACTACGGATACTTTTGCCAAGGAAATTACCGTGAGTTTTAATATAGGCAAAAGCAAGGTGACTATCTGCGGCGTGGCTAAAGGTGCTGGCATGATTGCGCCCAATATGGCGACCATGCTTGCGTTTCTTCTTACCGACGCTAATATTACAAAGAGGGCATTAAATAAGGCATTAGAGGTTAGCATGAATCATTCTTTTAATTGTATAACCGTTGACGGATGTATGAGCACTAACGACTCAGTAATGGTTTTGTCAAACGGCGCGGCTAAAAACAAATTAATAGACATAAATAGGCATTTTAATTTATTTTCCCTGGCATTAAATACAATATGCCTGGAATTGGCAAAATCGATTATCAAAGATGCTGAAGGCGCAAGTAAATTCATTCAGATTAAGGTTGATAAAGCAAAGAGTTTCAAAGAAGCAAGGCATGTTGGCTTGGCTATCGCAAATTCTAACCTATTTAAGACTGCTATGTATGGAGAGAACCCTAATTTCGGCAGGATTGTTGCTGCTATAGGTGCAAGCGGTATAGAAGTAAAAGAAAAAGACTTAAAAATAAAAGTAAGTCCTTTGGACAAAAAAAATATAAACATAGAAGTATCTATTAATAGAGGTAATTCAAGCGCAGTAGTCTATACTTCGGATCTGACAGAAGAGTATATTAAAATAAACGCAGCATACAACTAAGGGAGCTAGCGATGGAAGAGGCAATTAAGAAGGCGGATGTTCTGATTGAGGCGCTGCCTTATATAAAGAAGTTTCATAAGAAAATAATCGTAATAAAATACGGAGGTAGTATATTAGGTGAAGATAAGATCAGAAGGGGAGTTTTAGAAGATATTGTTTTTTTGAATTTTATGGGCTTAAGGCCTGTTTTAGTGCATGGGGGAGGTCCGAGCATAAGTGATCGCATGCGCTCCGAAGGCAAGAAGACAGAGTTTATAGACGGTATGCGGGTAACCGATGAAGAAACGCTGATAGTGGTGGAAGAAGAATTGCAGAGGTTAAACGACATTATTGTTCAGGAGATATCGGAACTCGGAGCAAAGGCAATAGGCCTAAATGGAGGAGATAAAAGGATAATTCAGGTTCAGAAAAAAAAGACCGATGTAGATCTGGGATTAGTGGGGCAGATTGTCGGGATAGATACCGATCCTATATTAGAGGCATTAAGAACTGAGAGGATTGCGGTGATTTTACCTATGGGAAAGGGCCCTGATAAAAAGTCGTATAATGTAAATGCCGATGAAGCAGCTTCTGGCATCGCTATCGCTTTAAATGCAGAGAAATTTGTTTTGCTAACTAATGTAAAAGGTATTATGCGTAATCCCGAAGATCCTAATTCTTTTCTTTCTACTTTGACCATAGATGAGGCAAGGGGGCTTGCAGAAGAAAATGTTGTCCAAAAGGGCATGATCCCAAAAGTAATGGCTTGCATTGATGCATTGGATAACGGCGTAAAAAAGACGCATATTATTGATGCCCGTATGCCGCACGGGCTACTATTAGAGATATTTACAGACCAGGGAGTCGGCACGGAAATTATTAAATAAGACTAGAGTTTTACAGATGAAAGCTCAAGAATTATTTCAAGTTTATAAAAATTATATAATGCCTACCTATACAAAGGTCCCGTTAATCTTTGTAAAGGGTAAGGGCAGTAAGCTTTGGGATATTCATAATAAGGTTTACCTAGATTTCTTTTGCGGTTGGGGTGTGGGTAATCTTGGGCATTGTCATCCTAAGGTTATGCAGGCTGTCAGAGACCAGATTTCTAAACTGATATTTATTCCGAATAATTTTCATCATTTACCACAGGCAAAGCTAGCTAAGGAAATTGTGAATTGTTCTTACCCCGCCAAGGTTTTCTTTTGTAATTCCGGTGCCGAGGCAATTGAGGCAGCAATAAAATTTAGCAGGAAATTCGGGCAAGGTAGGTACGAAATTATTACTTTTGAAAATTCATTTCACGGAAGGACCTTGGGGGCTTTAGCTGCTACGGGACAAAAGAAATATCAGATTGGTTTTGAGCCTCTGCCAGAAGGGTTTAAGAATGTTAAATTTAATGATCTAGGCGAGGTCAAAAGAGCTATTACAGATAAGACTGTAGCAATAATGTTAGAGCTGATACAGGGCGAAGGCGGTATTAACGTTGCGAATAAGGATTTTGTCTTAGAGTTAAGAAAACTCTGCGACGAAAGAGATTTATTACTGATCATTGACGAGGTTCAAACCGGCATAGGCAGAACCGGTAAAACATTCTGCTATCAGCATTACGGGATAACTCCGGATATAATGACTCTTGCCAAGGCTTTGGGAGGGGGTTTGCCAATAGGGGTTATGGTCGTTAAGAAAGAAATCGCTGATTTATTGGGCCCGGGCATGCATGCTTCAACTTTTGGAGGAGGGCCGGTTATTTGTAAGGCAGCATTAGCAGTTTTAAAGGCAATACGGAAGGAAAAATTAATTTCAAATACGCAAAAGATGGGGGAGTATTTGTTTCTAAAACTTAATGTACTCAAAGAGAAATACGGGATAATAAAAGAGATAAGAGGTTTAGGGCTAATGGCAGGCGTAGAGTTAGGAGTTGAAGGTAAGGCAATCGTGGAAAAATGCATAGAGAAAAGGTTATTGATTAATTGCACGCACGATAAAGTCTTAAGGCTCATGCCTGCATTGAATACAACCAAGAAAGAGATTGATAAGGCAGTAGGCATACTGGATAGTGTATTGAGGGATATATGATATGAAAAAAGATCTTATTTCTATCAGCGCAAAGTCAACTAAGGAAATCGAGGAAATCTTTGCGTTAACCGATAAACTAAAAAAAGATAAAGATAAGTATAGTAAGGTTTTATCGGGAAAAACTATTGCTTTAATTTTTCAAAAGCCATCTAACCGCACGCGAGTTTCATTCGAGGTAGGGATGTATCAATTAGGAGGGAATTCCTTCTATCTAGCTCCCAACGAGATAAGCTTGGGCGTTAGAGAATCCGTAAAAGATGTAGCTAAAACTCTTTCCAGGTACGTTGACGGAATAGTTTTAAGGACCTTTGAGCATAAAAATATTTTGGATTTGGCTAAATTTGCAGATGTGCCGGTAATTAACGGCCTGTCTGATTTTTCGCATCCTTGTCAGGCATTGGCAGACGTTTATACCATAAAAGAGAAGCTGAAAGTTTCAAAAGGAGTGACACTTGCTTATGTTGGGGACGGAAATAATGTTTGCAATTCTCTATTGTATACCTGTGCTAAAATAGGCCTGAATATGAATGTAGGCGCTCCGAAAGGATACGAACCTGATAGGTCAGTCTTAAAAGAGTCAAAGAGTATTGCTAAATCAAAGAAAGCCTTTATCAGTTTATTCAATAATCCTTATGAGGCAGTCAAGGGCGTAGATGTTATATATACTGATGTCTGGACAAGCATGGGCCAGGAAAAAGAAGCTAAGGTTAGAAAAAAGATATTCAAGGAATTTCAGGTTAATAAGAACTTAATCGGGTTAGCCAATAAGAATGTGCTTATTATGCACTGTCTGCCTGCGCATAGAGGAGAGGAGATTACGGATGAAGTAATTGATAGCAAGAATTCCGTTGTTTTTGACCAGGCAGAGAATAGGATGCACGTGCAGAAAGCAATTCTGATAAAGTTATTAAAATAGAAGCCGCAGGCTACATGTCGCAAGCCGCAGGTTTTTATATGTGTCCTGAGGCATGAAGCATGAAGCTTGAAGCTTGGAGCCAAAATATGAAAAAGATAGTTCTTGCTTATTCAGGCGGTTTGGACACTTCTTGTATAGTAAGATGGCTTACAGAGCAGGGTAATGAGGTTATCTGCTTTGTTGCGGATTTAGGGCAGGGCCTGGGACAGGGTGAGGATTTTGCGGCTATCGAGGAGCGTGCCCTAGCTGCCGGCGCAACAAAAGTTTATCTTAAAGACCTCCAGGATGAGTTTATCGAGGATTTCATTATCCCTGCATTAAAGGCAAACGCGGTATATGAAGGGAAATATCTGCTGGCTACTGCGTTAGGCAGGCCATTGATTGCAAAGTATCTTATCGATATAGCACATAAAGAAAAAGCTACTACTGTGGCTCATGGCTGCACGGGAAAAGGCAATGACCAGGTGAGATTTGAGGTCACGGTAGGGATATTAGACCAGAAATTAGAGATTATCGCTCCGGTAAGAGAATGGGAATTTAAATCCAGGGAAGAGGAAATAGAATACGCGCAAACGTACAATATACCTATTGATGTTACTAAGAAGAAGCCCTACAGCATTGACAGGAACATCTGGGGCATCAGTATCGAGGCAGGGGTGTTAGAGAATTTGGAGCAGGAACCTCCTGAGGATTGCTATTTGATTACCAAGAGCCCGACCCAAATTATGACTTACCCTAAATATATTGAAGTTTATTTTGAGAGAGGCGTACCTAAGAAAATAGACGGTAAGACTTATAAATTAAAGAAATTAATCAACTATCTCAATGAAGTAGGCGGTTTTTACGGAGTAGGCAGGACTGACCTCGTTGAGAACAGACTGGTAGGGATAAAATCCAGGGAGATATATGAAGCGCCTGCAGCAACTATACTCCACATTGCTCATAAGGAATTAGAGAGCCTGGTATTGGATAGGGAGCTTGCGCATTTTAAGGAAATTGTTTCGCTGAAATATGCGGAATTAGTTTATTACGGCCTCTGGTATTCTCCTTTAAGAGAGGCGCTGGATAGCTTTGTTAATTCTACGCAAAAATACGTTACCGGCTCTATAAAAATGAAACTATTCAAAGGAAACTGTATGGCCGTGAGTAGAAAATCACCAAAATCTTTATACAAAAAAGAACTGAGCACTTACGGGAAGGAAGACAAGTTTAATCAGAAATTAGCCGAAGGGTTTATAAAGATCTGGGGGATGCCGTACAAAAGATAACGTAAAGCGTAAAACGTAAAGCGAAAAACTGAAACTTAAAACGTAAAACTAAAGAGGAATAAGATGGCGAAAAAATTATGGGGTGGAAGATTTAGCAAAAAAACAGACCCATTAGTTGAGGAATTTACTAAGTCGATACAATACGACCAGAAACTAGCAGAATATGACGTAATTGGTTCAATAGCCCATGTTGACATACTAGAAAAATGTGTTTTACTCACCAGAAAAGAAGCGAACAAGCTTAAAAAAGAATTGATGAGTATTCTTATTAATATTAGGAATGGCCTTTTTAAGGCAGACCTTAAAAACGAAGATATCCATACGTACATTCAGAATCTTCTCCAGAGTAAAGTTGGAGATCTAGCTTTAAAGCTACATATGGCTAGATCTAGAAATGATCAAGTCGTGTTTGCTACAAAGTTATACTGTAAGTGGGCTGTTGTTGAATTGATAAACAAGGAAATAAAAGGCTTACTTGATTCGATAGTAGGATTAGCATCAAAAAATAAAAATATTATCATGCCCGGCTTTACACACTTACAACATGCTCAACCTGTTCTGTTGGTAGATTATCTCGGCGCCTATCAGAAAATGTTGAGGAGAGATATATTAAGACTCATTAATATATCGAAAGATATAAAAATTACTTTAGGATCTGGTGCTTTGGCTGGTTCTCCTATTGAGGCAGTTAAATATAATGTAAAGGTAAATGAATATATTAAACAATTTGGCATAGGGGATGTTTTTAATATTGAGCCGACTTCGAACTCTTTAGATTCTGTCAGTGACAGAGATTTTATTATTGAAATAATTAGTGCCTTGTCTATTGTGGCTATGCATCTTTCCAGATTAGCTGAAGATTTGATTATCTGGTCAACAAAGGAATTTGATTTTGTTGAAATCGATGAAGCTTTTTGCACCGGTAGCTCTCTCATGCCGCAAAAGAAGAACCCCGACGCATTAGAGCTAATAAGGGGCTATGCGGGAAGATTATACGGTAATTTAGTGAGTGTATTAACGATGATGAAAGGCTTACCGCTTACGTATAACAGGGATATGCAGTTGGATAAGGAGCCATTGTTTAATTCATTTGAAATAGTCTCAAGCGAACTGAAAGTTTTAGCGGGGCTCATAAAAACGCTCAAATTTAATGAAGAGAAGATAAAGGAGCACTTAGAAGACGAATCTTTATATGCTACTGACTTAGTGTATTATTTGGTAGATAGAAAGATCCCTTTTAAAGAAGCGCATACTATTGTCGGCAAGCTGGTGAAGTATTCTTTAGATAACGATATCCTGATAAAAAATATGCCGGAAAGTTTGTTGAAAAGATTTTCCAATAAGATTGTAAAAAAAGAAATCGTTAAGTTATTTGATCCTTTAGTTTCTGTTAAGTCTAAAAAGTCAATAAAGAGATAGTATTTTAGCGGGTGGCTGGGGTGTTTTCGAAGCGCGTGATGCGCGAGAAAATACCCCAGCCAGGACCCGCTAATCTATATATTATAATAAAATATGCACGAATTTAAATATAAAGGAAATCAGCTTTACTGTGAGGATGTTAAAGTCAGGGATTTAGCCGAGCGTTTCGGCACACCCCTTTTCATCTATAGCTATAAAACCATAATCGACCATTACCTTAAACTTAAAGAGGCTTTTAAAGAAATTGCCCCGCTGATTTGCTATTCGGTTAAAGCAAATTCTAATTTGGCTATTTTAAGAGCCCTGGTCGATAAAGGCGCAGGTTTAGATATTGTCTCAGGCGGGGAGTTATTACGCGCCATTAAAGTCGGTTGCCCTTCAGAGAAAATTGTCTACGCCTCGGTGGGTAAAACGGATAAAGAAATAGAAGAGGCGATATGGAAAAGAATCTTTTTCTTTAACGTCGAGAGCGTTGCAGAATTAGAGAATATCAACCGCATCGCAAGAAAATTAAGCAGAGTCGTCCAGGTCTCAATCCGCATCAACCCCGATGTAGAGCCAAAGACACATAAATATATTACCACCGGTAAAATTACCAATAAGTTTGGCATAGATTTTAGGAG
>JAPLLU010000095.1 GCA_026387385.1 Candidatus Omnitrophota bacterium
CTGTCAGAAATGCTACCTATACCGAAGATTTCGGACCGCTAGATAAGTTTTGCAGCTGTTATACCTGTAAGAATTTCAGCCGCGCGTATCTAAGGCATCAGTACAATACTGATGAAATGCTTGGCTTAAGGCTAGTTTCGTTACATAATGTTCATTTTTGTTTAGGGCTCATGCGTAATATAAGAGAAGCAATCCGGCAGGATAGATTCTTGGAATTTAAGAAAGAATTCTTAAAAAATTATAATAATGCCTGAGGCAGTAGATAGCATGTAGTAGGTAGGTGTTAGGTTGTTCCTACATGCTGCATGCTATCTACTATCTACTAAAACATGCGTATAGATATTATAACTATATTCCCCGATATGTTTGCGCCTATATTGAATGAGTCTATAATCAAACGGGCCCAGAATAAAGGTAAGGTTAATATATATATCCATAATCTAAGGGATTATTCAAAGGATAAGCACAGAAAAGTTGATGATCATCCTTTCGGCGGAGGTTCTGGTATGGTGATGCGTCCAGAATCCATATTTGAGGCAGTAGAACATATAAAGCTCCAAGCTCCCCGCCTGTCCGGCAGGCAGGCAAGCTCCAAGCTCCAAACAATTCTTTTATGCCCGCAAGGGAAAAGGTTGAATCAAAAAATAGCCAAAGGGCTGGCAAGGCATAAACATATTATTTTGATTTGCGGGCATTATGAGGGGATAGATGAACGAGTAAGAAAATACCTTGTGGATGAAGAGATATCTATCGGTGATTATGTATTGACCGGAGGAGAATTGCCGGCGATGGTTTTGGTCGATTGCCTGGTGCGGCTTGTCCCGGGAGTCTTGGGTGATAAAAATTCCTTGAATTTTGAGTCATTTGAGGATAATCTATTAGAATATCCTCAGTATACCCGGCCGGCAAATTTTAGAGGCATAAAGGTTCCCGCGGTACTTTTATCCGGTAATCACAAAAAAATTGAAGAATGGAGAAAGAAAAAGGCGCTTAAGTTAACAAAGGACAAAAGGCCTGATTTATTAATCAAGAACAAATAATCTTTCGTAAAATTTTAAGAAAGAGAGGTCAGTATGGATAAATTAAAAGTTATTGAAAAAGCGGATACTGAAAAGCAGGTTCCGGATTTTAGCGTTGGAGATACGGTAAAGGTTATGGTCAAGATCCCCGAGCAAGATAAAGTGCGGCTGCATCCGTTTGAGGGCGTAGTTATTGCCAAAAAAGGCAGCGGAATAAGGCAGAGTTTTACCGTGAGAAAAGTTTCTTATGGTGAAGGAATTGAGCGCGTTTTCCCTTTGCATACTCCTAGTATTGATAGCATTGAGGTTATACGCTCAGGTAGGGTAAAAAGGGCAAAACTCTATTATCTAAGAGGTAAGGTTGGTAAGCGCTCAACAAAAATTGAAACAAAAGAAGCGCAAGGCTAATTCTTCGTCTTTAATGGCCACCTGCGGCTTATATTACGAAAGAAAGTTTAAAAAAATAGGCTTTAGTTTGATTATCGGAGTGGATGAGGCAGGTAGAGGCCCACTGGCAGGTCCGGTAGTCGCAGGAGCCGTAGCGCTTAAAACCACGCACTTTGAAACCAGAGTAGACGATTCGAAAAAACTCTCCGCCCGCCAGAGAGAAATGGCTTTTAATGAGCTTATTAATAAATCCATATTCGGTATCGGAATAATAGACGAAAAGGTAATTGACAGTCTGAACATTTTAGTAGCCACTCGCATGGCGATGGAAAAGGCGATTGAGTCGCTCCTTGGCAAAATAAAAAGCAGTTACAAGCGACGTATACATGTGCTTATTGACGGAAATGTAAGTTTAAATATTGACCTGCCCTATACAAACATCATAATGGGTGATTCGAAATCTAAAAGCATAGCCTCTGCCTCGATTTTGGCTAAGGTTATCCGGGACCGCATTATGTCTTTTTATGATAAAAAATATCCGCAATACGGTTTTTTGCGGCATAAGGGTTATCCCACAAAGATGCATAGAGATGCTTTGAAGCGATTCGGTCCTTGTAAAATACACAGAACCAGTTTCAGCGGTGTCTAAAAATCACATATTCTTAGGTGAATTAGGAGAAGGGGTTGCAGTCCAGCTACTAAAAGAGCAAGGCTATAAGATTTGGAAAAGAAATTATAAAACAAAATTAGGAGAAATAGATATCATTGCTAAAGATAAAGATACAGTGTGTTTTATAGAAGTAAAGACTCGCCATTCAGATAAATTCGGTTCACCAGAAGAGTCAATATCAGAATCTAAACAAAAAAAGATTGCAAGGGTAGCGCTTTTATTTCTTAAAGAAATGAATCTATTAGATAAAAAGGCAAGATTTGATGTTGTTTCGGTAGTATATTCAAAAGGCGAGCCACAACTGGATCTGATTAAGAACGCCTTTGAACTAGGAGCAACTTTTGCCTATTAAGTGAAGTCCAGACTTACGGAACGATAGTGAACGTAAGTCTGCTGACTGAACTTAACCCCGCACCTTTTTGCTACGAAGCGTCTCTTCGCAGTAGAAAGGTGCGGGGTAAATTCGCACAAGCACCGTAGTGACTAAAAGGAGATTGATTTACGTCGTCCCGAATTTTCGGGACTCCGTAAATCAAGTGCTCATTTATGCTGTCCGATATCGATATTGCACAGAAGGCAAAGAAGGACCGAATAGAAAAGATAGCCGAAAAATTAAAAATAGATAAGAAATTTATTATCCCTTACGGTAAATATATAGCCAAGATAGAACTGAGCATCTTGGATAGAATCAAAGACAGGCCGAAAGGAAAATATATTTTAGTTACTGCTATCACTCCTACGCCGCTAGGTGAAGGTAAAACCGTAACCACAATAGGCCTATCTATGGCTTTAAATAGATTAGGAAAATTAACTTCAACCTGCATAAGGCAACCTTCTTTAGGCCCTGTCTTCGGCATAAAGGGAGGCGCTGCCGGAGGAGGGTATTCGCAGGTATTACCTATGGAGGATTTCAATTTACATTTTACAGGAGATGTGCATGCGGTGGGCCTGGCGCATAATCTGGCAGCAGCATTCTTAGATAATTCTCTGTTTAAAGGCAATAAACTCAATATCGATGCTGATAAAATATACTGGCGTCGTGTAGTAGATGTAAGTGACAGGGCTTTAAGAAACGTAAAGATTGGTTTGGGTTCAAAAGATGACGGCATCCCGAGAGATACAGGGTTTGATATTACAGTTGCCTCTGAAATAATGGCCATCCTGGCATTAAGCGATAGCTTACAGAATCTGCGCGAGCGCCTGAATAAGATTGTTTTGGCGGAGAGCACGAACGGTGAGCCAATAACTACAAAAGACTTGAAAGTCTCTGGCAGTATGAGCGCTCTTTTAAAAGATGCGATAAAGCCGAACCTCATCCAGACTATCGAAAACACGCCTTGTTTCGTACACGCAGGCCCCTTTGCTAACATTGCACATGGAAACAGTTCGATTATAGCGGATAAAATAGCCCTATCATTATCGGATTATGTGGTTACTGAGGCGGGTTTTGGAGCTGACTGCGTAGCAGAGAAGTTTTTTAATATTAAATGCCGCATAAGCGGGCTTATCCCTGATGCCGCAGTTATAGTTTGCTCTATAAGGGCAATAAAAGCACATAGCGGAAGGTTCAAGATTGTAGCAGGTATGCCCTTAGATACTTGTCTTGAAAAGGAAGATATGCAAGCAATGGAAGAGGGCATTTGCAATTTGGAAAAACAGATAGAGAATGTCTTAATCTTCGGAATACCGGTAGTGGTAGCAATAAACAGGTTCTCCTGCGATACGGATAAGGAAGTAGATTTTGTAGTAAAGAAAGCAAAACAATTCGGTGCAGATGCCTGCGAAGTCAGTGAGGTCTGGAATAAAGGTTCAAAAGGAGGAGTAGATTTAGGCAAGGCAGTAATCAAAGCAGCAAGCAGGCCTAAGAAATTTAAGTTTCTTTATCCTTTAAATATACCTATCAAGGAGAAGATTAAAATTATTGCGACTTCGATTTATGGCGCCAAGGATACAGAATATTCCGATATGGCAAAGGACAAGATTAAGTTATTTACTGGACGCGGATGGAGCAATTTACCTATATGTATGGCTAAAACGCACCTGTCATTATCGCATGACCCGAATCTAAAAGGCAGGCCTAAAGATTTTATTCTACCTATAAGAGACATATGTGCTTCAATCGGCGCTGGTTTTTTGTACCCTTTATGCGGGACAATGCGGACTATGCCGGGTTTACCCAGTCATCCTGTAGGCGAAAAGATAGATATTGATGGGGAAGGAAATATAATAGGACTTTCGTAATCAAATGAAAGGCTAAGGTTAAGGCTGAGGTTTAGTTTAAATCTCAACCTTAACCTCAACCTAAACCTAAGGCTAAAACTATGTACATAAATAGCTCTCTCAAACAATACTCAGACGATTTGGCGGCAAAACTTCCTGCTCCGGGAGGCGGTTCGGCATCGGCGTTAAATGCGGCCTTGGGCGTTTCTTTGGTATCCATGGTGGTTAATTTTACAATAGGAAAACCCAAATACGCTAAATACGAAACAGAACTAAAATCAATCTTAGAAAAATCCGAGAAGTTAAGGACAGAATTCCTGGATTTGGTAGATTTGGATGCCGTTGCTTATAAAAGCAAAAATCTAAGGGATGCCTTGGATATCCCTTTTATGGTGGCTCGACTCTGTTTTGAAGGGATAAAATTATGTCCGCCCCTAATAAAAAAAGGCAATATCAATCTGATCAGCGATGTTGCAGTGGCGGCAATATTCTTAGAGTCTGCTTTTAGCGCGGCATATTTTAATGTTGAAATAAATCTAAAATCGCTCGGTGATAAGAAATTATCTAAGGCAATAAGAAAAGAATTAAAACACAAAGAAAAGATGATTAGAGAGATAAGAGAAAAAACGGAGGAGAAAGTTGGCGAAATTATTAGAGGGTAAGCCTTTAGCTGAGAAAATAAAGGAAGAGATAAGAAAAGAGGTCAGCACTTTAGAAAAAAAACCGGTTCTGGCCAGTATCCAGGTAGGCGAGAATGCCCCAGCGGAAGCCTATGTGAAATCACAGAGAAAAACCGCAGAAAATCTAGGCATAGAATATCAATTGCATAGACTAAACCAGGAGACAACTGAGACAGAGCTTATTCAGTTCGTTCAGGAATTAAACTCCGATAAAGCTGTAAATGGCATTATTATTCAGTTGCCTTTACCCAGCCAAATAGATTATAAAAAGATAAGCCAGTTTATTTTACCGGAAAAAGACGTAGAAGGGATGCATCCTGCAAATATGGGTAAGATTACATTTGGCAAAGCCAAAATCTTACCGTGCACGCCTGCCGCAGTAATGGAATTATTAAAAGAAACTCAAGTAGATTTATACGGCAAAGAAGTAGTAGTCGTCGGCCACAGCGAAATAGTAGGCAAGCCTTTAAGCCTTTTATTATTGGATAAATTTGCCACAGTAACGGTTTGTCATATCGGTACGTCCAAAGCAGGCAAATTAGAAGAGCATGTAAGAAAAGCAGAAGTCCTGATTGTAGCCGTAGGTAAGGCCGGGCTGATTAAAGGTGAATGGATTAAAGCGGGCGCGATTGTTATAGACGTAGGAATAAATAGAGTCGCAGATAAAATTGTCGGAGATGTAGAATTTGAGGCTGCAGAAAAGCGTGCTTCATATATTACGCCTGTTCCCGGTGGCGTCGGCCCTTTGACTGTAACAATGTTAATGCGCAATTTGGTTGAGGCTGCAAAGTTACAGCAATAATGTTCTTTTAAATTTTTACGGGTCCTGTCTTGGGTATTTTCTCGCGCATTACGCGCTTCGAAAACACCCAAGCCACCCGTAAAAAAGTATATGACTGGGTATCTGGGGTACTGTGTAACTGGTTTTTAGTTATGAGTTGTGAGTTATGAGTTCGGAGTATTACTCTTAACTCCTAGCTCCTAACTCCAAACTTGCATCCTGCAGCTTGAAGCAAGGATTCAACATGACTTTTAAAGAAAAACTACAATCAGGGAAATTTCTAGTGACTTCGGAGATAGGTCCGCCGAAGGGGATTGAGACCAAAATTCTCTTAGATGACGCTGAGCTCATCCGTAATAGGGTTGATGCCATAAATGTGACTGATTTACAGAGTTCAGTGATGCGTTTAGGTTCTTTGGCAGTCTGTAGTTTACTAAAACAAAAAGGCCTTGAACCAATATTCCAGGTGACCTGCCGTGACAGAAACCGCCTGGCACTACAGTCCGATATCTTATCTGCTGCTGCATTGGGTATTGAAAATCTGCTTATCCTGACCGGAGACCATACCACTATGGGTGACCATCCTGAGGCAAAGCCGGTTTTTGATTTGGATTCGGTGCAACTTTTACAGGTCGTGCGGAAGCTACAAGAAGGCCTTGATATGAAGGGGAATAAGCTTGAAGGTGCTGCTCCTAAATTTTGCGTGGGAGCAGTGGTAAATCCCGGCGCTGACCCAATAGAGCCGCAGATTCTCAAGATGGAGAAAAAGATTGATGCGGGTGCAGAGTTTTTTCAGACCCAGGCAGTATATGATATTAAGGTCTTTGAGAATTTCCTTTCTAAAATCAAACATCTAAAAACCACGATTTTAGGTGGCATCGTCTTATTAAAGTCAGCAGGCATGGCGCGCTATATGAACAAGAATGTCGCAGGAGTATTTGTGCCGGATAATTTCATCAAGGAGATGGAGGAAACAAAAGATAAAGTAGCAAAATCAGTTGAAATTGCAGCCAGGCTGATAAAAGAGTTAAAACCTATGTGCCAGGGGATACATATAATGCCTATAGGGTGGGATAAGAAAGTTCCGTTGGTATTAGACGCTGCTGGATTATAAAAGCGTAAAATGTAAAGCGAAAAGCGTAAAGTTAAAGTTTAAAACTTAAAGTTTTAAGTTTTAGTTTTGCGCTCTACGCTTTAAGCCTTACGCTAACAATATATTTTTTGAGGAGGTTTTTTAATGGAGGATATGAAAAATAAATCTATAGATTTAGCAAGCCAGAAAATGCTGGAAAAGGCCAAGGCAGAAAATATCAAGACTGCCTGGGACAGGTTAGAACAACAAGAGCCGCAGTGCGGCTTCGGGCAGCTTGGCGTTTGTTGCACTGTCTGTAGCATGGGGCCATGCAGGATCGACCCCTTTGGCGAAGGAGCTCAAGTCGGTGTATGCGGCGCTAATGCAGATACTATCGCTGCAAGGAATTTAGCCCGTAAAATCGCAGTAGGCGCCTCAGCCCATTCTGACCACGGACGTGACGTTGCGCATACCTTATCTTTATTATCAGAAGGCCACGCCCATGATTACGAAATCCTGGACATCGAGAAATTAAAAACCTTAGCGCAGGAATTCGGTATTGATACAAACAAGACTAAAGAACAAATTACTAAAGAATTGGGTAAGAAATTGTTAGAAGAATTCGGTAAGCAGGATGGACAGCTTGTATTTACTAAGCGCGCACCCAAAAAACGGCAGGCTATTTGGAAGAAATTAGGTATTACTCCGAGAGGCATAGATAGAGAGGTAGTCGAGTTATTGCATACCACTACTATGGGCGTTGATAATGACTATAAAAATATTATGACCACTGGTATGCGTTGTGCTCTTTCCGATGGATGGGGCGGCTCAATGATTGCCACTGATGTTCAGGATATTATCTTAGGTAGCCCACAACCTGTGAGAAGTAAAGTAAACTTAGGGGTATTAAAGGAAGATTACGTAAATATTGTCGTGCATGGCCATGAGCCGATCTTGTCTGAGATGGCAGTAAAAGCAAGCCAGGACCCGGAACTTTTAAAATTGGCAAGAGAAAAAGGCGCTAAAGGAATAAATCTAGCGGGAATCTGTTGTACTGCCAATGAAGTTTTGATGCGCCACGGAATTCCTGTGGCAGGTAACTTCTTACAGCAGGAGTTGGCAATCATTACCGGAGCAGTTGAGGTGATGATGGTGGATGTGCAGTGTATTATGCCTGCCTTGCATGGAATAGCCAGTTGTTTTCACACTAAGCTCGTGACTACCAGTCCCAAGGCACGTTTTCCTGGTGTTATTCACGTTGAATTCGAAGCAAAAAAGGCCTATGAAGTAGCTAAAGAGATTATTAGATTCGGCGTAGAAAATTTCTCCAACAGAAATAAGGAAAGAGTAGATATCCCTAAGCAAGAGATGGATTTGGTCGCTGGTTTTACCAAAGAGGTGGTCTTTAACATCTTGGGCGGAAAATACCGCTCCACATACAAGCCTTTAAACGAAGCAATTATTTCCGGAAGGCTCAGGGGTTTAGCCGGTGTCGTAGGCTGCAATAATCCTAAACAAACACACGATTATTTTCATACTGCTTTGGTAAAAGAGCTTATCAAGAATGATGTTTTAGTTTTACAAACCGGATGCTCTGCTATTGCCTGCGCAAAACAGGGCTTACTTATACCTGAGGCAGCAAAGACTTATGCGGGAAAGGGCTTACAGGAAATATGCGAGGCAGTAGGGATTCCGCCTGTCCTGCATTTAGGTTCCTGCGTGGATAATTCGCGTATTCTAACTGCCGCCTAACATATCATAGAAGAGGGTGGCCTGGGTGAAGATTTATCAGATATTCCCGCAGCTGGCTGTGCACCTGAATGGATGTCTGAAAAGGCAATAACAATAGGATTATATTTTGTCGCCTCTGGAGTTTATACTGTTTTTGGCGCAAGTCCGTTTGCCGTCATAGGAAGCCAAAATCTTACCAATTATTTGACGCATGAATTAGAGGATGTAGTGGGTGGAAGATTTGAATTCTGCGATGACCCTTTTAAGATGGCAAAGCTTATGATTGAACACATTGATAAGAAAAGAAAGGCACTGAATTTAAAGCCAGTAATGTATTAATAAAAGCGTAGAGCTTAAAGCTTAAAGCGAAAAATTAAAACTCCTGCCTATCGCCTGCCTGCCGGCAGGCAGGGCAAGCAGATAAAACTCAACCCTTCGACTTCGCTTGAGGGTTGATGGTGAGCGTAGTCGAACCATCAAAACTTTAAGTTTTAAACTTCAACTTTACGCTTTACGTCTTAAGCTTTTAGCTAATTATGAAGCAGCTCTATTACGATGTTAAGAAGTGCCTGGGATGCAAGTCCTGCGAGATTGCCTGTGCATTGGCGCATTCGGTTACTAACGAGCTATTCAAGGCGCTTAAAGAAGAGGCCTTGTCTTTACCCCGAAAAAAGATATTACATCATAAAGGCAAGAATTATCCGGTCAGCTGCCGGCATTGTAAAGACCCTAAATGCGTGGATGCTTGTATGGCTTGCGCCTTAACTTATGATAAAAAAGCAGGCATGGTTTTACACGATGAGAACCGTTGCGTAGGCTGCTGGATGTGCGTGATGGTTTGTCCCTATGGCGCCATTAGGCCGAATATAATTAAAAAGTTGCCTTTACGCTGCGATAAGTGTAAGGATAAAAATGAGCCCAGCTGTGTAAAAGCCTGCCCCACAGGTGCTATTATCTGGCAGGAAGAGATAGAGGTAACAAAATAAGTCTAATGATTTTTCTTGCTCTATGATATTTTGTGAGCGGGTGGCTTGGGTGTTTTCGAGCAGCGTGAGCGCGAGAAAATACCCAAGACAGGATCCGCTCACAGATGTAAATAAGCGTAAGGAGAGATAATAGTAAAATGAAAAAGTTTGTGGTCATAGGCAATTCTGCAGCAGGGATTGCCGCAGTTGAGGCAATAAGAAAAAGGGATACGGAATCAAAGGTCATCGTAATCTCTGATGAGAATTATGCTACTTACTGCCGTTGTCTTATTTCTTACTTCTTGGCAGGGGATATAAAGGAAGAAAAGATTATTTATCGTCCGGAAAGTTTTTATAAAGAGAATAATATAGAACTTTTATTAAATAGAGAGGTTGTGCGTGTCGACCCTAAAAAGAACCGTATTATCTGTAATGATAAGGTTCAATTTGATTATACCTCTTTGCTTATAGCCACTGGAGCCTCCCCCAAAATCCCGGAGATAAAGGGCCTTAAGAAAAGAGGTGTATTCGGTTTCCGTACAATAGAAAACGCAAAGAGTATTGAAGGGCTCATTCCCGTTACAAAAACATCCTGTGTTTTAGGCGGCGGACTTATCGGGCTTAAGGCGGCATATGCCTTGAAAAAGAGGAATATTGACGTTAAGGTTATCATTAAATCAAGACAGGTATTATCGCAGATGCTTGATTTTGAAGCTGCCGGTTTTGTGCAGCGAAGATTAGAAGAAAACGGAATTGAAATGGTTTTAGGCCAAGATATACAAGAGGTCATTGGTAATGGCGATATAAAAGCAATCAAGCTTGATTCAGGAAAAGTATTTGATTCTTCATTGGTTGTTGTTGCTAAAGGCGTTAGCCCGAATATCGATTTGGTTAAGGAAACAGAGATTAAGGTTGGCGAAGGGATTATTGCCAATAATTTGATGCAGACCAGCGTACCCAATATTTATACAGCCGGGGATTGTGCAGAAAGTTTTGATTTAACAGCTGGAGCGTATGCAATAAACGCCTTATGGCCGGTTGCTGTTGAACAGGGTAAAATTTCCGGAGCCAATATGGCCGGAGAAAACCTTAATTACGACGGTTCGTTCGGGATGAATTCCATTGATTTCTTCGGGCTACCTGTAATTTCCTTAGGGATATATAAATTAAAAGAAGATAGCCACGGTTATGAGGAATTGAAGGTTTCGGATACAAAGTCCAATATTTATAAAAAAGTAATAATCAGGAATAATGAGGTTGTTGGCGCTACATTTATAGGGGACATCAGGAATAGCGGCATTTTTTTGAGATTAATTCGAGAAAGGATAGATGTTCGCACTTTTAGAGACAGATTGCTTCAGGAGAATTTCGGTTATCCTGATATTATGGATTTTGTGAAAGAAAAGGAGAGATTGTATGTCTAAGGTTGTTGCTTGCGCGGCCATAAGAGGGGCACACGATATTTTTAAACAGGCATCCGATTTTCTAGATAAAGCGATTAAAGAAAAAGGGCCTGCTCAGAAAATCGGTTTTCCGGAAACAGCATTTTATCTTCCCATGGCGAATGCCCTTTTAGGCGCTAAAGTAGAGACCTTAAAGGAAGTGTTGCCCATCTTAGAGCACGCCAAATCTTTATTGCCTAAAGTTCCGCAGGATAATGTGTGGCTGCCTTATCTAGGGGATGCCTTGAACGCGGGGATGTCCAGTTTATTCTGCGAAGAAATAATCGTGGCCTTGCGTTATCTATATAACCAGGAACCGCAAAAAGATTGTAACGGATTTTTTACCGATACGATTATGCGCTCCTTAGGCATACAGCTGGTCGACGGGCGTATGCCCGGATTTGCCGCAATACTAGGGGCGGCTCCAAATAATAAGATAGCGGTTGAGATTGTGCGTGAACTGCAGGAGAGGAATATCTTAATTTTTGTAGGTTCTTCAGCCGGCGGCCGTTCTATAATCGATCAGTTAATAGAAGAGAATGTGCAGATGGGTTGGGATAATTATATTGTGCCTTATGGCCGCGATACCATCTCTGCCATATATCCCTTAAATTGGGCAATCCGTTCGGCTTTGACCTTCGGAGGAATTAAACCGGGTCAGGCGCAAAAATGCCTTTTATATGCTAAAGAGCGCGTCTTTGCCTTCGGGCTAGTTTTAGGCGAGCTTGATGATATAAAATATGCAACCGGAGCCGGTGCAATAAATATGGGTTTTCCTATAATCGCTGATACCGATATCCCGGAAATAAAACCTTCAGGCATTACTACTTATGAAGCGCTAGTCAAAGAATTAGATTATAAAAAGATTGTTCCCAGGTGTATTGAAGTAAGAGGGGTAAAGGTAAAAATCGCTTCAATACCAATACCTGTTTCATATGCTGCAGCTTTTGAAGGTGAGCGCGTCAGGAAAGAACAGCTGCACATTGAATTCGGCGGTAAGGCAGGTCCTTCTTTTGAATACCTTACTTTAAAAAAATCAGAAGAGGTCCTGGACGGTAAGATAGAATTAATCGGTGGGGATATCGATAATCTACAGAAAGATCAAAAAAGCCTGCCGTTAGCAATTATAGTAGAGGTAGCCGGCCGAAAGATGCAGAAGGATTTTGAGCCCATCCTTGAGCGCCAGATACACCGCTTTATAAATTATGCCATGGGTCTAATGCATATAGGCCAGCGCGATATGAATTGGATAAGGGTATCGCTCGATGCATTCAATAAAGGATTCCGCCTTAAACATATCGGAGTAATTTTACATGCTATGCTGCACCAGGAATACAGCGCTATTGTAGATAAAGTGCAGGTTAAGCTTTACACAAAGCAGGCTGATGTAGAGAAATTGTTGCCTCAGGCAAAAAAGGCATTTGAAGAACGCGATGAGCGCTTAGGCGGCATGACAGATGAGAGCGTAGATACCTTTTATAGCTGTACGCTCTGTCAGAGCTTTGCCCCCAATCATGTCTGCATTATTACCCCGGAACGCTTAGGGTTATGCGGGGCATATTCTTGGCTTGATGGCAAGGCCTCCTATGAGATTACTCCTACGGGGCCTAATCAGCCGATACTTAAGGGTGAGATGATTGATCAGAGATTAGGGCAGTGGAAAAATATAAATGACTTTCTTTACAATAAATCCAATAAGACAATCACGGGCGTAAGCATGTATTCACTGATGGATGCCCCGCAATCCTCATGCGGATGTTTTGAATGCATAGTGGCGATACTGCCTGAGGCAAATGGAGTTATGATTGTGCATCGTGATTATTCAGGTATGACACCTTGTGGTATGACATTTACTACATTAGCCGGTTCTGTAGGCGGAGGCGTTCAGACTCCGGGTTTCTTAGGAGTAGGTAAGCTCTATACCATAAGTAAAAAATTTATCTCTGCTGAAGGGGGTTTAAAAAGGCTGGTTTGGATGCCTAAGGAATTAAAAGAAATCCTGGGCGAGAAATTTAAAAAATGTGCCCGGGATTTAGGGGATCCGGATTTACTGGACAAGATTGCTGACGAGAGTGTTGCTACGACTTTGGAAGACTTACTAAGCTTTTTAAATAAGGCAGGTCATCCTGTTTTGAAAATGCCTCCCTTGCTGTAATTTTCCTTGATTTTTGTCAATTTTTCTTATATATTAAAAATGAGAATGTCAAAATCCCCCTCAATGCCAATTCCTTTATATTTAATAGCATTCTTGTTTTTTCTCTCGGTTTCCGGTTTTTGCGGCCAGGAGAACTTGAATTCTTCACAAAAACAAGCCAGGGCTTATCGCGAACAAGGCCTCAGACTGCAAAAAGAAGGAAATATAGACAGTGCCTTTTCCTGTTATCAAAAGGCACTGCTTTTAGATCCTGCTTATGTGATATTGTATAATGATCTGGGAATCATGCTTGAGGCAAAGGGCGAAATTGAGCAGGCAAAATATATGTATCTCAAAGCTATAGAAATCGCTCCAAACTACCCGAGTAGTTATACTAACGTAGCGCTCCTTTATGAGGGGCAAAAAGATTATGCCAATGCAGTAGTTTATTGGATAAAGAGGGTATCCTTAGGCAATCCACAGGATCCATGGACAGAAGCAGCTAAGGAAAGGCTCCAGGATATTGTGCGCGCAAGCCCAAAATCATTTGATCAGGTAGGGCAAAGGTTTGGAGAAAACCTCAAAGGGCAGGAACCGCAAGAGCAAGACGAAATGCTTCTTGATGAAGATGCTGTTTTAGGTCAGCAGTTAGATAAAAAGCGTTCTTTGGAGTATTTTGAACGCGCAAAAGAAAATTTTATTAAAGGTGACTATATGTCCGCTTTAAATGAGGCCAGTATAGCCCAGTACCTCGACCCTTCAAATACAAAAATAGGTACGTTTGTAGAAAAGGTTAGTAAGCAAATTTTACACTGAATAAAATCTACATAAGTTCTCACGCCCTATAAATTTCCATGTTTACCCGTTAGAGAAAATATAAATAAAGCAATGGTAAAAATACAGCGAATACTTATGGTTGTCAAATGACATTTTTATTGTACCCTCTAAAGAGAGAATTCTCTAACGGGGTTTAATTAGTAATAAAAATAAACTCCATTTAACTGATGCTTAACGCTTTCCCCTTTTATAATTACCGCCTCTAGTTCATGGTTGAGAAAAGTCTATATTTAATAGATGCAACTGGCTTTTGCTACAGGGCATTTTATGCGCTTAGCGGGCTTTCTACATCCTTCGGTCAGCCTACAAATGCCATATACGGTTTTATAAATATGCTAAATAAGATCTTAAAAGAAAAAAAACCGGAGTTTATGGCAGTGTGTTTTGATGTCTCAAGGGATACATTCAGACAAAAGAAATTTGCAGAATATAAAATTCATCGTCCGGCAATGCCTGACGGATTATCCAGCCAAATCCCCTTGATTAAAGAGATAATTTCTGCCTACAGATTAGCTATATTTGAGAAGGCCGGATATGAGGCAGACGATATAATAGCTAGCCTTGTCAAGAAAGCAAAAGAAAAAAACATTACTACGACTATTGTCAGCTCCGATAAAGATATATTACAGTTAGTGGATAAGGATACGCTTGTGTTTAGCCCCTATAAAGACGAAGGAATAATTTACAATGACGATAAAGTTATAGAAAGGTTTGGCGTTAAGCCCTCGCGCATAAGTGACATTATAGCCCTCTCGGGAGACGTCGCAGATAATATCCCCGGAGTTAGAGGCATCGGAGAAAAGACGGCCACAGAATTGATCAAGACATTTGATTCAGTGGAGAATTTACTGAATAATATCGAGAAGATAAAACAAGAGAAAATAAAGACGGCGATAAAGGATAATCTTGATAAGATCAAATTGAGTAAAGAGTTGGCCGTATTGGAGGAAGATATAAATCTGGATTTTAAATTAGATGAATTAAAGATAGTCGAGCCTGACTACCAGGAGCTTTTCAGGTTATTTAAATACCTTGAACTTAAGGCATTCTTAAAGGATTTGCCTCTATTGGAAGATGAATCGGAAAAAATAAAAATAATCAGCATTAAGGACGAAGAGCTGAAAAGTATAGTAAATGAGCAAGGCGAGCTCTTTTTGTACGGCGATAATTTTGAAGATCTGGTGTTTTGCGCGGGAAATAAATTCTTTAAATTAAATAATAACGGCGTAAATCTAAGGGAAATATTGTCAAGCCCTGATATAAAAAAAATAGGCCATGACCTTAAAAAGTTAAAGGTATCTTTAGCCAAGCAGGATGTTACATTGGAGGGCCTATATTTTGATACTATGATAGCAGCCCATTTGATAAATCCTTCTAAATCCGAATACAGCTTAAATGACTTAGCCTGGGATTATTTAGGCAAGGTCATCCAAGATAAATCTATAGACAAGGCAAAGGCGGTTAATATTATCTTGCAGGCAAGGCCGAAATTAGAAAAGGAATTGAAGGATAAGTCTCTTTTTAATCTTTTTAGAGAAGTCGAGATGCCTTTGGTTAGTGTGCTTGCTTATATGGAATTAAACGGCATAAGGCTGGATTTAGAAATCTTAAGCTCACTCTCTAAGGATTTAGAGAAGAGGCTCATTGAATTGGTTGAAGAGATTTATGATATGAGCGGATGCCAGTTTAACATAAATTCTCCGAAGCAATTAAGGGATATCTTATTTGAGAAATTAAAATTACCGGTAGTAAAAAAGACAAAAAGCGGCGCTTCTACCGACGAGGAAGTCTTAAGAAAATTAGCGGATAAACACAAATTGCCCAGGTTGTTACTTGAATACCGGCAGTTGATGAAGTTAAAATCAACATATATAGATACGTTGCCTGATTTAGTGGATAAAAAAACCGGTAGGCTTCATACCTGTTTTAATCAGACGGCAACAGAGACCGGCAGGCTCAGCTCCAGTAACCCAAATTTGCAGAATATTCCCATAAAAACAGATTTGGGCAAGAATATCAGAAGGGCGATAATCGCCTTTAGCCCCGATAGTTATCTTTTATCTTGTGACTATTCCCAGATAGAGTTAAGAATCCTGGCGCATATCTCAAAAGATAAAAATTTAACCTCCTCTTTTAGAAAAGATGAGGATATACACAAGATAACAGCGTCCTTGATCTATAACATGGAAGAGAAGGATGTCACAGACCAAATGCGCGAAACCGCAAAGAGGGTGAATTTCGGTATTATTTATGGCCTTACTTTTTATGGCCTTTCGCGCGATTTAGGAATTGCGCAAGACCAGGCCCAGGCTTTTATCGATGCTTATTTCTTGAGATACCCCAAGGTAAAAGAATATATACAGCAAGCGATTGAAAAGGCCGAGAAAGACGGCTTTGTGAATACTATACTTGGAAGAAGAAGATATATCCCCCAGATTAATAATAAGAATCAGGCTATCAGGCAGTTTGCCGAGCGTCAGGCAGTAAATACGCCCATACAGGGTTCTGCCAGTGACCTGATAAAATTAACCATGATTCAGATATACGAACAGATAAAACAAGGGAACCTTAAAGCAAAAATGATACTCCAGATTCACGACGAATTAGTATTTGATGTTCCACCTGCCTAAAGCAGGCCGGACGGCCTAAAGGAGGAAATTGAATGAGAATTGCGATTTGCGCATCCGAAGTCGTACCTTTTGCTAAAACAGGCGGTTTAGCTGATGTCGCCGGAGCACTGCCGTTGGCATTAGAGGAATTAAAACAGGAAGTCATCATAATCATGCCCAAATACAAGGCAATAGAAGAGCCTAAGTTTAAGATCAATAGGACCAAGGAAGGCGTCAGCTATTCGGTGATCGGAGAAAATATAAAGGTATATTTTATAGAGAATGACGCGTATTTTAAGCGCGACGCGCTTTACGGTGATAAGACCGGAGATTATAAAGATAACCTGGACAGGTTCTCATTTTATTGCAGGGAGGCGCTGGAGTTATTGAAAAAGTTAAACTTTAAGCCGGATGCCATTCACCTGCATGATTGGCAGTCTTCACTGATACCGGTATATTTAAAGACAATTTATAAGGATGACCCTTTTTACAAGAAAACAAAGACGGTATTGACCATACATAACATAGGTTATCAGGGGCTCTTCTCCAAAGATAAATTCCCGAAACTCGGGCTGGATTGGAGTTTGTTCAGCATAGAGGGCCTGGAATTTTACAACCAGATAAACCTGCTAAAGGGCGGAATGGTTTTCTCCAATGTTATAAATACAGTGAGCCCGACTTACAGCAAGGAAATACAGAGCAAAGAATTCGGCTATGGCCTGGAAGGCGTCTTGAGCCAGCGAAAGAACAGTGTCTTCGGCATAATAAACGGCTTGGACTACCGTATCTGGAACCCTGAGACGGACAAGTTTATCGCCAAGGATTTCTCCGTGAAAACTATAAAAGATAAAGGCGAGGATAAGAAAGATTTACAAAAGCTCTGTAATCTTCCTCAGAAGCTGGATGTGCCGTTATTTGGTATCGTATCTAGGTTAGCAGAGCAAAAGGGGTTTGACATTTTGGCCGAGGGTATTGATAAGATCTGCAAAATGGGACTGCAGATGGTCATCTTAGGAACAGGAGACCTAAAGTACCACCTGATCCTTGAAGAGATGGTAAAAAAATACCCCAAAGTCATCTCTTTGCACCTGAAATTCGACGACGCATTAGCGCACAAGATATACGCCGGCTCGGACATATTCCTTATGCCCTCTAAGTATGAGCCTTGCGGTTTAGGACAAATGATCAGTTTGAGGTATGGCACAATACCGTTAGTCTTTAAGACCGGCGGTTTAGCCGATACAGTTACAAAAGACAATGGGTTTGTTTTTGATAAATACAGCAAAGACACCCTGATCAAGACCATCGAAGAATCGATAAAGGCATTCAAGAATGAAGAGAAGTGGAAAAAACTGGTTGTCAAGGCAATGACATGTAACTTCTCCTGGGGAGAGTCTGCCAAAAAATATATTGAACTGTATGGTGCAAAGAAAAAGGCGTAAGAAAATAATCTTAGGCATTACTGGTAGTTTTGGAAGCGGTAAAAGTACCGTTGCCGCAATATTTAAATCTTACGGGGCAAAGATAATAGACGCAGATAGGATCTCTCACAGTATTATCAGTCCCGGCAGTAAGATTTATAAGAAAATAGTTGCTACCTTTGGCCCGAGTATACTTAGAAAAGACAGGAGAATCAATAGGGATAAATTGGCAAAGATAGCATTTAGTGACAAAGCGTTATTAAAGTCGTTAAATAAAATCCTGCATCCCGAAATACTCCGAATTATTAAGAAAAAAATAAGAACCTTATCATCAAAAATTATTGTTTTAGATGCACCCTTGTTAATTGAAACTGGCCTTACGAAACTGGCAGATAAAATAATTGTTGTAAAAATAAAGAGAAGTCAGCAGCTAAAAAGAATTCAGAAGAAGACTTTTCTCGACCCGGCAGATATATTAAAAAGAATCAGGTTTCAGCTTCCTTTGTCCAAGAAGATCCGTCTTGCGGATTTTATTATAGATAACAGTGGCACGATAGAGAAAACAAAGAATCAGGCAGCACAAATAAGGAGGTTGTTGTGGAAAAGTTAGATATCGGAGCGCTAAAAGAAATAAAGATTACCGAGCTGAATAAATTAGCCA